>JANMON010000181.1:0-37331 GCA_031369265.1 Gemmatimonadaceae bacterium | reverse complement strand
CCCGCAGTGAATCGGGGCCGCGCGTGGCCACCGTCCACGATTCCGCAGCCGCGGCGAGCTGGCCGAGTACTTCGTGCGCGCCGGCCAAGGCCGGAGCGACGGCGGGGTTGCTCTTCCACCGCGCCGCCCGGGCCACCGCGTCACCGGCGCGTCCCACATCCGTCAGCGCGCGAATGAGCGTGATCGCGCCGACCGCGGTGGCGGCCTCACCGCCGGGAGCCGAACCGGCTGCGGCGATGGCCTGGTCGTACGCCCCGCGCTGATAGCGCGCCGCCGCGGTGCTGGCGGCGACTGGACGCGCGCCCTGCGCCCACGCCACCGCCGGCAAGGCGTGCATCGCCACCGCACACGCAGACAGCGTGAGGGCGAGGGTCGCCGCAAAGGCTCGCGCGGTGCTGAGAACTCGGGGGCTCACGGCTTCACCACCGGTTGTGCTCCGCGTAGCGCTCGCGTGCGCTCGGCGAGTTCCACGATCAACGGTTCGAGTGCGGAGAGGTACGCGTCCTCGCTCATCGTGCTGCGCCGTGCGCGCAGCGCATCGATGCGCGACTGCACCTCGGCGCGCGCCTCAGCGCAGCGGCCGACAACGGTGCGCCGGATCCACCCGCCGCCGCGAGGAAAAAGGTGCGCGCACGACCGCCCTCCGCCCCATCCGACAGTACCGGGTGTTCGGTGGGCAGCAGGTTGCCCTTGGCAAACACCTGCTCCACTTCCGACTGCGCATAGGTGAACGCTTCCAGCAGCGACACCCGGCCATCCTTGTCGGTGTCACCGGTGTCGGTAGTCAGCGCGCGGACGAACGGACCGGGGAAAATGGTCTCGTTTTGTTCCTTGGCGCTTTTGGTGGCGGTGATCACGATCCGTCGCGGCCCCGCCAGCTCGGTGGCGAACTCCCCGCTGGCGCTGCCGGTGTGGATGAATGCGATGGTGGGTGCCGTCGCCGGGGCCAGGAGGCGCACGAAGTCGCCCGGCGTCATGTCGGGACCGGGCAGGTTCACACGCGTCTCGGTACCGAGGGCCGACCCGTGCGCCATCAGGACCACTACCAGCCGATCGGTGGCGCCGAGCGTACGTGCCAATCCACCCAGGACCCGCTCGATGGTGGCCTTGCTGGAGCGGCCTTGCACGCGTGGCGCATCACGCGTGCTGTCCTGTTCGAGCACCGTCACACGCGCGGCCGGAATGGCGAACTTCTGCGTGGCAGCGGTGGCCAGAGCCATCGCCATGCCGTGCCACTCGGTGCCGATCCGCGCCTCACCACTGACGCCGGTGATCACCACCAGGTGCGTGGCACCACCCTCCTGCGCCGCCAGCGGCGTGACCGTGGGCAGGAGCAGCGACAGCACGGCCGTGCACAGGCGTCGGTGCATCAGGTCAACCCTCGCGCACGACGCAATGCCCATTCACCACCCAGCAACGAGAGCAGCACCAGCAAGACCAGCGGCGCATCCCAGAGATCGAGGCGACGTATCGCGGTGGCGCCGCTGGCGCTGTAGGCGAGGTCGCGCGCGATCTCACCAGCGCGCTGCGGCGTGTACGAACGCCCACCCGTCTCGCGCGCCAGCTGCTCCAGCAACCCCTCACGCCGCTCGGCGCCGAAGTATTCCTCCATCGGCTCGGCCACGCGCACGTAGGCGGGTGGCGAGATCGTCGTGTCTGCCCCGGCAATGGCGCGCACGCGCACCTCCTGCGTCCCATCGGCCGCCGGTATGAACGTGCCGACGTATTCACCGTCGCGATCCACTCCCCAGTCGAACGGCACCTCCTGCGTCGCGCCGGCTGGGCCGGCTACCAGCGCCGTCACCGTCACGCCGTTGCGGCGCAGGTAGCCGCTGTCACGCACGATGGCGCGCACCGGCACCGCGTCGCCCGGACCGGATTCTTCGTCGGTGACCACCTCCACCCGATCGGGCACGTCGTTCACCAGCCAGCGCAGCATCTGTCGCCAGAGAAGTTCGTGCGTGGAATCGTCCACCGCGATGTCGGCATGCATCTGCCAGAGCCAGTCGTCCTGCGCCCCCAGCGCCAGTACGCGGCCACGCCCATAGCGCTGCGACACCAGCAAGGGTCGCGTGAGCCCACGCTCCCCCGATCGACCCTGCAGCAGCACCGACGCACCGGGCTTGGCGCGCGCCAGCAGGTTCACCGTGGTCAGTGGCGGGAGGGTGCGCCAGCGGCTCGCCACCAGCGAATCGGTGCCCGCCACCTGCAGTGCGGGATGCCGAAGCCCAGCCGCCGTCGGCACGGCCGTGACTGCCACCAACCGCTCGTCCTCGCTGCGCGTGCTGACCTCCATATCCACCGGCATCAGGTCGGAGAGCGCGGTGCCCACGTAGCCACCGTCGGCGAACGACTCGCGGCCGCCGAGCAACAGCAAGCCGCCACCGCGCTCACCCACGAAATCGGCCAGCATCCGCAGCTGGTCACCGGTGAAAAATGACGCCTCGATCGAGCCGAGCACGATCGCACGATAGGCGAACAGCTGCGCGCGCGTGGTGGGGAAGCCGTTCACCAGTTCCAGCGAATCGTCCACGCCAAGGCGCAGGTACTTGTCCTTCGCCGACCGCAGCAGCGTGACCAGCTGCAGCTGCCGGTCACCATCCACCGCACGCCTCGCGAACTTCAGCTCCGGGCGCGGCTCGCCTTCCAGGTAGAGCACCTTCTCGCGCCGATCGCGCACGGTGAGCAGCGCGCGGCGGGCATTGTTCTCCGGCACCATCTCACCAGGCTGCACCGGGACGCGCACCGCCAGCAGTCGCGCACCGGCGTCGGGCGTGGGCACGCGCAGGTGCACCGGCGTCGATTCCGCGTCGCGCGACAGCCGCACGGTGGCGGAAGCGACGATGCGTCCCGAGTCCTCCACCACGATCGGCAGCGACTCACCACCGAAGCCGCGGTGCGTGATCACGACATCGAGCAGCACGGTCGAGTTGCGCAGCGCCTGCCTCGGTCCACCGACCTCGGAAATCTCGACGTCCTTCGCGAAGCGTGTGCTGCCGACGCCTACGGTGTACACCGGCACTCCGCGCGCACGCAGCGTGGCCAGTTGATCAGTGAGCGATGCCGCGCCCTCGCCGGTGCTGCCGTTCTCGGCACCGTCCGACAACACCACCACGCCGCTCAGCGGTGTGCCGACCAGTTCATCCTCGACGCGCGTGATCGCGCCAAGGAGCCGGGTGCGACTGCCATCGAACGCCAGCGCATTCACCGCCGGCACACGACCCGCGGCACTGGTCCGGTAGACGCGTACCTGATATCGCGCGGCCAGCGCGCGCAGCAGCGCACTGTCCGGTCCGCCGGCCAGCGTGCGGATGGTCGTGGCGCGTGGTGCGCCATCCACATCCGCGATCCGCATCGACCGCGAATCATCGAGGAGCACCGCCACCACGTTGCGTTGCGACAGCGCCTCGGCCACCACCAGCACCGGCCGGCAAAGACACCAGGCCAGCAAGGCCACCGTCGCCAGCCGCAATGTGCCCAGCAGCGCTCGGCTGGTGCCGGTCAGGCGACCGGACTGCCGGGCCAGGTTCCAGAGTGCCACGCCCGCGGCCGTGGACGCGATGAGGAGCACCGCCCAGACCGGCAGCACCGGATCGAAGGCCAGCGTCCCGTTGGCGAAGGCCGCCGGCCGGTACTTGAGGAGGAACTCGACGACGGCATCCACGTGGGCGGGGCGACCTCAGGGTGAGCGACGGACTGTACTGGCTGTAACGCGGCAGGCGCCGCCGTTGTTCGGGTCGCCGCCCGCCCGATGGACACCGTTGCAGACTGCGTGATATTGCCGATGCAGCAATACTCCGCGGCCCCGCTGGCGTGCCTCCCTGTCGAGTCCGACGGAGACAAGGCGCATCGGCGTCGGCCGGCCCGGGTGTGGGCCGGCTCGATACGCGTGGTGCTCTCCCATTCGCCAACCAGCCGTGTCCACTCCGCTCGACGACGCTGCGCGCCTGCTGGCCTTGCGCGCGACAGGTCTCATGGACGCCCCCGCGTCGCCGCTGCTTGACGGTCTGACACGCATCCTGTCGCGAGCGTTGGCGGTGCCGGTGGCGCTGGTCACGCTGGTGGACGATCACCGGCAATGGTTCGCTGGCAAGGCCAGCCCTCCGGAATGGGCAGCAGGCGCGCGCACCACGCCACTGAGCCATTCCGTCTGTCAATACGTGGTCACTGGGAATGCCCCGCTCGTCATCGAGGACTCACGCGACGTTGCACTGCTCCGGGACAGTCTCGCCGTGTCTGAGCTTGGCGTGGTGGCGTATGCCGGCGTGCCGTTGCTCATGCAAACCGGCGAGAATCTCGGCACGCTCTGCGCGATCGCGTCCAGCCCGCGAACGTGGACGGCCGGCGATCTCGAGGTGCTGCGAGATCTGGCGCGGGCGGTGGTCGTGGAGCTGGAGTTGCGGACTGCACTGACCGCGCATCGCGCCAGCGAAACGCGCCTCGCCCGCATTCTCGAGTCGGCCAGCGATCCCATTCTGGCGGCCGACGCCGGGCAGCGCATCGTGATGGCGAACGCCGCCGCTGAGCGCCTATTCGGCTACCCGGCCTCGGAGCTCATCGGCCAGCCGCTGAGCGTCCTGATCCCCGACGAGCACCGGCACGGCCACGAGGCACACGTCGCACGGTTCGGCGACGGCGAGCCGGTAGCACATGATGAGGGCGCACGTGAACTCGAAGGCAGACATCGCGACGGCACGCGCTTCCCCATCGACACGTCCGTCTCGAATGTTGCCACCGACGACGGCCCGCTCGTCACTGTCATCGTGCGCGACCTGACGGCACGTGCTGCACACGAGGCCGAGCGGACGCAGGCGGATCTGGCGCTGCGTGAAAGCGAATCGCGGGCCCGCGTGCTGTTCCGCGAAAGCCCCCTGCCGACGTGGGTCTTCGACCTGGAAACGTTGCGTATCCGGGATGTGAATGCCGCCGCCTGTGTGCGCTACGGCTACACGCGCGAGGAGTTTCTGGCGCTCACCGTCACCGCCCTGCGGCCGCCCGAGGATGTGCCGGCACTGATGGCCAGCATCGCGGCGTCGGATCGCGGTGCCGCCTTCGCCGAGGTCTTTCGCCACCGCACGAAGCTGGGGGAAGAGCTTCTGGTCGAGATCACGGCGCAGGACACGCTCTACGATGGACGCCCAGGCCGCATCATCCTGGCCAAGGACATCACCGAGCGGCAGCGCGCCGAGGACGCACTGCGGCGCTCGGAAGAACGCTATGCGCTGGCGTCACGCGCCACCGGCAATGCGATCTGGGAGTGGGAGCTGAGCAGCGGCCTGGTGACCTGGGGTGAGGGCGCTGCCGTGGCGCTGGGCCACCCTGGGCCGCTGCCGTCCGAGAGCAGCTGGTGGGAGAGCCACGTGCACCCGGACGACCTGACGCGCGTGTTGAGCGGCATCGGCGCGGTGATCGACCGCTCCGCAGGCGTCGATGAATGGCGCGAGACGTACCAGTTCCGGCGCCACGACGGCACGTATTCCACCATCGTGGATCGCGGGTCGGTGCTGCGCGATGCCGATGGACAGGCCGAGCGGCTGATCGGTGCGATGGAAGACATCACGACGCAGGTGGCGCTGGAGGCGCAGTTGCGCCAGGCGCAAAAGATGGAAGCGGTGGGCCAGCTGGCGGGCGGCATCGCGCACGACTTCAACAACCTGCTGACCATCATCCAGGGCAACCTCGAGATCGTGCAGGCCGACCTGCCTGCCGGCCACACCTCTGCCGCCGACCTGGATGAAGTGCGCATGGCGGTGGACCGCGCCGGTGGACTGGTGCGACAGCTGCTGACCTTCAGCCGCCAGCAGCCCGTGCGCCCGGAAGACGTGTCGGTGACCGGCGTGCTGCACAACGCCGAGAAGCTGCTGCGGCGCGTGATCGGCGAGGAGATCCGGCTGCTGGTGGACCTGACGCCGGAACCGGCGCTGGCGCGCGTCGATCCCGGGCAGCTCGAGCAGGTGTTGATGAACCTCGCGGTCAACGCGCGCGATGCCATGCTCACACCGCTGCACGGACATGACGGACGGGGTGGGACGCTGGCGATGAAAGTGGATGTGATACAACTCCCTCCGAGTGATGCGCGCGCCTGGGTGCCATCGCGTGCGGGACGGTGGGTGCGGTTGGTGGTGCGCGACACCGGACACGGCATGGATGCCGACACGCAGGCACACATCTTCGAACCGTTCTTCACCACCAAGGCCATCGGTGCCGGCACGGGTCTCGGGCTGGCGACGGTCTTCGGCATCGTGCGGCAGGCGGGCGGCAGCATCCAGGTGGACAGCGTGCACGGACGCGGAACGACGTTCACCGTGCTGCTGCCCGCGATTCTCGGTGCCGAGTCACCATCCGAGCCGAGTCCGGACGCCGTGGTGGAAGCGGCGCCGTCACGTGTGCTGCTGGTGGAAGACGAGGCCGGCGTGCGGATCACCACACGACGCATCCTCGAACGCCACGGCTACACGGTGATCGAGGCGCGTCACGGCGCCGACGCGTTGCGGCTCTGGCGCAGCCATCGTGATGACATCGACGTGGTGATCACCGATGTGCGGATGCCGGAACTGGGTGGCACGGAGTTGATGGCGCAGCTGCACGCCGAGATGCCGAGGTTGCCGGTGGTCTTCGTCTCCGGATACTCGGAGGCGCCGCCGTCCATCGAAGGCCGCGCGTATGAACGGTTCGTGCAGAAACCGTTCACGGCCGATGCACTGCTGGGTGCGGTCGTGGATGTCCTGCAGGCCGCAGCCAAGTCGAAGATGTGAGTCGCAGCGTCGGTAGTCGATGCACACGCATCGACCACCGACGCTGCGTCGGCCACGGATCAGGGATCCGTGAGCACCGAGTGCCCCGACGCATCGGCGGCAATGGCGAACTCCGCCACCTGCCTTCCCAGCAGCTGGCCCGCATCGCAGTCGAAGCGGTAGTGAATGCCACCGTACATGCGGGAGAGACCGGCTTCGACGACCATCGCGTTCAAGCGCGTCGCATCGGCCGGAAAGATGGCCGCGAGTACCGCAGCGCCCGCGCTTGATATGCAGCTATGCCCCGATGGATACGACGGATGGTTGGGCCGCCCCACCGACGCCAGCACGTTGATGCCCGGATCGGCTTGCCACGGCCGGATATACCAGTACGTGAGCTTCGAATCCCAACACCCGATGGCAGCGTCCATCATCGCGGCGCTCGCCAGCGCGTAGAGGTGCGTCGCCTGCCGCTCTGTGAGGTCGGCCCGTTCGATGGCGGCGGTGGCCTCCTGCAGCCAGAAGCCTGAGGCCGTCGGCGTGCCATTGTTCAGCGCCCAGAACCCCGCGATCCGTGTCTGCTCGGCCGTGCGCGTGTCGGAGATCTGGCGGATCTCGTTGCGCGCAGAGATGAAGGCGGCGGAACCGAAGGCGGGAGGTGGTGCGGCGCGGAACTGGTTGACCGACGTCAGGAACCAGCGCGTCACGCCAAGCATCTGCGAACCCGCGGTGGTGGCTGGCGTGGTGTTGCTGATCCAGAACCCGGCACCCGGTGGTGGTGCGAGCGGCACGACGGTATTGAAGCCATCGGCGACTGCACGCGCCACGATCTCGGCGCCGACCGCGCGCCCTATCGCTTCACCAGCCACGAACGCTGGATGTACATTGCCCGGACCGGCGTTGGCTTGCGTGCTCACCAGCGCATTGATCTCCGTCAAACGCGCAGGAAACAGATAGGCCAGCACCACGGCCGAGGCACCGGCCACCGCGCCACGATCGGTTTCGAGTCGGTTGCGTCCACCCGCACCGACCCCATTCGCTGATGCCGGCTCCTTGTCGGTGTTCGCTAGGCCAATCGCCGCCTCGGCGCGCTGTACCGCTCGGTACTGGGCCACGCCGACCAGCGGATACGCGCGGGCGGTCTGCAGTGGGTTGTAGTTCGCCTGCACCGCCATTGAAATCGTGAGCGCCTGCCACGCTGGGCTGGCACGTCCGATGGTGGCGGACACGCCACCCTTCAGCGCGACAGCGTCGGTACGTGGTGACAGCGGGGCATCTGGCGCGCAGGCGGACAGCGCCACCGCGGCGGCGATGAGCAAGCGTCCTGGCACGCGGACGTGCGGTCGTGTGAACATGTGGCGTCTCCGATCGGTGGGGGGGGAAGATTCCCCACGCGTGCGAGACGGAACGCAGCAGGTGCTACAGCATCCGCGGGTCGCACACGTACGGGAGCGCCACGCTAGGGTGCGCCGCCGCCGACAGCAAGCAATCACGGCCGTGCTCAGGCATCATCAATGCGAATGAATGCGCATGTGCCTCACGCACGTGCGCGCTCAGCCGCTTGATTCGCCGGAGCGTCATGCGCCACGGTGACCGACGGCGCGCCAGGCATCACGTCTTGCAGCAGCGCGGCCGCCTGCCCGAACTCGAACCGGTGCACACACTGCTGCAGCGCATCGAATCCCTGGGCACCCAGGGCGTCGCGCAACCCGGTCGCCATCTCCTCCATCCCGGAGATCGCCGCCAGGTCCTGCAGCGTGAGCAGGTCCTGCAACCGCCGCACCTCGCCGGGCGTGAGCGCGGCGGCGTGTGCCGCCGGCGCGGACCGCGATGCCACGCCGTACTGCACCAACACCGGTTGCGCCGCGCGCGACAACTCGTCGGCGGCAGCGTGGATGCCCTCCAGCAGCGCGTCGACGCGCTGTGCGTCGAGTGGTGCACGGCACTGCTGCTCGGCCTCACCAGCCAGCTGCTGCAATCGTGTCGCACCGAGGATACCGGCACTGCCACGCAAACGATGCATGCGCGCGCCCACGGCCACACGGTCGTAGCCACCTGCTGACGCCCGCGTGCCGTCGAACGCCGGACGTGTGCACTCCAGCAGCAGTCGCTGCAGCATTTCGAGGAACAGCGACAGGTCGTGCGAAAACCGGTCCGCGGTGGCGGCGTGCTCGATTCCCTCGATCTGCGGCCAGCGGGCCGCGATGTCGACAGGCTGACGCACCGGTCGTGGGAGCAGCGCCGTGCCACGCCGCTTCTCGACGTGCTGTCGCACCATGTCCAGCAGTCGCTGCGGATTGATCGGCTTGGTCAGGTAGTCGTCCATGCCCGCGGGCAGCACCCGATGCTGTTCCGCCACCAGCGCACCGGCGGTCACTGCGAGCACCGGCACGGCACGCAGTCCGAGGTCGTCGCGGATCCGGCGCGTCACCTCGTTCCCATCCATGCCGGGCATCTGCACGTCCATCAGGATCACGTCGAACGGCCGGTCGCTGTGCTGCAGCACCTGCAGCGCATCGTGACCACTGGAGCTGGTCACGACCTCGGCGCCCTCGCGCTCCAGGATGCGGCGCGCCACTTCGAGGTTGATGTCGCTGTCATCCACCACCAACACGCGCACACCGGGCAGCGCCTCGAACCGGGGAGCCGGTGGCGCCGCCGTGTCGGGAGCGGATCGCGGCGACACCCCAAGCAGCGACGCGATCGGCGTGATGTGATGCGCGGGCGCCGCCGGCGCTACGACGTCCACCAGTTCACTGTCGTCGGCCGCCAGCGTGAATGGAATCTCGGCCCAGAACTGGCTGCCCTCGCCCAGCGTACTCACGACGCCACACGTCCCATGCATCATCGTGGTGAGGTGGCGTACGATCGAGAGCCCCAAGCCGGTGCCGCCGAAACGCCGCGTGGTGGAGACGTCTGCCTGCGTGAATGGCGTGAAGAGCCGCGGTTGCACCTCGTCCGAAATGCCGATGCCGGTGTCGGTCACCACGAACCGCAACACCACGCGTTCCGACGCGTGGCCGATCACCGACACCTGCAGCGCGACCTCGCCGCGCTCGGTGAACTTGATCGCGTTGCCGACCAGGTTGGTCAGCACCTGACGCACCCGCGTGACGTCGCCGCGCACGAGCCGCGGCACCGCATCGCTCACGTGCAGCCGGAAGGCGAGGGCCTTGATCTCAGCGGTGGGCAGCAACAGGTCGTGCAGGTCGCGCAGCAGCCGCGGGATGTCGAACGCGGTGTCCTCCAGCGGCATCTCGCCGGCCTCGATCTTCGAAAGGTCGAGCACGTCGTTGAGCACCGTCAGCAACGCCTGTCCGGCCGCGTCGATCTTGCGCACCAGCGAACGCTGGTCAGCATCCAGCGCGGTGCGCTCGAGCAGGTAGACGAGGCCCACCACCGCATGCAGCGGCGTGCGGATCTCGTGGCTGGTGTTGGCCAGGAACGCGCTCTTGGCCGCACTCGCCGCCTGCGCATCGACGAGCGCCTGCTGCAGGGCGTCGTTCGCGGCGCGCTGGGCCGTGATGTCCTGGAATGCGCCCAGCATGCGCACCGGCTCACCGGCCTCGTACTCCACCTCCCCTTGGGCGCGCACCCACTTCATCATCCCCCGGGCGGTTTGCACCTCCAGCTCGAGGTCCCATCCCGTCCCGTCGCGCATGGCCGACGCCACGGCCTGCTCGATGATGGGGCGCGACGTCTCGGAATAGAAGGCGAGCGCCTCGTCGAGCGTGGGCTGGTACTCCGACGTGACGTCGAGGATGCGGCGCGTCTCGGCCGTCCATTCGATCACACCGGTCTGCATATCCAGCCGCCAGCCGCCCACACCGGCCACGCGACCGGTCCGCTCGAGCAAAGCCTGGCTCACCGCCAGGTGCTGCTGGCTTTCGTTGAGCGCGGTGATGTCGTGCGACAGCACGTAGAAGCCGCGCACCTCGCCGTCAACGGTGTCGGGGAGGTAGTGCGTCAGCCAATGGCGGAATCCTCCCATCGCCGGATTCGTGACGCGCCGCTCGAAGGTCTGTGGCTCACCACGCAGGGCGCCCTCGATGCGCCCGCGCAATTCGGTGAACAGGTCGGGCCCGAGCAGCTCCGGCATGTAGCGCCCGGCCAATCCGTCTCCTTCGCGGCCGTACCACCGCTGGTAGGCCTGGTTGGCGAAGCGGTTCACCATGCCGGCATCCCAGTAGCCGACCATCGATGGCAGGGCATCGAGCACGTTGGTGAGGTCGCGACGCGCCGTCTCGAGGGCGGTGGTGCGTTCCACCACCTGATGCTCGAGGGTGGTGTTCAGGAATCGCAACTCGCGTTCGGCGCCCTTGAGCCGCGTGATGTCGCGCAGTGTCTTGGCGATGGCGACCACGCGCCCATCCGGTGCGGTGAGCGTGGCGGCGGCCACGGACACATGCACGTCCACGCCATCCCGGCGCCGCCGCAGGGTTTCGAACGGTGGCATGTTCTCGCCGCGCCGGATACGCTCGAGGATGGCCAGCTCCTCGTGGCGACGCTCCGGCGGCAGCAGGAACTCCTCCACCCTGCGCCCGATGACCTCGGCCGCTGTGTACCCGAAGATGCGCTCAGCGGCGGGATTCCACGCCGTCACGCACCCATCCAGCGACTCACCGATGATGGCGTCGCTGGAGTTGGTGACGATGGTGGCGTACATCGCCTGCGCGTCGCGGGAGAGCCGTCTGCGCTGCTCGTTGAGCAGGTAGAAGTAGAGCAGCGCGGCGGACAGCAGCGCCGCCAGCGCACCGGTGACGAAGACCGTCAGCGGCTGCAGCAGGCGTTGCTCGAGCAGGAACGCGGGGCGCGGCCGGAATTCGATCACCCACTCGCGCCCGAAGAGCGGCCGGCGCTGCCGCGCAATCAGGTCGCTCACCGCTTCCGTGCGCGAGCGGCCGGAATCGTGGAAACGCTCGAGATGTCCCGACGGGGCCCTGTCTGCGATCGCGATGGTGAACAGGTCCTGCCGCGCATCGATCGCACGCAGCACGTCGTCGAACTCCAGCGCCACCAACGTCCAGCCATAGGTTGCGGCGCTGCGCGCCGCCGGGGTGTTCACCGGCATGCCCGACCGGTACACCGGCAGCAGGATCACGAATGCGTGCCCAGGCTGCCCGGGAATCTGCACCAGCGTGATCGGCGCCGTGATCGAGGCGGCACCGCGCGCGATGGCCATTTCGGCGGCCGAACGCCGCCGCGGCTCGGAGAGGATGTCGAGCCCCAGCGCGCGCTGGTTGCGCTCCAGCGGTTCGATGAATTCGATGACCGCGCGTTCACCAGCGGTGGGCGTCAACTGGTGCGCATCGAACGTGGGCATCCCACTGCGGCGGATGCCTGCCACCAGCGCCGGCACATCCCCGGGCGCCACGCGACGGACGAAGCCGAAGGCGCGCGCACCGGGAAACTCGCGGCTCATGTCGCGCGATTGGATGTAGCGCCGGAACACGCCGCGGCCGTCGGTGGCCTGTTCCGATGCCATGATCACACCGCGGGCCCCACGCAGTCCGTACTCATACAGATTGAGTCGCGACACCAGCTGGTCGGTCAGTCGCTTCGTCTGCGCCGCAAATCGTTCCTGCACCAGCGACCGGTTGCGCGATTGCTGATAGCGTGCGCCAAGGGCGGCGCAGGCCAGCCCTATCGCCAGAACGACGAATGCGATCTGTCGCGGCCTGCGGCGCCGTCGCGTGTCAGGCATGCACGGGTGTGTGACCGATCACCGACGGCACCGCGGCGTCCCCAGCCACCCGTACCGTGATCGCGGCGTCCGGATCGCCGAAACGATCCATCGCGAGGAAGGCGGCGCGGCATCGGCCGGACTGCTTGGCCGCGTACAACGCGCGATCGGCGGCCTGGACCAGCGCCCCGGCCTCGAGACTCGCATGGCCGATGGCCGCCGTCAGATCCGTCACCGCGCTGAGGTCCACGCCACCGCAGTGCGCGTCGTACACCGAGATGCCGATCGAGATGGTCAGGTGCGGCGCCACCGGTGAGGCATCGTGCGGATACGCCAGCTGCTGCACCGCGTCCAGCAGGCGCGTCGCGAAGCCGGTTGCACCATGCAGATCCTGCTCCGGGGCGAGCAGCACGAACTCCTCACCGCCGTAGCGCGCAAGCAGGTCGGCAGGCCGACGCACCACGTCGCGCAGCGCAGCCGCCACGGCCTGCAAGGCGCGATCGCCCGACTGGTGGCCATGATGATCGTTGTAGGCCTTGAAGTGGTCCACGTCGATCATCAGCACCGCCAGCGGCGTCCGCGCACGCAGTGAACGCAACCACTCGCGCGGCAGCGTCTCGTCGAAGCGGCGCCGGTTGGCCACTTCCGTCAGGCCGTCGATCATCGCCGCCTCGCGCAGTGCCGCCGTCATCTCCTGCAGGCGGAGCTGGGTGCGCACCCGCGCCTGCACCAGCACCGGGGTCGGCGGCTTGCTGATGAAATCCACCGCGCCGGCGGTGAGGCCGGCCACTTCGCGGGCCGTGTCGTCATGGCTGGTGATGAAGATCACTGGCACCTCGCGCAGCACCGGATCGGCGCGCATCGTGGCGCAGACGTCGAAACCGCTCACGGCTGGCATCTCGACGTCGAGCAGCACCAGTGTCGGCACCTCCAGCCGTGCCATGCGCAGCGCATCGGCCCCGCTGGTGGCGAATCGCAGGCGGCCGAATCCATCCAGGATGCGGGCCAGCACCGCAATCGCGAGTGGATCGTCGTCGACGATGAGGATCGAGCAGTCCATGCTTGCGGGGCCTCCAACGGTCCGGGCGCAATCCACAGGGCCCGGGTGCACGGGCGCTGGCGCGCGTCAGGTGACGCGTGCCTGTGTCGCAGTGTCGGAACCCTGGCGGCCCGAGTTGACTGTCGGGGCTGGTGTGATGGAAAGTGATGAGCGCCCGTCCTCGAACCGGTGGGCGTTCACCCGACGCACTCACCCATGCTGAGCCGCATGATGTGGCACCAAACGTGCACTGCCATTGTGTCACGACGCCGGGAGACGGTTGGGCACCGCAGCAGCAGGACGCGGCGTGCCACCGAAGACACCGGCGCTCACGCCACCCGCGAGTGGCGCGCGTGTCTGCCATCATGGCCACGGCGAATTACATCACAATTTCGGACAACTGATCATGAATCTCATCATCTGGCTCGTCGTTGGTGGCGTCCTTGGCTGGCTTGCCAGCATCCTGATGCGCACCAATGGGCAGCAGGGCGTCATCCTGAACGTCGTCGTCGGCATCATCGGCGCGATGATCGCTGGCTGGGTGATCTCGCCGATGGTCGGTGTCGGCACGATCAACCAGAACAATTTCAGTCTCCCGGCATTGCTGGTGTCGTTCGCCGGTGCGGTCGTCTTGCTGGCGGTGGTCAACCTGCTGCGGCGCGGCTCGACGCGCTGAGTCTGGTACTGGTTGTCGCGTGCCGGGTCACGCGCTAACCTGACGTACAACAATCCGAGTCGCGCGACGTTCTGACGCGCGACTTCCCGGCCGGACGAGTGCGATCGGCTCGTCAGTGTGGGCGCGCGCTTCCTGAATCATTCAGGAGGCGCGCGCCTTTTTTGCACTTCGGCCAGTCACCCTGCAGCCGAGCATCCTCATCGTGACGCCCGACGAGTTTCCGAACATTCCAGCCCCGGTGGTCGATGGTGCGCCACCGGCAGAGCCGCCCGCCAGTGCAGCCCCTGGCGCCGTTCCCGAGCTGTACCCGCACGCGTCGGATGAATCCCGTTCATCGATCGCGTCCGCAACCGAGGCGTATGTGTCGGCGATGGATCACAATCCCGACAAGGCCCTCGATTACGGTGAGCAGCACGCCCGCGCGCCGCATCGCGGGACCACACTGCCCGAACCGACCCCCGAGCTGGCGGCCAGCACCGCGTCGGAAACCAACGTCTCCGACAAGACCGGCGTCGCGCCATCGCTGGGCGACACGATGCCCGGGTCGTTGTCGTCCCGCCGCGTGGATGCCACCGGCCGCGCCATGACGACCAACCAGGGCGTGCGGATCGCCGACAACCAGCACTCGTTGAAGGCCGGACTGCGCGGGCCCACGCTGCTGGAGGACTTCATCCTCCGCGAGAAGCTCACGCACTTCGATCACGAGCGCATCCCGGAACGTGTCGTGCATGCACGCGGCTCCGGTGCGCATGGCGTCTTCGAGAGCTACGCCGACTTCTCGCAACTCACCAAGGCCGCGCCGTTCGCTGCAGCGGGCAAGGTTACGCCGGTATTCACCCGGTTCTCCACCGTTGCGGGTGAACGGGGCTCCACCGACACGGCACGGGATGCGCGGGGTTTCGCGGTGAAATTCTATACCGACGAGGGCATCTGGGATCTGGTCGGCAACAACATCCCCGTCTTCTTCATCCAGGATGCGATGAAGTTTCCGGACCTCGTCCATGCCGTGAAACCGGAACCGCACAACGGCCTGCCGCAGGCAGCATCGGCGCACGACACCTTCTGGGATTTCGTGTCGCTGATGCCGGAGTCGACGCACATGCTGCTGTGGGTCATGTCCGACCGCGCCATTCCGCGCAGCTACCGCATGATGCAGGGGTTTGGCGTCAACACCTACCGGCTGATCACCGCCGATGGCGACGCCCGCTTCGTGAAGTTCCATTGGACTCCGGTGCTCGGCACCCATTCGCTCGTCTGGGACGAGGCGGTGAAGCTGAGCGGCGCCGATTCGGACTTCCATCGCCGGGATCTCTGGGATGCCATCGAAGCCGGCAACTATCCCGCGTGGGAGTTGGGCTTTCAGTGCTGCACCGAGGAAGAGGCGGAAGCGTTCTCCTTCGACGTGCTCGATGCCACCAAGCTGATTCCCGAGGAGTTGGTCCCGATCATCCCGATCGGTCGCATGACACTCAATCGCAATCCGGACAACTTCTTCGCCGAGACAGAGCAGGTCGCGTTCTGCACCGCGCATGTCGTGCCCGGGATCGACTTCAGCAACGACCCCCTGCTCGCCGGGCGGATCCACTCCTACGTGGACACGCAGATCTCGCGGCTCGGCGGCCCGAATTTCCACGAACTTCCGATCAACGCGTCGCTGGCACCGGTGCACAACAACCAGCGTGACGGCATGCATCGCCAGGCGCTCCATCACGGTCGTGTCGCGTACGAACCGAACTCGCTCGGCGGCGGCTGTCCCTTCCAGGCCGGTCGTGCCGGGTTCAGTTCGTTCCCTGAGCCGATCGAGGCCAGCAAGCTGCGTGGTTCACCGGAGAAGTTTGCGGAGCACTACGCACAGGCACGCCTCTTCTACGAAAGCCAGACGCCACCGGAGCAGCGGCACATCGAGTCCGCTTTTCGCTTTGAGCTCTCGAAGGTCACCGTGCCTGCAATTCGTTCCCGGATGCTGGCTGGCCTGGTTCATGTCTCGGCGGCGCTGGCAGCCGCAGTGGCAGATGGGCTTGGCATGCCGGTGCCGGAGCCCCTGCCGCTCGCCACCGATGCGACGTACCCACCGGAGGTCACGGTGTCTCCTGCCCTCTCGCTCACGGCGCGTCCGGGCGACGGCACCATCGTCACGCGAAAGGTTGCGTTGCTCGTGGCCGATGGCGTCGATGCCGAAGGGGTGCGCATGGCGCAAGAGCTGCTGGCTGCACAGGGAGCCGTCTCACGGCTGGTTGCCACCCGCCTGGGCCACGTGACCGCCTCGGACGGCACAGCGCTCCAGGTGGACCTCACGATGGAGAACACGCCATCGGCGGCCTTCGACGGCATCATCCTGCCGGATGGTGACGTGGCGGTCGCCTCGCTGCTGCGCGATCCGCACACCTGCGACTATGTGAAAGACCAGTACCGCCATTGCAAGACACTGCTGGTCGGTCCTGCATCGGATGCCATCCTTCAAGCCTGCGGTATCACGGCGTCGCTCGCGACGGGAGAGCCGGATGAAGGGATCATCCAGGGGGTGACCGACGCGGAAGGTGGCGCGCTTCACGCATTCGTCTCTGCGCTCGCCGCACATCGCCACTTCGCTCGCGAAGCGCATCCCGTGACCCGTTGATCACCCGGCGACGAAAGTGACCCGAAGGGCGTCCGTCTACCGGGCGCCCTTCGTCATCGAGCGGCCGCAGGCAAAGCTTATGGCACTCGGAGTGTGAGCGTGAACGCGCTGCCCTTGTCCGGCACGCTCTGCACCGTCAGGTCGCCGCCCATGCCGCGCACCAGTTCCCGACTGATGGCCAGGCCAAGTCCGGTGCCTGCCTGCGTGCGCGTGAGCTTCGAATTGACCTGCACGAACGGCTCGAAGATGCGCTCCAGCGCCGACGCGTCGATGCCGATGCCGGTGTCGGTCACGATGACCTGCAGCGACGCTCCAGCCTCGTGGTCCACCGCCGCGCAGCGCACGTCGATGACGCCACCGGCCTCGGTGAACTTGACGGCGTTCGACAACAAGTTGAGCAGCGCCTGCGTGAGTTTCTCACGATCGGCCAGCACCATCTGCGACGATGCACAATTCTCCCACCGCAGCACCAACCCCTTGGCCGCCACCTGCGGTTCGGTGAGTGCCTCGCACCGTTGCAGCACCTCCTCGAGGTTGACCGCCTCGACCTCATACTGCAGTGCACCGGCCTCCAGCTGCGCGAAATTCAGCACCCCATTGATCAACCCCAGCAGGTGCGTGCTGCAGTTGCGGATGCGCGTCAGGTCGTGGCGCTGCTCGTCGGTCAGCGCGCCACGCACGCCCATCTCCATCAGCCGGGTGTAGCCATCGATGGCCGCCAATGGCGTGCGCAGTTCGTGGCTCATCACGGTCAGGAACTCGCTCTTGGCGAGATTCGCCTGCTCCGCCGCCTGACGCAGCCGTTGCTCGGCATCGATGTTGGTGTTGGTGCCGAACCACCGCACGACAGTGCCGTCCGCGTCGCGCGATGGCACGACGCGCGTCAGGAACGACTGAAAGGTGCCGTCGGCAGCGCGCAGCGGGAAGCTCATCTCGAACGCCTCGCCGGTCTGCAACGAATTGCTCCAGCGTTCCATCACACTCGGCAAGACGGCGGGGTCGTGCACGGATTGCCATCCCCAGCCCTCCATCTGCGCTGGCGTGGTGCCAGTGTATTCGTACCATTGCGCGTTGTACCACTCGATGAACCCGTCGGCGCGCGCCGTCCACGCCAGCGTCGGGATCGCGTCGGCCACGCTCCGGAGCGGATGCTCCACCCTCGCCAACCGATTGCGTGCGTGGACCTGCTCGGTCACGTCAACGCCATGCACCAGGATGCCGCCCGCCGATCCATCAGCGCTGCGCAGCGCGGCGTATGAAATGTCCATGAACCGCTCTTCGACCGGTGCACCAGGCGTGCGTTCGAGTCGGACAGGAACCGCACGGCCCGAGAACGTCTTCCCGGTCGTGAGCACCTCAGCCATGAGCGCCTCGAAGCCTTGGTCTCGGGCGTCTGGCAACGCCTCGAAGACTGGGCGGCCGATCAGCTCCCGGTCTCCCACCAGGTCGTAACACGCACGATTGGCGAACTGGATCACGTGCTCTGGGCCGTCAATGACAGCGAGGAACGCAGGTGCGTGCTGGAAGACATCGAAAAGCCGCGTACGTTCGGCCAGCAGCACGCTCAACTCCGCCGCGTGCACCTGCTCCTCCTGCACGCTGGCCGTTGTTTCCTGACAGACCACCAGCACCCCGACAATCGCGCCGTCGTCGTCGTGCAGCGGGCTATCGGTGTACGTCCACCAGACCTCTTCGTGCCGGCCGTTGCGCGTCATCGGGAGCGAAACGTTCTGCTGCGGGACTGCGGCCTCGCCGTCCAGAATCCGCTGGATCTGCGGGCCGCGCGCCTCCCAGACCTCGGCCCAGAACTCCGCCGCCGGCGCACCCAGCGCCAGCGGCAGCGACACGGTCCCGCCAAGGCTGGGTCGGAATGCGTCGTTGAAGATCTGCACCAGCTGCGGGCCCCAGAATGCCACCATCGGTGTCCCGGCACTGAGCATCAGCCGGACGACCTGTCGGAGGCTGCGCGGCCAGGACGACACGGGGCCCAGAGGCGTGGTCGCCCAGTCGATGGCGCGGCAGGCGGCGCGCACCTCGCCCGGTCCCGCAAAGAGGTCATCCGTTTCCGGCTGGGCGGTCGGGGTCTCGAGCTGGAGGGGTACGTTGCTGGTGAGCTCGGTCACGACGCGGGCCATGGCGTCGCCGCCCACGTCGTTCTCGGTGCGGCGTATCTCGTCTGGGGTGGTGACATCCGGCAAACAGTATATCTCCGTGAGAACTCTCTCACATATGAGTGTCGATGCGACTGTAACTCCCGCTCGTGATCAACCGCACCAGCACGTCACGTGTCCCACGGTTCCGCCAGAACCAGCCATGGTTGCCCTTGAACTCGGCCACCAATTCGCCCGAGTCGGCCGCCGTCCGCTGCCCCTTCCGATAGCTAACGAACCAATCCTTCGGGGCGTTGGTCGAGTCGCCATGCATGTCGAAGTTGACGACGCCCCCGGTCACGCTCCAGCGGTACGCAGCGCTCGTGCCAGCGGGCATCACCAGCTTCACTTCGCCCCCCTTGCTGGGCGACAACGTGACCAGCGTGGTGTCCACCCGCATCGGCGCGGCGACGGGCGGCACCGCGTCGCCCGTCGCCGGCACCTCGGCGTCGGCCGGCACTCCCGCTTCGGAGGCCGCGATCACCGAATCGGCCGCCGCTTCTGCCGCCGCGTTGTTGGCGGCCTCCTCGGCCAATGCCAGCTTGATCTCGCCCATCTGCGTCAGGCCCAGCAGCCGACCGATTCCCGTGGGATCCTTGCCGTATTCCGCAGGCAGCACGCAGGTCACCAGCAACACGCCGGCCACCACCACCGCAATCAGCGTGGAGCGCAGGAGCGAGGCCCCGGACGGTGTCGGCGTCGGGTCTGGAGCGGAACTGGTCATGAGCGGCTCGACACGATGAAGAATCCTGCCAGCTGGTAACCCACCAGCACGAATCCGGCGGTCATGATCGCCACGTTCGCACGGTAGGCGAACCGCGGGAAGCTGCGCGAGCGCCGCCAGTGGTGCATGGCGATCAGGATCGCGCTCAACGCCAGCACCTGCCCGATCTCGACGCCCACGTTGAAGGCCACCAGGTTCGGCACCAGGCCATCCTCCGCCATCTGGAAATCGAGGATCTTGGTCGCCAGGCCAAATCCGTGGAAGAAGCCGAAGACCAGCGTCGCCGCACGCGCATCCGGCGTCACGCCGAACCAGGTACGGAACGCGCCGAGGTTGTCGAGCGCCTTGTACACCACCGACAGTCCGATGATGGCGTCGATCAGGTAGGCATTGGCGCTCACGTGCAACAGCACGCCGAGCAGCAGCGTGGTGGAGTGTCCGATCGCGAAGAGCGTGACGTACAGTGCCACGTCCTTCAAGCGGTACAGGAAGAAGATCACGCCCAGCAGGAACAGCAGGTGATCGTACCCGGTCACCATGTGCTTGGCGCCGAGGTAGGCGAACGGCATCAGCAACACGCCACTGCTCTGCTGGATGAAGCCCTTGTCGCCCGCCGCCACGCCGTGCGCCAGCAACTCGGTGGACAGGCCACCGAGCAACAGGACCATCAACGAAACGCGGCGCAGCAGATCCGGCACGCTCACTTCACGCCGAAGGTGAGCGAACCCCACTTCGATGCGTGGTTGGCTTCCGGATCGTTCGCCAGGCGCGTCATGGAGATGAACTTCACGTAATAGGTGCCGGTGCGGTCGAGCGGGATGTGCACCACACCCGCGGCATCCGATCGCAGGCTGCGCTGCGCCACGCGACCGCTCGACGATGACAATCCGCCGTACTGCACGAACTGGTTCGCCACCGGCTTGCCGTCGACCAGCACGCGGATGTCGAGTGTGGCACCGACCTTCAGCGTGTACGGGTTCTGCACCGGCACCAGTTCGGCCGGATAGCCGAGCACCGTACCGAAGGCGTTGCTGGGCGTCGGGCCCACCTGCACCAGCGCCTTCACGTGCTTCTGGTAGCGTTCCTTCGCGCGATCGGACAGTCGGCGCTGTGCGCGGCGTGACGCCAGCTCGTCGGGGATGCCATCCGAGCGCAAATAGGCGTTGAACTCTTCCCCACTCATCTCCAGCACGCGCGGCTTGGTGGAGACGCCGACGACATAGGTGCCGGCGGTCCCCGTCCGCATCGGGAAGGCGCTGGTGTCGCCGCTCGCGCTCCACTGTGCCACGTCGATCCTGGCGCGACCCGCGGGTGACACGACTGCGATGTCGGCGAGTCGATCGGGAGTGATCGAGTTCTCGGACAGGATGAACGTGCCGTTGAACAGGCGCACCGTGACGGTGGTGTTCGGTGCCACGAAGAACTGTTCGAGGCGCAGGAACATGTCGTGGGCGAACACTGGCGCGGCGACCAGCAGCAACGCGAGTGCAACAGCGATTCGACGGAACGGGGGACGCATGGTCGGTGGGGCTGGGGTGGACGGCCGAAGCACACGCAGGCTGCTGATGCGGAGTGAACGAACCGTGGTCCGCGCCCGGCGCCTGGCAGGAACCTATCACCGCGCCAATACAGGACCGTGGCAGGTCCGTGACCGCAGTGCGGCGCTGTCCGTGGTCGCACTGCGGCAGACTGCGCCCGTCGCCGCGACACGGCCCTGCGCCTACCTCCGCTCACAGAGACTCATGCGTCCTCGTCCCACCCTGGCTTTCGCCGCCGCCCTCCTCGGCCTCACCGCCTGCACCGATACGCGCACCACCCCGGCCGGCCCCGGCGGCCAGCTCGCCGCCCGCGCCGACGCCTCGGATCCCACACCCACCACGCTCGAACTCACCAGGATCGGCGGCTTCGACGGTGGCCAGTTGGGTGCCGCCGAGATCACGGCCTACGATTTCGTCAGCAAGCGCCTCTTCGTCGTCAACGGCGCCCTCGGCTCCGTGGATGTCCTCGACTTCAGCAACCCGGCGTCGCCGAAGCTGGTCGCGACGCTTTCCGGCGCGCAGTTCGGTGGTCCGGTGAACAGCGTCGCCGCCGATCGTGGCGTGGTCGCGATCGCAGTGGAAGCGGTACCGAAGACCAATCCGGGCAAGGTCGTGTTCGTGCGCGCGACGACCCTCGACATCGTCAGCCAGGCCACCGTCGGCGCGCTGCCCGACATGGTCACCTTCTCGTCGTCAGGGAAGTACTTGCTGGTGGCCAACGAAGGTGAGCCCAACAACAGCTACACCATCGATCCCGAAGGGTCAGTCAGCATCATCGACGTCAGCAACGTCAATGCGCCAAGCGTCCGTACCGCATCGTTCAGCAGCTACAACGGACAGGCCACCGCACTGCGCAACGCCGGTGTGCGCATCTACGGCCCGAACGCCTCGGTGGCACAAGACCTCGAGCCGGAGTACATCACCGTCGATGATGCCGAACACACGGCCTATGTGACGCTGCAGGAGAACAACGCGATCGCCATCGTGGACCTCGCCTCGGCCACCGTCACCAGCGTCGCGCCGCTCGGCTTCAAGGATCACCGCATCGCCGGGCAGGGCCTGGATCCCAGCGATCGTGACACGTCCAACGTGCGCATCCGCAACTGGCCGGTGCTGGGCATGTATCAGCCGGATGCCATCGCCTCGTACACCGTGAATGGCCAGACCTACCTGATCACCGCCAACGAGGGTGATGCACGCGAGTACCTCGACGCGCCGGGCTTCGCGGAAGAGGCACGCGTCAGTACCCTGCCGCTCAACCCGGCGATCTTCACCAGCGCGGCCTGCAATGGTGTGCCGTGCAAGAACGCCGGCGCACTCGGCCGCCTGACGGTCACCAAGTCGCTCGGCCTGAACCCCGCCACCGGTGTGTATGACGCGCTGTATGTGCTCGGCGGCCGTTCGTTCAGCATTTGGACGCCGAATGGCGCGCAGGTGAACCAGTTGTGGGACTCGGGCGACCAGCTCGAGCAGCTGACCAAGTCGATTCCGGAGGCGCCGTTCAACTCGAGCAACAACAACGCCACCATCGATGACCGCAGCGACAACAAGGGCCCCGAGCCGGAGGGTGTGGTGCTCGGCACGATGGGCGACAAGACCTTCGCCTTCATTGGCCTCGAGCGCATCGGCGGCGTGGCCGTCTACGACGTCACCAATCCCGCCGCTCCCATCTACGTGACGTACATCAACACCCGCTCGGGCGGTGCGGCCGGAGATCGTGGTCCGGAAGGCGTGACGTTCATTCCGGCGGTGCGTTCACCCAACAAGCGCCCACTGTTGATCGTCGGCAACGAGACCAGCGGCACCACGGCGATCTATCAGGTGAACCTGAAGTAACGCTCCACCGTGAGGTGTGCGACAGGCGCCGGTTCCCGAGAGCGGGAGCCGACGCCTGTCGGGCGGCAGCGGCGCCGCCCGGGGAAACGCTCCCACGAGTCTCTGGCGCCGGCGGTGTGCGCCGGTTGTCACGACGCTGTCGTCAGCGCGGCGAAAGCCTCGAACGCACGACGCACGACCTCCGCCAGCACGTGATCACGACTGCGGCGGCCAGGATGCGGGCCGGGACTCAGTAGTCGAGGCGCAGCGAGAGCCCGAACGCCTTGCGAAAGGCATTCTCGGTCATCGGCAAGTCGCTGTACGTGCCGATGCCGCTGGCCATCTTCTCCTCTTCTGCGCCGTGGTGCGTCCCGGTCGTACAGTGCAGCGAGTGAATCAGCTCGTGTGCCAGCACGATGTACGCGGGACAGGCCATACCCTTGCTGGTGATCATCTGCGCATTGCTGAACGCCATCCAGCACACGCTGCCCGAGCCCTTGCTCCGGTGAACGGGATTGTCCGCCCGGTTGAGGCTACTGCCGCCAATGTGGAAGTCGCACTTCTCGAGGTTGTGCTCCGCCATCGCTGACGGCTTCATGCCCGTCACCTTCACGGCACCATGCCCCAGTCCCTCGCTGATGCGCGCGAAGCCCTTGGCGGTGTAATTGACGTGGTGCGGGACACACATCACGTTGACCCCTTCCGGGAAGCCGCCGCGATGCTTGGGGGATGCGGCGGCGATCTGCTCGAGGAGTGTCCTGCCGAGCGCCACCGACTTCAGTTTGCGGAGGTTCTCGATCATGATGGCCTTGAAGAACGGATTCTTGCCCGGCTCATAGCGGACGGCAAAGCTCGGAAACTCGGGCAGCAACTCGGTGATTTCGGCCACGGATTCGTTCCTCGACGAGAAGAAGGGTGACTATCGTCTCCAAGCTGAGGCCGCGACCATGATCTGGCTAGCCACCAGCGTGCCGCGCCCCTCGCTGGAGAAGCACTGCCCTCACCAGCTGTGCCACTGACGACGACAGGCGTCTCTGTCACAGCAGCATCACGATGTGCGCCCCAGCGGAATAACTGGCTGCGCGGCAATGCACGACGTCTGCGTCGCGCGCGCTGATGGCAGCGCCCAACGCACCGGCATCGGCGAGTCGCTCGGCAACGTGTCGAGTCCGCTGCACTTGCGCCGGACCCGACGCGGGCGTACCCTCCGGGTGCAGAGCACATGCGCGAGCACCGCGCATGCCGAATCGACTGGGCGATGCTGGCTCAAGAGATGACGGCGCGAGTGGCCCCCTGGCTGCCCGCGCCTTTTTGCGTCTGCCGTCTTCGCACCGCACGGATCGCCCGTCGGACGACTCGTACGCTGACGCTCGATGTCGAACGCCTGCGGAGACGCTCCACTTCTCGATGCACGAGGAACTCCAGTGTCCAGAAAGCTTTCGACGTTCCTGCTGGCCGCCGTCGCGGCCGTCACCCTGTCGGCGCCGCTCGCCGCACAGTCACGCAGCACCATCGACGCCGGCACGCTCGACGGCGCCGTCGCTGCGCGCCCCGCCAACAACCGCGCGATCGTGTCGTCGGCGCTCACCTCGAGCTCCGCGCTCACCACGGCCGCCAGCCTGGGCCTGTCGCGCAGCGCACTCGAGACGCGCATCGCATCCCTCGACGACGCCTCGGCGCAGCAGCTGGCCGAGAAGATCCTCGCCGGCGGCGATTCGACCGTCGTGATCAGCACCACGGCCATCATCATCGGCCTCCTGCTGCTCATCCTGCTCACGCGTTGAGTCGTGAGGCGGCCGGCTGAATGATGCGTGCCGGCCGGTGGGTAGTGCTGGGTCTCGCGACCCTGACGGCATCCTGCGCTTCGGTGCGGGGTGCCGTCGCACGCGCGCCAGCGCCGGTCACGGCGGACAGCGCGCTGCTGCCGGTGCCATACATGTCACAATCGGAGCTGCTCTGTGGCGGCGCTGCCATCGCGATGATCGAACGCTGGTGGGGTCGTCGTGGCGTGTATGCCGAGGAGTTCGCGCCACTGGTGCGCAAGGCAGAAGGCGGCATCCGCACCTCCGACATGGAGCAGGCGATGCGCTCGCGTGGCTGGGACACGCAGGCGCGTCGCACGACGGCCGCCATCGTGCAGCAATCGGTGGCCGAACGCGTGCCGGTCATCGCACTGATCCAGGTGGCGAAGAATCGCTACCACTACATCGTGATCGTGGGCTGGAGCGACGGACAGGTCGTGTATCACGATCCGGCAGTCGCACCGTCGGTGCGCGTCGATTCGTCGGAGTTCGTTCGCCGGTGGGATGCTGCCGATCGTTGGGCGCTGCTGGCCCGACCGCCCGCCGTCGTGACATCGAACGTGACCACGAACCGCGCAACGCCATCGGCCCCACGGCCGACGGTCGCGGTCGATTCCCTGCCCTGTCGCCCGTTTCTCGATCGGGCGGCGGATGCCGCGGCCGCCAATCTCCTCGCGAACGCAGACAGCACGCTCGTCGCGGCCGCCGCTGCCTGTCCCGCCGAGCCATTGGTGTTGCGCGAACTGGCCGGGCTCCGATTCAGACAGGGTCGGCGCGACGACGCGGCACGGCTGGCGGACGAATACCTGCGGCGCGTACCGACAGACTCGCTGGCCTGGCAACTGCTCGGCAGTGCGCGGTACCTGACCGGCGATGCCATCGGTGCGCTCGACGCGTGGAACGTCGTGGGTCGGCCGAGGGTGGACCTGGTGCGCATCGACGGCACGCGCAGGTCACGCTTCCGGACGCTCGCCGACGGGTTGGGAATTGCGCCAGGCGAGGTGCTGACCGCCGATGCGCTGGCACTGGCTCGGCGCCGCATCGACGACATCCCGTCACTGGCCACGACACGCGTCTCGTATCAGGCCGTGGCTGGTGGTGTGGTGGAAGTGCGTGCCGACGTCGTCGAGCGGCCGCTGACGGTTCCCTATCGCGAGCTGCTGGCCGTGGAGGCGATGCGCGCTGCGTTCGCGCGACAGGTGAATGTCGCGCTCAGCACGCCGCTCGGTCTCGGTGAACTGTTCACGGCGCAATGGCGCTGGCGTCGCGCCGATCCGCGCGTGGTGCTGCGACTCGACCTGCCCGCGCTGATCGTCATCCCGACCGTGGTGAGCTTCGAGGGAAGCTGGGCGACCTTCCGCTTCGCCGACGGCATCGGCGACGACACCCGGCGTGCGTCGTCGGTGAGCCTGACCAGCTGGCTGCGCCCCGGCCTCGAGGCACGCACCGCGGTGCGCTTCGAACACTGGAACGCCAATCGCGACTTCGTCACCACGTCATTCGGCCTTGGGCTGCACGCGGCGGATGACCGACTCTCGCTGCTGGCGGACGCGGAGCACGCGGTGCCCACCACCGGCAGCGTGTCGTACGACCGGGTGAGCGCACGGGCCGCCTGGACGCTGCCAGCCGATCGGTGGGCCACCGTCTGGTCGGTGCGCGCCGGTGCCGACCTCACCACCCGGAGCGCACCGCTCGGCCTCTGGCCGCTGGCGGCGGGTGGTCTGTTGCGCCCCATCCCGCTGCGTGCGCATCCGCTGATCGTGGACGACGTGCTGCCGGCCTCGCGCGCCGGCCGCCGCATCGTGCACGGCGGCGTGGCGGCGGACCGACCCGTGACGACCTTTCGGACCGTCGCCGTGGGGGTCGGCATTTTCCTCGACGCCGCGCAGGTCGCACTGCCCGGCGACGCCTCTGGCACCGAGCGGCTGTACCTCGATGCCGGTGCGGGGCTACGCGTCGGACTACCCGGGCCGAGTGCGCGTGCCGTCCGGATCGACGTCGCGCGTGGCGTAATTGCCGACCAGCGCTGGGGAGTCACGGCGGCCTTCGTGCAGCCGCTGCCGCTGCGGCTGTCGCGCGTGCGCTGACCGCGAACTGATCGGCATCGTGCTGCAATCCTGCTTCCGGACACACCGCCCATCGCCGTCCCTCACTGCCGCGTCGGCACGTCCAGCTGCGCGGCGCAGGCGGTGTCACGCGGGGCACTGACTATCGGCGCCGCGGGCCGCTTCGTGTCGGCTTCATGACCCTGGCACAGGACGTAGATCCGCCGCGCCGTCCAGCGCCAGTCGGTGGGCGGTGTGTTGGTGGTGGCGACCGGCACCGAGAATTGCAGCAGGTACACGCCGGCCGGCGCTCGTGGCAGCAGGAAATGAAGCCGGGTGCGCTCGCCAGGGAGCAGGCTCGTTTTCGGCGGCTGCACGACGGAGTTGCCATCCGCGGCGATGGCCAGCACCGCCAGCGTGCTGGCGCTGTGTTCGGCGATGCGACCGGAGTCGTTCAACGTCAGGCGCATCACGGTCAGCGGTCCGGCGTCGCCGAGCATGAAGGTGGTGCTGCGCCGACCAACGTTTTCGATCTGGGCCGTGATCAACATCGCGGCATCCCGCTGCCCCGTCACACGCATGTCGCTGACCGAGAGATCGATGTTGGCGACCGGATCCTGCCGCAGCAGCGCCAGCTCGGCATCGGCACGCTGGCGCTGCTGCAATGACGAGAAGGAGAACAGCGACCACGCGCCCGCGCCCAGCAACGCCACGCAGGTGAGGTAGTCCTTCAGCGCTTCGTGATTGGCGAAGATGCGACGCAGCCCGCCACCGGTGGCCGGCGTAGTCTCCGCAGGCACCGTCACGGCTTCGGCTTTTCGCGCGGCACCTTCGGGCCGCCGTGGATCGCGGCGCTGTCCTTCGTCGTGGTGCGATTGTAGGCCGGTTCGCTGCCGATCTGTGGCAGTGGTGCAGCGCTACCGGCACGGCGGATCGGCATCGAGTCCGACGGCACCTGAGTCGCCGTGCGCGGCATGGGTAGTGAGGGCATTGCGCTGGTGCGTGGCGGCCGGTCGGGGGTCCGCGGCGCTGGCGATGGCACGGCGACCGTTGCCGTCGTGTCCGGGGCGGGTGCGGGTGCAGCCGGCATGCTCATCGAGTCCATCGGGACACCGACCGAGTCGATCACCGAGGCAGGCGGTGGCGATTGCATTGCGGGCGCTTCTTCCTTTGCAGCGCACCCGCTGCCACACACCGCCGCCGAGATCCAGGCACCGACATGCAGCGCCTCACGAAACCATCGCGTGCCGCCTGCTGTGCGCATGGCACATCCTCCCGCTGGGCGTGGAGCTCCAGTATGTGCGTCCGGGAACGCGCAGGCCAGAGTGGGGCTGGCACTGACGTCGCGCGGTATGCGGCACTGGCGACCTCGACGAATGCGCTGCGTGCGACGAAACCGGGATCGCCGACATGCAGACAGATCGCACACCGCCACCGCCATCTCCAGCGGGTTTCTGGTGCGCTACCGCGTCCCCGGTGGCAACGACGTGCGCGACCTGTTCTACCGGCGCCAGCCCGACTGAGGTCGGCGCCGCGTGGCCGGTGCACGCACGATCACCCGACCTGGCCGGGCGTCGGTGAACCTGTTGGCATCCACCACCGGCACACCCGCCACCAGGACGTAGGGAATCCCTTCCGGATAGTGATGCGGATCCTCGAACGTGCCGACGTCACGCACCGTGGCAGCGTCGAAAATCACCACGTCGGCCGCACATCCCACACGCAGGCACCCCCGATCGCGGAGTGCCAGTCGCGCCGCTGGCATCGCCGTCATCTTGTGCACCGCCTGCTCCAGCGTGAGCACCTTCTCGTCGCGCACGTACCGGCCCAGCACGCGCGGGAAGGTGCCGAAGTTGCGGGGATGGGGCACTTTGTCGCCGAGCCTGGTGATGCGACCGTCGCTGGCGATCATCGTCTGCGGATGGGCCATGATGCGCTGCACGTCGCCCTCGTCCATGACGTGGTAGATCATGCCGGCATCACCTTTCAGGACGCCATCGAGGATGAACGGCGGGGCGTTCTCCATCACCGGCTCCACACCGCGCATCACCAGCAGGTCGTGCAGCGTCTTCCCGTTCAGCGTCGGATCCCACTGCACGCGTGAGAACTGCACACGACGCAGGTCGCCGCCGCCACGATCGTTGCGCAGCAGCTCGATGATCCCACGCACGATGCTGTCGCGCTGCACGCGATCGTCGAGGCGCCTGGCCAGCGCCGCGGTGCCGCCGGACAGCGCCCAGCTGGGCACCAGCACCGACAGCGACGTGTAGCTGGCCGTGTACGGATACTGGTCGATCATCACGTCGGTCCCCGCGCGTCGCGCCGAGTCCACCATGGCCAGCGTCTGCACGCTCTTGCCCCACATCAGGCGGCCCACGGCCTTGTGATGGGTGAGCACGATCGGGATGCGTGCCTGTCGCCCGATCTCCATCGCTTCCGCCACACCCTCGATCAGTCCCACGCCTTCCTCGCGGAGGTGTGAGGTGTAGATGCCACCGCTGTCGGCAGCGACGGTGGACAGCGCCACGACTTCCGCGGTGGTCGAATACGTGCCCGGCACATACCGCAGGCCGGTGCTGATGCCGAGCGCGCCTGCGTGCATCGACTGGGCGACCATCACCTGCATGCGAGCCAGTTCGCTGGCCGTCGGCGCACGGTTCTCGGTGCCCATCACGGCGCGGCGGATCGAATTGTGGCCGGCCAGGAAGGCCACGTTCATGCCGAGCCTTCGTGCGCGCACCGAGTCGAGATACGGGCCGAACGGCCACGGACCGCCGCCATCCGGTCCGCCGAGGGCAAGCGTGACGCCCTGGCGCACGTGACTCTGCGCGTCGGGCATGGCGAGGATCGGCTCGAGATGCGTATGCAGGTCGATGAAACCGGGGGCGACGATCAAGCCCGTCGCGTCGATCACCCGTGCCGCACGAGTGCGCGCGACTGGTGCTGCCGAGACGAGCGCCACGCGACCGTCACGGATAGCCACGTCGGCGCGGCGGCGGGCGGCGCCGGTGCCGTCGATGAGTGTGCCGCCGGTGATCAGCACATCGTACGGTGCGGGTCGCACCTGACCCTCGATGCCCGACAGGGGCAGTACCGCGAGACTCACCAGCTGCAGGGCGGCGCGCAGGTGTGGACGCATCGAAGAGGAAAGCGAGGGGTGTGCACGGCGAAATCGCCGATGCGTACCCGTCAATATCCACCCCGTCAGTGCGAAGGGCGAGGCCGCGCAGCTCGCGGGGCGACGGCACGCACTGTCGTCGTATCGGTCAACGCTCGCAGGAATGCGACCAGGTCGCGCTGCTCGCGGCGCGTGAGGTTGAGCGGATCCGGCGGCAACGTCTGGTTGGGGAGGCGCGCACCGATCCCGGTACCGCCGCCGCGATTGTAGAAATCCACCACCGCATCCAGCGTTCGGTAGACGCCGTTGTGCATGTACGGCGCGGTCAGCGCAATGTTGCGCAGCGTGGGCGTCTTGAAGGCGTGCCGTTCCGTCGGCACGCGCGTCACGGCGAACTGTCCCGGATCGGGGTCCAGCGCCGCGTTGTGCGTGAGAGGACGCGACGGGACCCCGATCACTTCAGCCTCGGATTCGGTGAAGAGCGGTGGCGTGGCACCGTTGAACAGCGGCAGGAAGTGACAGGTGCCGCACTTTCCCTTGCCCTCGAACACCGTGAAGCCGCGACGCTCCGCGGCACTCAAGGCCAGCGTATCGCCCCGCAATGCGCGGTCGAAACGGGAATCGTTGGCCTGCAGCGAACGCAGGTACGCCGCCAGCACGACCTGAATCCGGCGCGGCGTGACGACCGGTGTGCCAGAGCCACCGAGTGCCGAGTCGAAGCGGGCCGCGAGCCGTGGATCGCGGCCCAGCAGCGACGCCGCGGCGGTCAGCGAACTCCCCATTTCCTCGACGTTGCTGACCACGTCCGCGACCTGGTCCTCGAGGTAGAGCGTGCGCTGGTCGAAGAAGGTCCGTGGCTGCAAGGCGACGTTGATGACCGTGGGCGTATTGCGGGCGCCGGCTGGCGTGCGTCCGTCGCGGTTCGGCCGTCGCGCCAGCCCGTCGGTGAAGGCGCGCGCCGGCTGGTGGCAACTGGCGCAGGCGCGCGACGCATCACCTGACAAGCGGACGTCGAAGAAGAGGTCGCGTCCGAGCGCGATGATCTCCGGCGAGGCCGCCGGCGCGTCGGCTGGCGCGAAGGCCTGCGGGTCGAAGGCATCGTCGTCGAACAGCGTCGCGGCGGATGAGGCCCAGACGGAGGCGGATGGCGGTAGCGTCACACCAAGCGTGCGACGCGCGGCGTCGATCGCGCGCGCCGCCGGGCCCGCGTACGCCACGATGAACGCCATCCGGTTCAGGCCGTCCATGTCGCGATGCGCGTCGAGGTATGCCGCCGCCGCATCCAGCGAGACGTCGAGCCGATCGGCGATCCGCCTCTCGGCACGCGCGAGATCCGGCATGTACGGCTCCAGCATCGCCCGCACACCACGCAGGGCGACTGCCGCTTCCAGTGCGCCATCCCCACTCGATCCCGCGTCGAAGCCGGCAAGACCAAGCGTCACGACACGCATCACCTCGAGGCGCGCGGCGGCGAACACATGGCCGTCGATCGGCTCGGTGCCGCTCGCGACCTGGCGCATGCGTGCGGCGGCCCAGCGCACGATCGGCGCCTGCTCGCTGATCACCTGACGCCACCCCGCCGTCGTGTCGGGGAACAGCACCTCTTCCATCACCTGCATGCCCGTGGTCTGCAGCATGGCGTACGGCGCCTCGGTGTCAGCGCGATCGATCGCCGGGCCGTTGAGATCCTTCACCGTGCCCGGCGACCAGTATTCCGCCAGCGCCTCGACCGCCTTGAACGCAATGCGCGCGGCCCGAAATGCCGTGACGACACTGTCCGCGGTTCCCTGCTCCGCCGCACGTTCCAGCCGACGGCCCGCCGAGTCGAGCGCCATCAATCCGGCGAAGTAGGCGACCCGCGCCTGCCCTGCGCGGCGCGCCGGCCCTGCTGGGGCGGGGAGCTCGCGATCCGGCAACGGCACGGCTGCGGCCACGCGCGCCGGACGCATCGAGCCGACGAAGGCACCGAGGAGACCGAGACTCGCGATGGAGGCGCAGACGAGGAATGGGCGACGCACAGTCATCTCTGAAACGGAAATGAGTCTGCGCGCGGCGGTTGGGACACGCATCCCATCCGCCGCGCGCATGATCCAGCAGGGAGTTACTGGTCGAGGCCGCGCAGCACGACGATCTGGCTGGCCTGGTTCTCCGCGCGGCGACGCGCGCCACCATCCGCGCCGGCATACGGCGCGCCCCGCCAGGTGTGGGACTGGATGCCGAGGAGGAACGTGCCCTTCTCGCCCGTCTGCTGCGACACGTCGATCATGCCCGACACCTCCCAGTCACCGAGCTTCGAAATCACCGGCACGTTGTACTTGGCGGCATCCACCGCATCGCGACGGTGATCCAGTTCGAGGACGACCTTGAGCTGCTTCGTGTTCAGGTCGTACTGGTACACCCGCGCATCGTGCGTCTCGTCACCGTAGCCGTTCGGATCTTCCTGGATGTAGATGTTGTTCTTGGTGACCGTGATGTTGTCCGGATTCTGGAACTGGCCGGCGGGCCCGGCGCGGTCATCCCCATCCAGCACCACTTCGAGCGTGCCGCGGAGCGGATCCTGGCTGTCCAGCGCCAGGTGATAGATGCGGCCATGCTTGCTGCGCGCGGCGTTGCCGTCCTGGCCGGTGACGGCGAAGTACACGTCACGCGCGTGGGCCACACCGCCGCGGCGGTAGTCCACGTCCTCGACGCGCCCGAACTCCATCGCCTTGAGGCTGCGGCCGATCAGGTTGATTTGATCGCCCGTCTTCGTCTGCTGATCCACCACCTCGCGGAACTCCACCGCGTACGAGCCGCCCGTGACCATGTCGCGCTCGCGGGTGTTGTCGTCGGAGCGGGCGAGCAGGTACAGCTTACCCGTCGTCAGGTTGCCCTCGCCGTCGCCGACGTACATCGCCAGCTGGCCGCCGTAGGTGCCGGAATCGTCATCGCCGATGATCACGACGGTCTTCCCGCGGAATGCCGTCGTCGGCAGCGGCACCGCCTGCTCGGCGTTGAACTTGCCCAGCGCCGGCAGCGCCACCGCCGTGTTCTGGCCCATCGCGAACGGATCCAGCGCCCAGATCTGCGAGTTCGCGCCGCTTTCGCCAGCCGTCAGGAACAGCGGACGATTGAAGCCATGTTCTTCGGGCGTCGCCAGCGTGGCGGAACAGAGTCGGGTCAGCGTGTTGTCCGAGTTGACCGGATACGACCCGGAGACGGGCGCAAAATTCCGGTCGAGCTGGATGCGCGACACCGCGTAGTTGTCCTCGTTGTTGGCCAGCAGTGTCCAGCCGGTGGCGGTGGGCAGCAGGCCCATGCCGTCCACTGAGCCACCGAACACGAAGGTCGGCGAGCCAGCGAGTCGGTCGTCGCTGCTGATCAGCGTCGTCACCGACACGCCGCGCATGACGTTCTTCACCAGGGCAGGCGTGACGGAGCGGTTGGTGAAGACCGGATCCGTGTTCGAGCTCTTCGTCAGGACGGCTGACGCAACGTCGCCAGATGTGACCTTGTCGCTCTGGCAGGCGGTCAGCAGGCTGACGCCAGCAATGGTCAGGGCACGGCTGCCTGACCGGGTGATCGTTCCGAAACGCATGCGATCCTCGCGGGTGACATTTACAAGCATGATTCGACGACTGATCCGGGTGATGCAGTCGCTCGAAGGTCACGGGCGCAACGGCAACAGCCGCCACTCAGTCGCGAGACTCCCGTTCGCGATAGGAAGGTCACCCCGACACCCATGTCGACAACCGAACGCGCTGTCATTTTCTGGTGTCGTTCTCGTCACGGAACGCGCATGCACACCGTGGATTCGACGGTCGCCACGACGAACACACCCGTCGCGCAATCAGTGTGCGCATCACGTGGTCATCGGGCGACAGCGTCGCGTGTCGGTCGTGGGAGGACGGTGTCGAGCTTGCGTTTCAGCAACGCGAGCATCCGGCAGCGCGCCGAACGCGCGCCAGCCGAACCTGTCGACGATGATTCGTGGACGCCGCTCCCGCGTTCGTGACGGAGCCGGCGCCGGACGTGGCCTGGGTCATCAGGTGCCCCGGGCGACGGTTGTCGGAAATCGCTTCCGCGGTGGCACCACGTCGCCATCGTGGATGCGAGGGTGTCGTCGGCCATGGCGCGACGGCTTGGCGCTGCATCGAGTGCACATGGTGCAGGCGTCGGTCGTGCGAGAGGACACCAATGTGCGCATGAGTGCTCGCACATCCTTGCGTCCGTCGATCTACCTACGTCATGCCGTTCGCGCACTCGACACGCGCCTGAACGACGTCAAATGTGTATGTGTTTCCTGCAATATTTCGCATTAGGAGACACTGAAGTCTTTAGATCTTGATGCGGCCAATCGCGTCGTGCGCACGTGAGGCGGCTCACATCTTGTGGCACGCGCGATGGGCACTGACTTTCCGGTCAGGTAACGCAACATTGGTCGCGCGTGCGCGGCACGAAACCTGCGAACGCAGAGACGCTGGCGATCTGGGACCGCGTCCCTGCACTGTTTGCAATACACAGTCAGGGACGAACAGAGTGTCCAGATGGTGACATATCTTTGTTCTTGTTTGGTGTCGGCATCGACGCCACTCCCTACATCCTTGCCCGTCCTCTCCTGATGTCTGGTGACGAATCACTTCGTCGCAGCGTCAGGGGTGGAGCGAATGCACCTGTACCTCACGGTATTGACTGCGGCAGGATCGTGGACCGCCTCCGGCGGGAGCGACAAAGGCAAACCTGGCGAAAGCCTGGGACGCAAAACCACGGGACTTCGAGGCATCTCACAGAGGAGGTGTTTCATGTTGGCCGGGTCGCCGAAAACTCCGATGGAGGAGAGAAATGCGTAGTCGCCATGCACCCGTGTTCGCAGTTGCTGTTGGTTGTTTCCTCAGTGCGTGTTCGGCCGATTCATTGGATCCGGCACATGCCGACCAGGTCTCGAGTGGCGTCGTCACGCCACGCGTCTCTGGTTCACGGGGTAGCGTCGTCCTCGCGGGGACCTTGGCGGCTGTGGGAGATACGTCGTCCTTGACGGTGCAGGTCCTGTCCCGGCGTGGTGGTGACGTCACCAGCAACGTGACGCTCGCCTACCTCTCGCGCGAGCTGAAGGTCGCCACCGTGACCTCGCAGGGCCTCGTTTCAGCCGTCGGCGCAGGAGAGACCTGGATCAGGGTCAGCGCCAGCAATGGCTTCCGCGACTCCGTGTTCGTCCGGATCGCACCGGCCGTGGTCCCGCCGGCACCGGCACCGGCACCCGCACCGGCACCCGCACCGGCACCCGCACCGGCACCGGCACCGGCGCCGGCACCCGCTCCGGCACCGGCACCCGCTCCGGCTCCAGCACCCGCACCCGCGCCGGCTCCGGCGCCCGGCTACGCGCTGCTCTTCAGCGATGGCTTTGAAGGGGGCAACCTGTCGGCAACCCAGAATGGCGTGCGCTGGACCAGTGCAGCCTACGTCGACGTGACGGCGAATATCGCCCGCTCCGGCACCCGCGCGGCCCGTTTCCGCCAAGGCGCGCCGCTCGGCGATGGCAACTGGGCGGAACTCCGCTTCGGCGGACTTCCGCGCCTGAACGAGGTCTACATGCAGTATTACCTGTACATGCCCAATGGTGCCGAGTCACCGTCCGTCGGGCCGAAAGTCACCGTCCTCAGTCCGGGCGGAAACGACAAGTTCTTCCGCATCTGGGCCGACGACTATGCCATGGCCCCGAAGTTCGGCGCCAGCACCTGGGCGAACAATGGCACCGGAGCACTGGGCAGCGAGTACACCTACGTGCAGCCTGACGGGACGGCCTGGGGCATGGGTCAGGGCCCGACGCCCTCTGCGACCGTGCCGTTCATCATCGACGCCAACAAGGGCCGATGGATCCAGGTCCGCATCCGCGTGAAGGTCTCCGGCTCGGACAATCGGTCCGGCGTGATCCAGATCTGGGCCAACGGTACCTTGGTGGTCAATGACACGACTCTGAGCGTCTACCCGCGCGACGGCGTGGGCAACTACCTCGCCAACGGCTATATCCTCGGCTGGGCCAACAGCGGCTTCCAGGCCGGCCAGATGATGTACGTGGACGATGTGACTTTCTCGACCGGCGGCTTCCCGAACTGAGGCACGCCGTACCGCAGGACAGCGGGGCTGCCGACACACCGTCGGCAGCCCCGTTTCTCGATTCCGCACGGCATGTGCACCGCACCGTTCCCGCGGCAGCCGATGCCGACCGGCACGCGAACCTACGTCCCGACCAGGCGCTTGTTGCCGCTTCGATGACCCAGCCGGATCCTGCGACTCAGTCGCAGCGTGGGGGCCTCGATCAGTCGGAACATCACGTAGGCGAAGAGGACACTGCCCACCACGCTTGCGACGAGTCCGATGAGTGGTAGGTGTGGGATCGTGACGGACTTCCCAAGCAACAACGTCACGGCGGCGGCGCGTCCGACGATGCTGGCGTGGTAGAGATACAGGCTGTACGAGATGCGCCCGAGGAACTGCACCGGGCGCACATCGAGCAGCTGATTCAGTCGTCGTGAGCGGAGGGAGAACAGGCAGGTGGCGAAGGCAATCAGGATCACTGCGGTTTCCACGAAGGCCTTGTCCCACACGCGAGCGACGGTGACGACGCCCGCGATCACCGACAGCGTCAGGACCGAGATCCGGCGCGTCGCGAACAGGTAGGCGGAAACGCCCAGGGCGAATTGGTAGATCCGGCCCAGCGCAAGGCCGTCGTTCGGACTGGCAAGGACCCCACCGCGCACGGCCAGCGAGACGATCAGCAGGACGGCGAACACCGCAGCAAGCAGTCGCTCCGCCGGCACGAAGCGGCGGACGAACGTGGCGTGGGAGAGCACCAGCGATCCAACCAGCAGCAGGTAGAACTGGATTTCGTAGCAGAGCGTCCAGAACACGTCCGAAATCTGCGCCACGTTCAGCACGCCCTGCAGGTATGCAACGTGCGCGAGCACATCCAACGGAGACGGGAACGCATAGGCATCCCGCAGGAATCGCACACCGATGTACGCGAGGCACAGTTCGAGTGCGATGGCCGCCCAGTACGATGGATCGAGTCGGACGGAGCGCCGGGCCACGAACCGAAGCAGGTAACCGAAGGTCCATGGGCCGGACGCGACGCTCATGGCGATCACGAATCCGCTCAGCACGAAGAAGGCGTCGACACCGAGGTAGCCACGTGCGAAGACCGCGTCGATCGGCCCTGGCATCCCGACGGCGCTGCGGAGCGATTCCGGGACGTGGAAGAGCACCACTGCCATCGCCGCGACACCGCGCAATGCATCCACGGCCAGGAGTCGACCGGTCACTCGAACAGGCTCAACGGTTGTGCCGATTACCGTTGAGGACATGTCACGAGCCTGTTCGGGGCATTGAGGGCTTGATCCGTTGTCGCGAAAGG
>JANMON010000364.1:0-12935 GCA_031369265.1 Gemmatimonadaceae bacterium | reverse complement strand
CGGCGGCTCTGGGCGTGCTGCTGCTGGCCGTGCTCCTGTTCTTGTGGACACATCAGGGGCGGGTCGAGACATCGCCCGACAACGCCCTGCCCTCAACTGCGGCTCGCCCTGTGCCACGAGAACCAGCCAACGACAGACCGGTGCTCCCGGCATTGGCCGGCGCGATGCAGACGCAGATGCTGCGTGCCTCTGCCTAATTCCCGACCTGCGGGCGGTGTCATCGCATGCGAGGCCGCGACAGAGCCGGCGAGGGCGGCGCAGGACGTCACCAGCGGGGCTCTGGTGACGGCGGCGATGCGTGGCGATTCGCGCGCCGTTCCTCGAGCCGAACCGCTGTGTACCGCGCGCCAAAGCTGTCGACCCGCTCGCCGACCGCCGGGAAGCCCCCCTCTGCGGACGTCACGCGCCCTCGGGCTCACTCCGGCACGGTGTCGCTGCTCACGAGTCTCCGCGCGACCGCAGCACTCAGCGCCGCAGCGCCAAGATGATGACACCCGCCGTCACCATTGCGATCCCGACCCAATCGCGGTTGCTCGGCCGCTCGCCCAGAAAGACAACCGCGAAGACGGCGACCAGCACGACGCTGAGCTTGTCCACTGGGGCGACGCGTGAGGCGTCGCCGATCTTCAATGCCCGGAAGTAGCACACCCACGATGCGCCCGTCGTGAGCGCGGACAGCGCCAGAAAGCCGAGGGACCGGCGCGGCAGCGCGAAGGGGTCACGCCATTTGCCGAGCACGCCGACAAGCACGCCGAGCACCACGGCGATCATGCCGGTCCGAATGAGCGTGGCGAAATCCGAATCGATTCCCTCCAGCCCGGACTTGGCCGATACGGCCGTCAACGCCGCGAAGATCGCCGACGCCACGGCCCATGGCCACCATGCACCTGCTGTCTCCATTGCGATTCCCTCTCTCGTGGAACGCACGCATCGTCCGAGATCAGAAACTCTGTCCAAGACCAAAGAACACCAGCTGATCCTCCCGCGAGCAGCTGAGATTTAATGAGATCATTGTCCTCCACTTCCGCGCTTGGCCTGCGCGCACACCGTTCGGGCCTTCCGAGATCGAACGCCTCGACAGTCTGTCGCACGCTGTAACGCTCGAGCCTTATATCGACGGGAAACGTGCACTACGGCCGCGTGAGATCTGCGCCTCGCGAACTCAGACGATCAGCCGTGCGATGCCGAACGCGGCCGCTGCGGCCAATCCGCCAATCAGGACTGTCTGGAGCGCACTTGCTGCAGCCGGTGCTCCAGTGAAGCGGCCTTTCGCGAAGCCGAAGAGGGCAAGCGCGACGAGCGTCACCAACACGGATGGCATCAGGGCGGCCGAGGCGACCGGCTCGAGCATGTACGGCACCAGTGGCACCAGCCCGCCCACGACATACGCCGCGGCAATCGTCAGCGCGCTGGTACGAGCGCGTTTGGGATCTGGTGCCTCGAGCCCAAGCTCGAAGCGCATCATGAAGTCGATCCACGCGGCGGGTCGCGCCTGCAACGCGAGCGCGACACGCTCGCTGTCCGCTGGCGTCAGTCCGTATCCTGCGAGCAGGTCGCGCACCTCCGCCAGCTCCGCCTCTGGCTTCTCAGCCACCTCGGTTCGTTCGCGAATCAACTCGCTCGCGTAGTGTTCTGCCTCGGTTCGCGCTGCCAGATAGCCGCCGAGCCCCATGGCGATGGACCCTGCGACCACTTCCGCCAAGCCGGCCGTCACGACAAGTGACGATGCGCTGACCGCACCGGAGAGTCCGGCGGCCAGCGCAAATGGGACTGTCAAGCCGTCGGACATGCCAATGACTGCATCACGGACCATTGCCGACGCTGTCGAGTGACGCTCGACGTGCAAAGGCGAAGCAGGTGTATCCGACCCGGAGCGCATCGTCGTATCCTTCGTCTGAGCGTCAGTGTCGTGTGTATACAGTCGGACGCACTCGACGGTCGAATCAGGTGCTGGTCGCGTCACCGGGAGCGCAGCCACCGAGGGGGCTATGGAGTATACTCTTCAATCTACGGACCGTTGCCCGACCTTTCCCCATTTGAGGCTGTCCATGCTCTCTTCTCGCGTCCTGTGGCGCGCAGGCACCGGTTGGGGATCAGCCTCGTACTTCTGCGCTCGCGTGGCTTCGGAGCTGCTGAGGTGACGTCGTCCAACGACGACAGCTCGACGGACGCTCAGGAGACGACGGCGACCGAGATCGCGCAGCGCGATACCATCGCCATCCACGTGCTGTCCGTCTCCGCCACGATGATCGGTGTCTGCGTGACGGTGATCGGGATCCTGCGCTTCACCACCAGGAACGACCTCGCCGGCACACTCGCCGACGATTTGGTCGCCGTGGACGCCATCCTGTTTCTTGGCGCGGCGCTGTCGGCCTACATCGCCTTACGTTCGCGAAAAGTCGCGACGCGGCAGCGGATCGAACGCTGGGCAGACGTCCTTTTCATCCTGGCGCTCGGCGTGATGACGATGGTCAGTGGTATCGTCGCCTGGACCGTCATGTGACGTAGACATCCTCCACACGGGTGATCCGGACCGGGATCACGCGCCGGTAGGCACCGACACCGTCGCCTTGCGCTCTAGCTTTCCCCACCCGACGATCCGCCCGCGCAAGGCGGCCACAAACGACCGCACGACAACCCAGTACATGACCTGCCTGTAGGCAAAGCGCTGCAGGAAGATCAGCCACGTCAGACGAAGATCTTCGCCCGGCTCCATCATGAAGGCGATCACCGCCGCAACCCAGTCCACGATGAGGAACACGGCGTAGAAGACGAGTAGCTGCTCGAGATTCGTCACGGCGTACGTCGCACCATGTTCTCGCCACGTCAGCCAGACGGACACAAGGCTCCACAGGAACACCAGATCGGCGAGCGGCGATACTGCGGCGAACAGCAACTGGAAGATCCAGACATTCGGCATGGCGACCAGGCCTAGCGCGCCGAAGCGCCGTCGGCCGAGCACGTCGCGATGTTTCCACATGCACTGCAGCGTGCCGAAGCTCCACCGGAATCGCTGTTTTGCAAGGCCGGCAAACGTGTCCGGCGCCTCAGTGTACGCCACTGCCCTGTCGGCGTACGCGATGTGGAATCCGAGCCGGCTGATGGCGAGCGTGAGGTCCTGGTCCTCCGCCAGCGTGTCATCGGAGAACCCGCCCACCTGCAGCACGAGCGCCTTGCGCCATGCGCCGATGGCGCCCGGCACGACCGTGATGCAGTTGAGCAGCGCGAAGGCTCGGCGGTCGAGGTTCTGGCTCGTCACGTACTCGACCGCCTGCCACCGCGTGACGAGGTTGATGCGATTGCCGACCTTGGCATTCCCCGCGACGGCACCGACCCTGGGGTCACGAAGAGGAGCGACGAGTTCCGTGATGGTGCCGGGCACGAAGAGCGTGTCGGCGTCCAGTCCGATCACGATGTCGCCACGGGCCCGCGCAATACCGAACGTGAGCGCGCTCGCCTTGCCACCATTGGGCTTGGTCAGCACCGTGACCTTGGGATGGCCTGCGAACGCATCGAGTGCGACACGATACGTGCCATCCGGTGACCCGTCGTCCACGACGACAATCTCGAACTCGCTGGCGTAGTCCTGCGTCAGCAGACTCGCGACGGTCTGCACCACGACCTTCTCCTCGTTGTACGCCGGCACGATCACACTCACCGACGGCGCGTAAGTGCCGTCCGTAAATGCCACCGTCCGGCCACCGCGTCGGCGTTGCACGAACGCGAGCGCGGTGACCACCGCGAGCCGGATGGCGCCCAGTACGATAGCCAGCAGGAACAACCACGTCAGCCCCCATTCCGCGACACCGATGGCGCCGAAGGTGGCAAGCTCCGTAAGCCGTTCGAGTGCACCGGCGCGCTCCAGCATCGGCATGCTCTGCTCGCGTGTCAGGCCGGCAAGCGTCGAGAGCAGCACCAGCGTGTCACCGCGCGCGCGCAGCGAATCGATCAGCGGCCCGAGAGCCGCCAGTGTGCTCGACCGATCACCACCGCCGTCGTGCAGCAGGACGACGCTGCCGCGACCACGCTGCGCGAGCACGGTGTCGATGATGACCTGGGGCGACGGTCGTTGCCAATCCTGACTGTCTATGTGGAGACCGGCGGTCACATATCCGAGGTCGGTCGCGACACTCACCGGATCGAGTTCGTCCGACGTCGTTGGTTCGGCATCGCCGAAGTACGGTGGCCGGAACAGCGTGGTGCGGCGGTTGAGCAGCGCCTCCAGCAGCCGCGCCGTTGCGTCGATCTCGAGTTGCGTCACGAAATGCGGCGTGATGCCGAGATTGGGATGCGAGTAGGTGTGGTTCCCGATCTCGTGCCCGTCGGACCACATGCGTCGCAGCAGCGTGGGATGCGACAGGGCGTGTTCGCCGATCACGAAGAACGTGGCGGGCGCGTGCTTCGCGCGCAGCGTGTCGAGAATCGCCGCGCTCCAGCTGCCGTCGGGTCCATCGTCGAAGGTGAGTGCGATACGCTTGCCCCGGCCTCCATCCGCACTGGATGAGTCGCCGCCCCATCGCGACACGATGAACGGCGTCGGCAGCGAGAGGATCGCCTCAGTCATCACTGCCCGACTACCGGGATCGACCGTCACGGAGCGCGTGCCGGCCTTCGGACGGCTCGTCACCCGGATCAGTTCTCCGAGACCGTCGAACTCGACGTCATATCCCGGTGGGATCTCGCGCAAACCGTCCGGCGTGCCGTCCGGGCCGTCGGCGCCGAGCACGCGCCAGATCGCTGCATCCTCGCTGCCCAGCCGCCAGAGCGCGTGCCCGGCAACGCCGAGCGAACGCCCAAGGCGCATCTCGTTGTACGCCGTGACGCCGTCCAGATACCACACGACATGATCGGTGGAATCGGCATCGGTCCAACGCAGGTACGGATTGCCCGATTGCTGATCGAAGCCCGGCAAGTGCGCCGCCTTCCGTGATGCGGCCATCACTTCGTCGAAGGTGATGGTCTGGCCCATGCGGCCCTCGTCACCATCGTTCCAGTCGTAGCCGTACGCGCCGACGGCGAGGATGAGCTTCGCTGGCGGGATGACGGCCAGCGCGGACCGCGCACCTCGCTCATACCAAGCCGCGCTGGCGACCGGCCCTGGATTCGCGCCGCCATCGTGCTCATCGTACATCATGAGGATCGTGTAGTCCGTGACCGCATCGAATGCACGCAGCGCGACCGCCGATGTACCATCCCCGACGGCCTGCACCAGCAGCGCACGCGGGCTTTTCACCGTACCTGCTGCCGCGGGCGCATCCAACGATTCGCGAACAGTTCCCAGGAACCGCGCGACGCCGGCCTGCACGTCATCCGGAATCTCCTCGAAATCGATCACGATGCCGGCCCAGCGGTTCGCACGAACTGCGGCGGCGAGCATCGACGCTACCCGGCGTGTCGCTGCAGGTGACGACGTCATGGCGCGCAGTCGTTGTGAGTCGAACCGCCCGGACTTCCGGTCAAAGTTCGAGACCATGCCGAGCACCCGTGGCCGCTGGGGGGCGGGCAGCCGTCCGAGAATGAGCGGCACGCGTGGGTCGGCGGCCACGGCCACGCTGTCTCCTGTCGCCGCCAGGAACAGCCATTCCGGGATCACCCAGTCCATCTCCGTCGCGTGCACATTCAACGACGCGAAGGAGTTGTCATCCCAGGACACGTAGAAGCCTGCGACGATGGGGTCAGCCCCCGTCCCGCCCACTGAGGACCCTGCGCGCGAGGCGCCCGGTGGCAGCGCGGGCATCGGGCGCACCGGGAGCTGGTTGACGCGGACTGCCGGCGGCGGGTTCATGCGATCAAGCGTTGCGAAGAGCCGATGCCGGGCCGCTTCGTGCTCGCGTCGTTCGCGGCTGGTGACGAGCCGGGGCGCCACTCCAATCCGTCGGTCGGTCCGCAGGAACGTCAGCGACGGGAGGACGGGAGGAATCAAGACCGCCGCCACCAGCACGAGAGCGAGCAAACTGACCGCGACGCTCACGGCGAGTGCCACACCGCGCGTGCGGCGCCAACGCCTTCCCGACGGATCGGTGAAGACTGGCCCCGTACCAGACGGCTGCATTCGGCTAGGGCGATGTAAGTGACGGCGTGCGCAGCGGACGTCAGCGGGGATGTCCGCAGTGCCCAGCGTTGCGCTGCCTGTAGTCTATACCAAGCACGGCCAGCGGTGAGTCGTGTCACCTCGGAACCTCGACACCGCCATGGCCTCTTCCTTCCCCCGGTGCACCGAATCGCACAGATGCGGGTACCTGCTGCGAGCTGGCAGGCTCGTGCCGTGATGGCGTCCGACGACCTCGGCGTGCCCGGTGCACTGTCGGCTGCTCGCCTCCCCCGGCCGGACGACGTAAACATGCGCGCATCAGACAGTCCTGCATTCGGCCACCGCACGACTGTACGGAGCCTCGTCCTCTGTCTTGTGCTTGTCGCATCGACGACGACTCTGTTCGCTCAGGCGCCCGCGGCTCGCGAGTCGACTCCGAACGTCGACGGACTGCCCGTCATTGAAGTCCCGCCCGCGGCGGGCACCGCGACCACGCTGGTGATCGTCCTCACCGGTGACGGCGGCTGGGCCGACATCGACAAATCGATGGCACGTGTGTTTTCCACGAGTGGAATGGCGGTCGTGGGCCTGAATGCTCGTGCGTATCTGTCGCCCGCCAAGACACCCGCGCAGAGCGCTGCCGACGTTGGTCGCATTGCCCGGTACTACGCCGCGAAGTGGCACACGCGACGCCTGGTGCTGGTCGGCTACTCGCGCGGTGCCATGATGGCGCCGTTCGTCGTGAACCGTCTGGATCAGGAAGTACGCTCGCAACTCGTGCTGACCGCGATGCTTGGCCTCCCGATCACCGCGAACTTTCAGTTCCACCTGATCGATCTGGTGCGCGACTCGAAGCGCGAAGAGGACATCGCCGTCATGCCAGAGCTCGAGCGCATGCGCGGCCTTCGGATGCTGTGCGTGTACGGCACGCAGGTACAGGACAGCGCCTGTCGTTCTGCCGACGCCGCGCTCCTGACTCGGGTAGCGATAGAAGGTGATCATCACTTCGACCGCAACTACGACGCACTGGCGCGGCTGATTCTCCGCGAAATCCCCGAGTAGTGTGGGCTGTTCAGTGTACTGCGCGAGAAGCCGAGCGGTCAGCAGCGCGGGTAGTGCGCCTGCTCCATGGACGTCGCTACGGCGACACGTCCGGTACGAACCGCCTCGTCACCGCCGCTGCCAGGCTGTCAGCGAGCGTGCGCAGCGCGGAATCGGGCGCTGCGGGTGCGACGCGCGTGGGCCCTGCAACCCCGACGATGCGGCCCGAGCGGGTATCCGTCACTTCGGCGATGATGTCGAGCGCGGGCCCGGCCCGCAAGATGGCACCGGTCACCACCAGACCGGCGCTGGTCGCTTTCACCAGCGCGCGCGTCTGACGTGCCATACCGGAGTCTGACACCGGCAGCAGACGCTGCTGGCGCGACGGCAGGCTGACCGTCGCGTTGACGACGCTCAGCGCGCGGTTCCTTGACAGGGCACGCGTGATGAAGTCGCCAGCCAGCGTCGCGAGGCCCGCCAGCGTCGAGTCGCCGGTATCGTTGGCCAGATCCGCAACCACCACACGGTGTGGATCCAGGTCGGACGCGCGGACTTCCGTGTACCACCCGAAGCCACCGACCATCAACAGCCCGACGATGACAAGCGCAATTGTCCACGCGCGTCGCGGCCGTCGAATTTGCGCCCGGCCACTACCCGCCGCGCGAAGCTCGATGCCGTCGAGCGTCGCGGCGACGAGCCCGGCCGACGCGAAGCGAGCGGCGGGCAGGAGTGCAGCGCAGCGCCGAGCGACGGCGTCCAGCGCTTCAGGGCAATCCGGACGCAATGACCGGATGTCTGGCATGGGAACGGTCGCACGCTGCGCGGCGAACTGCCGGACCGAGACGAATCGCAGTGGAAGCTCACCCGTCAGCATCTCGTAGAGCGTGATGCCAAGTGCAAAGATGTCGTACTGTGGATTCGGCTGACCATCACCAAGGAGCGCCTCGACGCTCATGTACGGGATGGTGCCACCCGCAGCTTCTCGCTCCGTGTGTCGCGAAGTGTCGGTGTAGACGGCCGATGTGCTCGCGGCGCCGTCGCGCCCGTCCGTGGGACGCCGCGACGTTTCGTGGATGCCGGGACGCATTTGAACCGCGAGGCCAAAATCGGTCAGCACGGCGTGCCCGCTCTCGATCAGCACGTTGGCAGGCTTGACGTCCCGGTGCACGAACCCGCTGTCGTGCAGGAATTGCAGCGCTTCCGCAATTTCGCGCGCGAAACGCACGGCATCGTGCACGGTGAGCGGACCCTCACGAATCAGTTCCGAGAGCGGTCGCCCTGTTGCGAGTGGCATCACGAGATATCCGCGGCCATCCGCTAGCACGCCGGACTCGAACACTGGCATGATGTTCGGGTGACGCAGGCCCGACGCCACCAGCACCTCGCGTGCGAAGCGTCGCTGCACCACCCCGCTCATTGGACCGGCGGGTGCCAGCTTGATCGCGACCAGGCGTTCCAGTCGCGTGTCCCGCGCGCGATAGACCACCGAGCTGCCGCCCCGCCCCAGGATGTCGTCGACGACGAGGCCGCGCGCGGTCAGTTCGGCATCGGCCCGGAGCACCGCAATCTCGGCCTCGTCGCTATCGGGTGACGAGGCCAGAAATCCCTCCGGAAATCAGTGACGCAATGTTCGTGATGATACCCGGCAGGGCGAGTCCGCCCTCGCACGCGAGATAGCGTGGCTCCCAGACCGGATCGAACTTGTCCTTGTACGAGCGCAAACCCTGGAAATTGTAGAAGTGTTCGCCATGGCGGTACAGCACCGCGCCAAGTCGCTGCGACAGCGGTCCGGATCGGTGACTCTGCAACCCGGCGAGTGGCGCCATGCCGAGGTTCATGCGCGCAAACCCCTTCTCACGTCCCCATAGCATCAGCGAGACGAAGAGAAATTCCATCACCGACGGCGGTGCATCCGCCGAGTACCGCATCAGGTCCGGTGAGAGCTCATGACCATCCCCGCACCAGAGATTCGCGAAGCACACCAGTCGACCGTCGATACGGACCAAAGCCAGCGGAAAGTTGACGAGATAGTCCGGATCGAACCGTCCAAGGGAAAATCCCTTCTCCCGCGCGGACTTCGACAGCAACCAGTCGTCGGAGATCCGGCGCAGGTCCGGCATCAAGTCGGCGACACACGACGCATCGACGACCTCGAAGGTTGCGCCAAGCTTCGTGAGGCTGCCATGCGTCCGTCGCAGGCCGCGCCGCGCGCCGCCATCGAGCGAGAACCCGGCCAGCGGCACGGCTGCCGATTCGCCGATCTTGAGCAGCGTCAGGCCGAGATCCACACACATCGCCAGGCTGGCTGCGGACACCTCATAGAACGCAATGCTCGCCCCGTTCGCATCGGCCAGGTACCGGAGTTGCCAGCCGAGCTCCTGACGATCCGCCTCGGTACCGAACGGATCCCCCATCGCGATGAATGACTGCCCACTGACGCCGAACATCAGGAATCCCGTCCCGCGCTCGGACAGCAGCAGCTGCTTGTCGCCGAGGAGCGCGAGCGACGCCGTCGTGTCCTCGAGCGATCCGAGCATCGCGCGCACGGCTGCGAGCGTCTCGGCAGCGGGCGGCGTCAGTCGTTGTGCGCTCTGCCTCAACAGGCGCGCCGTCGCGATCAGTGCAATGGCACCCACCGCACCCACAGAGGCGCGCAGAAACCGCGGCACGTCGCCTCGCTCCGCGAACCGCCACCACAGGTCGGCGGAGTATTCCACGTGCTTGAACGAAAAGACGCCGACCCAGACGCTGGCGCCAATGATGGCCACCACGGCAACGATCCATTCCGGCGTCAACGGCTCGGCGAGGAGTGATGAGCGGCGATGGAATGCCTCGCGATTGAGCGACAGGAACAGGAGCACGACGCCCAGCGCCAGCGCCTCTTCGTAGTCGAACCCCTTCAACAGCGTGGCCCCGATGCCCACTACCAAGAGGGCACGCGTGGAGTGCCAGGCGGCGTCGAGACGGCGAGTGAGTGCATAGCCGAGCATCAGCAGCATCGCGCCCACGAAGCTGCCGGTGAAGTGCGAGACCTCGAGCAATCCCAATGGCAGGATCTCGAGCAGGGCAGCCACGCGTGATGGCAGCGCCGGGGTCGCGCCGGATACGAGCAGCACCGCGCCGCCGCCCATGGTCATGACGCCTATCGCCGACGGGACAATGGGTTCGGACCAGCGTCCGATGCCCTGCGCCATGCTGGAGGCACCCACCACCAGGCGCCGCCGGTGTGCGCCGAGCTCGCGTGCGGTGAGCATGCCGACCGCGATGACGAACGGTACGAAGTAGTAGACGATGCGGTACGCCAGCAGCGACGCGAGTAACTCACCCGACAGCTGCGTGTGCCCCAACTCGAGTACCATGATCGCTTCAAACACCCCCAACCCACCGGGCACGTGGCTGATCAGGCCACCAAGATGCGCGATCAGAAAGAGACCAACGAAGGCCGTGAAGCGAATGTCGATACCATCCGGGAGCAGGACATACAGCACAGTGGCCGCGAGACACCAATCGGTCGCGCTGAGCAGCAAGCCGCGCACCACCAGTCCAACCGGTGGAACACGCACCTCGACCCCACGGACGCGCCGGGCGCTGCCGCCGGCGCGTGCGCACCACCCGATGTAGAGTGCAGTGATCACGAGGACCAGCACTGCGGCGGACCGGACCAGAATCGGCGCGAGTCGCAGCCGTTCGAGACTGGCGGTGGGTTCTGTAAGGCCGACGACGCCGAGCAGTGCCATGAACCCTGCCGACGAGGTCCAGAACGCGAACGCTGCGGCACGCGTGATCTGGGCCGTGTCCAGTCCCCACGCACTCCAGAGCCGTGCTCGGACGGAGCCGCCCGTGAGAGCCGCGAACCCGAGCGTCTGGCTGACGCCAAAGGCCGCCACCGACGCAAAGGCAATTTTCCTCAGGCGCAGGGCATGCTGTACATACGCGAGCGCGAGCGCGTCGTACCCAGGCAGGAGGGCGAAAGATGCGAGCGTCGCCAGCGCGGCGAGCATGAGGCTTCGCGTCGGGATGTCGGCGAACGCCGCCATCACGTCGGCGTAACGCAGATGCCCCGCCTCCTTGGCCATCACGCGCGCCACCACCACGAGCACGGCGAAGCCGAGAACGCCTGCAATCCAACGCCACGGGACGGAGCGCGGCGCTGACGCAGGCGCCGTCAGCGCGGACTCCGTCATGCCTGCGGCGCGTCTGGCGTGCGGTCGAGCCGTCGCAACAGGTTGAGTTGGGCTTCCTGTAGGGCGATCAGCCGGGGCCAGTCGACCGCAATGACGGCATCGAGTTTCTCGTGCACCGCGCGCACTTCGAGCTCGCTCTGGCGGTTCACTTCGAAGTCCACGGCGGCGTCGAGCCGGTCTTTCTGCGCCATCCTGTTCTGCGACATCATGATCAGCGGTGCCTGGATGGCGGCCAGCATCGAGAGGAGCAGGTTCAGGAAGATGTACGGGAACGGATCGGGCGCGGATTGTCGCGCAAAGAGCACCGTGTTGACGAGCACCCAGACGGCGAGAAAGATGCCGAATCCGATGATGAATGCCCATGACCCGACCCACTTCGCGATCAGGTCGGCCCAGCGTTCTCCGGTCGAGCGCGCGGCGAGGAATTCACGGTTCGTGTCGCGGGCGACGCGCACGCCGCTGATGGCGTCCGCGATGGCGGCCCGTTCGGCGTTGGTGAGCTGAGCCCAGGATTCAGTCTGCAGCACATCGCGCAGCGTGTTCGGTGATGGTACGGTCATTCGACTGGCCTCGGCGTCGGCGTGAACAGGCGCGTGCTGGCGGCGACGTCGGAGGCTCTCCTGGCCGCGCCACGAAACAGCTACACGCCATTGCGCATGGCGACAGACGGCTGAGATCGTCAGCGCAATATGGCGTACATCGACATGCACAGCACTCGATGCCGGACTCGAGTGAGAAGGCTGCTCTGCCAACACTGGCAGGCCGTCGCTGTGTACACCCGTCGCCGACGCGGGCTGACACACGGCTCAGGGATGCCCGTGCTCAGCGTGCACCGTCGCCGACTTCCGCTCGGTCGCGACAATCACCAGCGCCACGACACGAAGATGCCAAGATGCGCCCGCTACGATGTCGCGCTGACCGTGGTGCGTGCCGCGACAACAACGCGATCCGGTTCAGAAACTCTGACCAAGACCAAAGAACACCAACTGATCCTCCCGCGAGCGACCCACATCCAACGAGATCATGGTGCTCTGGTTCCACGCGATGCGCGCGCCTGCACCGTATGACCACCGGACACGGTCCAGATTCAACGACTGCCATCGATCTCGCACCGTCCCGGCGTCCACGAACGGTGCGACACCCAGGGCAAAGCGCTGCCGACCGACCGTGAATTCCGTCAGCCGAGCGCGGACCTCGGCATTTGCGAACCAGAGGGCGCGCCCGAGGAACCGGTTGGCGCGATAGCCGCGGAGCGAGCGCGAGCCACCGAGTGCGTTCACGCTGCCGTCCGGGCTCCACTGATCCTGGAACTCGAAGAACGGCGCATTCTCGCCGAAGATGTTGCCGACGCCGACACGACCAGCCAGCACCGTGCGCGGTCCCACCGCGATACGACGGAACGCCTTGATCTGCGTGAACAGCTTGTTGAAGGTGAAGTCCGATCCGATGGCTGGATTGGACCACTCGTTGGCGAGCTCGAAGTAGACGCCGCGTGTCGGGTCCGGCTCGAAGTCGCGCGTGTCATACAGCAAGGCCTGTTGCAGGAGCGACACGCGACCGCCGTCCAGCCCGACCGCCAGCCCCTGGCTGGCATCGCGCGCCAGGAGCGAAATCCCGTTGGGCGCCTTCGACTCGGCCCCCGTCATCGGGTCGACTGCATCGGCGGAGCGACCCGCGAA
>JANMON010000158.1:0-33211 GCA_031369265.1 Gemmatimonadaceae bacterium | reverse complement strand
GCCGGTGCCGTCGGCGCATCCGTCAACCAGAGATGGTCGATGACCGGAAGCAGTTCATCCAGCATCGCGCGCCAGTTCTTGTCCGACAACACGCACACCACCGCCGCCAGGGGTTTCGGCAGCGAGACTGCCGACAACGAGCGCGCCACCGTCGCCATGCCGTCCGGGTTGTGCGCCACGTCGAACAGCCACGGCCCGACACGCTGAAAGCGCCCCGCCAGCCGCGTCGCACTGACACCGGCCGCGAGGACGGTCGCCGAGGGCGTGAATGGCGCACCCGCCGCCCGCAGCACCGACACCGCCGTGGCCACATTCTGCGCCTGATGTACCCCCATGAGCGAACTGGTCAGCCGCAAGGTCGCATCGCCATCGGCCAGTTCGATGACCGTGCCGGCACCCGTCACCTGCGCATTGCGCAGCGGGAGCAGTTCCGCTGCCACGATCACCGGCGACGCACCGACGCGTTCCGCCGCCTCGCGCAGTGTGGCGATCACCACCGGGGCGCGCTCACCGATCACTGCCGGTACGCCAGGCTTGAAGATGCCCGCTTTCTCCAACGCGATCTCGGTCACGGTGTTGCCGAGGTATTCGCGATGGTCCAGGCCGATGGCCGTCACGGCCGCCACCACGGGCGTGATCACGTTGGTCGAGTCGAGACGACCACCCAGCCCCACCTCGATCACCGCGATATCCACGCCGGCCTGCGCCAGCAGGTCGAACGCCATTGCCGTGGTGGCCTCGAAGAACGTGGCACCCAGCCGTTCGATGTCGCGGCGATGCGCATCCAGCCAATCCAGCACCTGCGCCTCGCTTACGGCCGCACCGTTCACCAGCACCCGCTCGCGGAAGTCGATCAGGTGTGGTGACGAATACCGCCCAACGGTGAAGCCCTGCCGCTGCAGCACCGCATCCAGCGTGGCGCAGGTGCTCCCCTTGCCGTTGGTACCGGCCACGTGCAACGCGCGCAGGCGCTGGTGTGGTGCGCCACAGGCGTCCAGCAGTGCGCGGGTACGATCGAGGCCAAGGCGCACGCCATGTGTGGTGCGCGCCGCGAGAGCAGCGATGGCCGCGCGGTAGTCCGTGGACGCCGCGCCGCCATCGGTCGTCATCGTCAGGCCGCCGACCAGCCTGTGGCGGCGGGCTTGCCAGTCATGTGACGCAGCAGACGCCCCACCGTCGCCTTCAGCTCGTGGCGATGCACCACCGCGTCCAGCATGCCATGCTCCATCAGGAATTCCGCCGTCTGGAAGCCGTCCGGCAGGTCCTGGCCGATGGTCTGCTTGATCACGCGCGGACCGGCGAACCCGATCACGGCACCCGGCTCGGCGATGATCGCGTCACCCAGCATCGCGTAACTCGCGCTCACGCCACCGGTGGTCGGGTTGGTGAGGATCGAGATGTACGGAATGCGGCGTTCGGCGAGCATCGAGAGCATCGCCGACACCTTCGCCATCTGCATCAGTGAGAGCACCCCTTCCTGCATGCGTGCGCCGCCCGACGCCGACACGATCACCAGCGGAAACTTCTTCTCCAGCGAATGCTGGCCGAGGCGCGACAGCTTCTCGCCGACTACGGAACCCATCGAGCCGCCCATGAACGCGAAGTCCATCGCGCCGACGTTCAGCGGCATGCCGGCGATGCGACCGGTGGCCGTGATCACGGCGTCCTGGTCACCGGCATTGGTGAGCGACTTCTTCAGGCGCGCCGGATAGTCCGGGAAACTGAGCGGATCGGTGGAACGGAGCTCGGTCTCGGTCTCGTCGATCGTATCGTCGTCGAGCAGGATCGAGAGATAGTCGCTGGCGCGAATGCGACGGTGAAAGTCGCAGTTCGGGCAGACGTTCAGGTTCCGCTCGAAGTTCTCGCGGATGTCCGTGTGGTTGCACGCCTCACACTTGACCCACGCGTCGCGCGGGATCTCGAGCTTCTCGCGCCGGGGCTGCCGGGGCTTCTTTTCCTTGCGGAACCATGCCATCCGGTAATCTCGCTAGAAACAGGGGAGTGAGGCAATGCTTCGGGTTGCCATCCGGCGCACATTGGACGCCCGGGTCGCGTCAGATCGCCGTCAGCTCGCCGCGACCACGCCCTTCCCGTGAGATCCGCATCATCACGCCCACGGACAGCCAGGACGCCAGCATGAAGCTGCCGCCGTAGCTGAAGAACGGCAGCGGAATGCCGGTGATCGGCATCAGGTTGAGCGTCATGCCGACGTTCTCGATCACATGCACCAGCCAGCTCGCCAGCAGGCCAAATGCGATCAGGCTCGCATAAGGATCGTTGGCCCGGCTCGAGATCCGGATCGCGCGCAGGAACAGTGTCAGGAAGAGTGTGAGTGCCAGCGTCACGCCGATGAAACCGAGCTCCTCACCGACTACGGCAAAAATGAAGTCGGTCTGCTGCTCGGGCACGAAGTTGAGTCGTTTCTGCGTGCCGAGCGTGAACCCCTTGCCGAACCAGCCACCCGACCCGATCGCCACCTGCGACTGGATCACGTGATAGCCGGAGGCCTTGGCGTCGATGCTCGGATCGAGGAATACCAGTAGCCGCTTCTGCTGATACGGCGCCAGCTTCTCCCACAGGATCGGCGCCACCACGCCAGTCACGACGTTGATGCATACCAGGACGATCCCTTCCACGAGGTACGGTCTGTACAACCAGACCAGTGCCAGCAGCAGCAGGAACCAGGCGCCCCACAATCGCGTGCTGAACGCCAGCACCAGGCTGATGGCCGGACTCGCGATCAGCAGCAGCAGCCGCCAGTTCACTCCTGACCAGAACAGCATCGCGAAGAAGATGCCGATGAACACGATGCCGGTGCCGAGGTCCGGCTGCAGCATGATCAGCACCCACGGGATGCCCACCACCAGCGCTGGATGCCAGAGTTCGAGCAGCGACTTCGGTGGTTCGCGCCGGTTGGCCAGCACACGCGCCAGCATCAGCACCACCGTCAGCTTGGCCAACTCGGCGGGCTGTCCGATGCGAATCCCGCCGATCACCAGCCAACTCTTCGAACTGGCGGCCGTGCCGGCGCCGCTGCCGATCGCCAGTGTCAGGATCAGCATCAGCAACGTCAGCACGTACGCGAACGGTGTCAGCCAGTCCAGCAGCCGCACCGACGCCCGACTGGCGGCGAAAGCGGCGCAGACGGCGATCACGAACCAGCCGGCCTGTGTCCGCCACAGCCCGGTCACGAACGTCGGCGTGTCGGTCTGGCCCGCCGAATACACCATCGCGATGCCGAAGACACTCAACGCCAGCGCGGTGAGCACCAGCGGAATGTCGGGAATGCGCCGCGTCATTCGGTGGTCACCACCGGGGCCGTCGCCGCCTTCAGGTACCGCTCCATCACCTTGGTGGCGATGCGTGCCGCCACGTAGCCATGCTCGCCGTATTCCACGAACACACCGACCACGATCCGTGGCTTCTCGGCCGGCGCGAAGCCCATGAACCAGGCATGGTCAGGATTTGGCGGGTTCTGCGCCGTGCCCGTCTTGCCGGCCACGGTGATGCCTTCCACGCGCGCGCTGTTGGCCGTGCCGCGGCTGCTCACCACACCGGCCATCGCCAGGCGCAATCCCATCATCTGCGCCTCGGTCAGGTTCATGATCTGCACACGCTCGGGATTGCGCGACACGATCTCCGGACGCGCCGCCTTGCCGTCGGTGGCCAGCGCCGTGTAGAACCGCGCCATGTTGATCAGCGTCTGCGCGTTCTCACCCTGTCCGATCGACAGGTTGAGCGCCACCGAGCCGGCCACCCAGCCGCGTGTGCCGTAGCGTTCATTGAAATAGTTCTGCGCATCGGGCGGGAACTGCGGCTGCGTTTCGTTCGGCAGGTCCACGCCGGAACGCTCACGCATCTTCAGCTTGAGGCCACCCGCCACCATGCGTGAGAGGCCCAGCTTCAGGCCGACCTGGTAGAAGTACACATCACAGCTCTGCTCGATCGCCTGCCGCAGGTTGATGTCGCCGTGACCACTGTGATTCCAGCAGCGGAAGTAGCGACCGTAGCGATAACCGCCGGTGCACGGCTGCGGCATGTGGTCATCGAGCTGCACCAGACCCGCTTCCATCGCCATCGCCGACGTCGCGAGTTTCCAGGTCGAGGCAGGTGGATAGCGGCCCTGGATCACCTTGTTGTAGAGCGGGCGACGTGGGTCGGTGTTCAGCTCCTTCCAGTAGTCGGCGGGAATGCCGCCCACGAAGCGGTTCGGGTCATAGGTCGGCGCACTGTGCAGCGCCAGTACCGCGCCGTCGTTCGGATCGATCGCCACCACACCCGCGCGCAACGTGTCACCGAGCAGCGACACCACGAACTGCTGCAGGTCCATGTCGATGTTGGTGCGCAGCGGCTTGGCCGCCTGTGGCGGCACTTCGGCGCGCGCGCCGGCATCCCGCACCACGCGTCCGCGTGCGTCAACCTCCACGTACCGCACCCCTTCCCTGCCGCGCAGCTGTGCCTCGTACGAACGCTCGAGGCCACCCTTGCCGATCTGCTGCCCCGGCTTGTAATCGGAGTGCGTGGTGTCAGCGAGTTCGCGCTCCGTGACTTCGCCGGTGTATCCCACGAACGACGCCACCGCCGGTCCGTCGGGATAGTAGCGTTTCGGCGTGCTCTGGATCAGCAGGTTGGGATGCTCGACCCTGCGTTCCTCGAGCACGGCCACCACGTCGAACGGTGCATCGGGCAGGATCACGGCCGGACGCGTGGGATTCTTGCGCCAGCGACGCACCGCGGCCTCGACCTGATCCTCGGTGATCGGGATCACGTTCGACAGGCTGCGCATCGCGCTGCGCAATGAATCCGCCGTGGGACTGAGCAGCGACACCGCATACCCGGGCAGGTTCTCGGCGATGATTCGGCCGTTGCGGTCGTAGATGATGCCACGCGGCGCCGCCAGCGGCACTTCGCGAAAGCGGTTCTGCTCCGCCTGCGCCAGATACTCCGTGTTGCGCAGCACCTGCGCGCGAAAGAACTGCGACGTCAGCGCCAGGAATCCGGCCGCCAGCAACAGGCGCGCGACGGTCGCGCGACGCGACACGTCATTCGGATGGTAACTCATGCCGCCGCCGGCTTCAGCAGCGGTCGCAGCACGGTGAACATCAGCGCACCCACCACCGCAGTGGCCGCTGCCGACAACGGGGCCCACACCAGTGCGGACACCGCCGCACCGGCTTCGAATCCACGTCCGGACAGGAACAGGCGCATCAGGATGACTCCCCATGTGCTGGCGAAGATCACGACGCCGTCCAGCACGGCGTTCTCCGCAAAAAACGCGGCTTTCAGCCAGCTCGTGATGTACCCCACGAGCGTCAGTGCGAGCATCGCGCTCCCGAACCCTGCCGGCGCCGCGGCATCAGCCGCCGCACCCAGCAGCAAACCAAGCAGTGCACCCACACCCGGTCGTACGCGGATCGACAGCAACAGCAGCGCCAGCACCAGGAAGTCGACCTCGATCCGGTCACCGAGCAGTGGCCGCAGGACGAAATGCGCCACCACCAGCACGAAGACAGCAACCATCAGGCGGAGCCAGTCGTACAGTCCGCTCACGCACGCCCTCCGGCAGGGGGCAGGCGGAACGGGTTGTCCGGCGGCTTCGGCTTGCTGCGGTTACGCGCGTCGGCGGAATCCGCAGCCGAGCGTGCGCGCGCCGACTCGGCCGCACGGGCTCGTGCCGCGGCTCGGGCCAGTGAATCGCGACGCGCGGCAGCCTGCACCGCAGCGGCACCTGTTGCGGGCGGTCGCACGACACGTGGCGCAGGTGGGGTCGTCCCTCCAGCGGGCGTCGGCGTGGGCCGTGGCGCCGATGTCACCGGACGTGGCACGGTGGCTGCCGGCTGCGTCGGGACGACGGGCGGTATGGTCCTCGGTGCGGTTTGCACCGGCGCGGTCGCCGGAGGCAGTGGCCGCGTCGCGGGCACCGACGAGTCGGTCTCCACGCGCACGCCGCTGTCACCGCCGTAAATCGCCGCCCGACGCAGCGAGTCGAGGAGTGCCAGCTTCGCCAGTCGCTCCTGGATCACGCGCACCGAATCGGCAATGATCGAGTCACCCGCCACGACGATCGCCTGTTGTGAGCCTTCCGTCGCTGCCACGCTGCTCCACGCGCCCGTCACGCCGGCTGCCGCCCGTGGTGGCAACAGCACCATCGCCGCCGTGGTCGCATCAGGCGACACGATCGGTCGGATCAGGTAGGTGCGTGCCCACCCTTCGACGGTCTTCGTCTCACGCAGCACGACACCGATCGGGATGCCGCGTGGAAAGACGTTGCCGAGGCCCGAACTCACGATCAGCGTACCGGGCTTCAAGTCGCTGCGGAACGGCACGCCGCGCATCTCCAGCAGGAACCGATCGGCACCGGTGCCGAGATGCGCCGCCACGATCCCGAACGCGAGCCCGTCCTCGGTGGTGGCACTGGCGCGGAAGTCGGGATGCGTCCACAGGATCGCCGTGCTCGAACTCGCATCCACTTTCTCCACCATGCCGATCAATCCTTCCGGCACCACCAGCGGCGAGAACGGCCGCACACCGGCCGCACTCCCGGCGGCCAGCAGCACCTTGTGTTCATCGCTTCCACTTGGCGCGTGCATGACTTCCGTCGCCACGAAACCCCACTGCAGGCGCTGCCCGAGTCCGAGCAGCGCGCGCAGGCGGTCGTTCTCGGTGCGCAGGGGTCCCGCCGACTGGTTGCCGAGCGCCAGCGAGTCCACCGTCTTCACCAGGCGTCCATGATCGCCGATCGCCTGCCGTCCCCGTTCCGCCCACGCCTGGGCTGCCACCAGCGGTGCGGCGATGCTCGATCGCAGCGTGCCCTGCACCGCACCGCGCACGCCTGACGGCAGGATCAGTGCAACGAACGCCAGCACCAACGCCACGCCGAGCAGCGCCAGGTCGGTGCGCGTTCCCGTGCGAGACGTCCGTGCCATGTCGCGCTCAGGAACTCAGGACGGAGCGATACTTCTCTTCGTCGTCGAGGATGCGTCCGCACCCGCGCACCACGCAGGTCAGCGGATCCTCGTCCACGTGGATCGGCAGGTTCGTCTCCTGGCTCAGGAGCAGGTCGAGCCCGCGAATCAGCGCGCCGCCACCGGTCATCACGATGCCGCGATCGACGATGTCGGAGGCCAGTTCCGGCGGCGTGATCTCGAGCGCGCGACGCACCGCGTCCACGATCTGCTGAATCGGCTCCTGGATCGCTTCGCGAATCTCCGACGAGTGCACGCGCACCGTCTTCGGGATGCCGCTGACGAGGTCACGGCCCTTCACTTCCATGTCGCGCTCCTCACCCACCGGATACGCGCTGCCGATCTGGATCTTAATCTGCTCCGCCGTCGGCTCACCGATCAGCAGGTTGTAGTTCTTGCGCATGAACTGCACGATCGACGTGTCGAGTTCATCGCCACCGGTGCGGATCGACGTGTCGCTGACGATGCCACTGAGCGCGATGACCGCGATCTCGGTGGTGCCACCCCCGATGTCGATCACCATGTTGCCGGTCGGTGTCTCCACCGGCAGGCCAACGCCGATCGCCGCCGCCATCGGTTCCGCGACCATGAACACTTCCTTCGCACCGGCACCGAGCGCGCTGTCACGCACGGCGCGCTTCTCCACTTCCGTGATGCCGCTCGGCACACACACGATCACGCGCGGCTTCACCTTGAACACGTGGTTCTCGATGATCAGCGTGAGGAAGTAGCGGAGCATCTTCTCGGTCACGTCGAAGTCGGCGATCACGCCGTCCTTCAGCGGCCGCACCGCAATCACGCCGTCCGGGGTGCGCCCGAGCATGCGCTTCGCCTCGAGCCCGACACCCTTGATCTTCTTGGTGTCGCGGTCGATGGCCACCACCGAGGGCTCGTTGAGGACGATGCCCTCACCCTTCACATAGATGAGGGTGTTGGCGGTCCCAAGGTCGACGGCGATGGCGTTGGCCGGGAACAGGGAGCCCGGCTTGAAGGGCCAGCGAAACGGCATCAGTTAGGACGGAAAGGGGCCCGGACGGCGGGCCGGACACAGGCGACGTGGACGGAACCAACGGCTTGTCCTGCAACAACATACACGATGCCACACACCCGGTGAAGGGAGCACGGCCGCCATCTGTTCACAGTGTCGGCAGCATGACGACGAACAAAACGGCGACGGTGCAACCCGCACCGTCGCCGCCAGTGGCATGCCGCCCGCGCCAGACTCAGGCCACGAACTGTGCCGGCTCGCTGAACGGCAGGCCGAACGACTCCGCCACGGCCTTGTACGTCGTTTTGCCCGCCGTCATGTTCAAGCCCTTCAGCAGCGCCGAATTGGCCGCCAGTGCCTTCTTCCAGCCGTGCGTGGCCAGCAGCATCACGTAGGGGAAGGTGGCATTGGTGAGCGCCAGCGTGGACGTGCGCGGCACACCGCCCGGCATGTTGGCCACCGCGTAGTGAATCACGCCGTCCACCGTGTAGGTCGGATTCTCGTGCGTGGTGGCGTGGATGGTCTCCACACAACCACCCTGGTCCACCGCCACGTCCACGATCACGGCGCCGGGCCGCATCCGCTTCAGGTCTTCCTTCCGGATCAACTTCGGCGCCTTCGCACCCGGGATCAGCACACCACCGATCACCAGGTCGGCGGTCGAGATCTGCTCCAGGATGTTGTGCCGGTTGGAGTGGATCAGCGAGACGTTGGCCGGCATCACGTCGCTCAGGTAGCGCAAGCGCTCCAGCGAGAGGTCGAGGATCGTGACCTTGGCACCCATGCCGGCCGCGATCTTCGCCGCGTTGGTGCCGACCACACCGCCGCCGAGGATCACCACCTTCGCCGCCGGCACGCCGGGAACGCCACCCAGCAACACACCGCGACCACCGTACAACTTCTCGAGGTACTTGGCGCCTTCCTGCACCGCCATGCGTCCCGCCACCTCCGACATCGGTGTCAGCAGCGGCAGCTCGCGCGTCGGCAGCTCCACCGTCTCATACGCGATGCAGGTGGCACCACTGGCCAGGTGCGCACGCGTGAGCTTCTCGTCGGCCGCGAAATGCAGGTAGGTGAAGAGCGTCAGGTCGGGGCGCAGGAAGCCCCACTCCGTCTCGATCGGTTCCTTCACCTTCAGCAGCAGCTCAGCGCTGCCCCAGGTGGAGGCGGCGTCGGGCATGATGGTGGCGCCGACATCGGAGTAATCGGCATCACTGAAGCCGCTGCCAAGGCCGGCACCCGCTTCGACGAACACGCTATGGCCGGCGCTCACCAGCGCTTCGGCGCCGGCGGGGACCAGCGCCACCCGGTTCTCGTTGGTCTTGATCTCTTTCGGAACGCCGATCTTCATGGCTCGTGGGATGACAGGAGAGATATCGGCCGGAGCGCTTCAGGCAGCAGCTGTCGGCCCGAGACTGAGCACACTGCATTGTGCCGGATCGAGGTACGCGGCACAGGCGGCACGAACCTGTGCGGGAGTGACGCTGTCCAGTTCCGCCAGCAACACATCGATGGGACGATACGGCTCGTCGTACAACGCCACCTCGGCGGCACGATAGAGACGAGACGATACACCCTCCAGCGACAGCACCAGCTGGCCCTTCAACTGGCTGATGCCGGTCGCGATCTCGTCGTCGCTCATCGCACCGCCGGCCACCGCCGCCATCTCGCGGCAGACCACCGCGTACGCCTCGCGCGCCTGCTCCGGTGCGGTGGCCAGATACACGCCGTGCTGCCCGTTGTCGAGAAACGTGTTGTAGTACGAGTACACGCTGTAGGCCAGTCCGAGTTCTTCGCGCACAGTCTGGAAGAGGCGTGAACTCATGCCGCCACCCAGCAGCGCCGATGCCACCGCCACCGCATGGCGTTCGGCGGAGGCGTGTCGCGGCGCCTCGCAGGCCAGCACGATGTGTGTCTGCGCGATGTCCTTCCGCTTCTTGTGGCCGTAGCCGCGCGTCACCTGCAGCGGCGCGGGCGGTGCCGGAAGCCAGTCGCTCACGCCCCGTGCACGCGTCGCCCAGCCGGTGGCGTCGAGCACATCCAGCAGATGTTCGTGCGTGACGTTCCCCGCTGCCGCCAACACGATCTGCGGCGGGTGGTAGGCGCGTTCGTGCCAGGCGCGCAGGTCGGCCACCTGCAGCTTCTTGACGGTCGCCGGCGTGCCAAGGATCGCGTGTCCGTACACGTGATCCGGATACATGCGGTGCGCATGCAGCTCGAACACCACGTCGTCCGGTGTGTCGTCCACCATCGCGATCTCTTCCAGGATCACCTTGCGCTCGAGGCGCAGGTCGTCATCACGGAGCAGCGGATGGAAGCAGAGTTCATGCAGCACGTCGGCGGCCTGCGACAGGTGTTCGTCGAGCACGCGGGCCTGGAACGACGTGTGTTCGCGGGTGGTGTAGGCGTCCAGCGACCCGCCGAGCACCTCCAGCGAGAGCGCCAGCGCCTTCGCGCTGTACTTCGTGGTGCCCTTGAACACCATGTGCTCGAGCAGGTGCGCGATGCCCATCTGCGCCGTCTCCTCGTGCATCGATCCCGAGCGCACCCAGGCCCCGATGGCGACTGACCGCACTCCCGGAACGAATTCCGAGAGCACGGTCAGGCCATTCGGCAGCACTGTGCGCGAGACGCCTGTCTCAGGCGGCGTCGCGAGCGCGATCATTTACCGGCGACGCGGGGCACCGCGCGAGCCGCGATCTCCGCGGTCACCACGCTCTTCCCCGCCCGACGATTCACGCGGCGCCGACGGCTCGCGCTCGACGAACCCTTCCGGCTTCGGCAGCAGCGCCTTCATCGACAGGCGCAGACGGCCACGCTCGTCGCGATCGACCAGCTTGACGGTCACGCGCTCACCCTTCTTCAGCACGTCCTCGGTCTTGTCCACGCGCTCCCACTTGATCTCGGAGACGTGCAGCAAGGCCTCGGTGCCCGGCATGATCTCGACGAATGCGCCGAACGCCGTAATGCTCTTCACCGTGCCTTCGTACGTGTCGCCGACCACCGGCTCGGCGGTGATGGCCTTGACCATCTGCTTGGCGCGCTCCATCGCCTCGCCACCCACGGCTGCGATGGTGACCAGGCCCGAATCGTCCACGGTCAGCTCGGCACCCGTCTCGTCCTGGATGCCGCGGATCGTCTTGCCCTTCGGCCCGATCAGGTCGCCGATCTTCTCGGGACTGATCGTCAGCGTCACGATGCGCGGGGCATACTGCGACAGTTCCGCGTTCGGGGCGTTGAGTGCCTTCGCCATTTCGCCGAGGATGTGCAGGCGGCCTTCCTTGGCCTGCGCCAGCGCTTCGGTCATGATCTTCAGGTCCAGCCCATCGATCTTGATGTCCATCTGGATCGACGTGATGCCCGCTTCGGTGCCCGCAACCTTGAAGTCCATGTCGCCGAGGTGGTCCTCGGTGCCAAGGATGTCGGTCAGGATCGCGTACTTCTTGCCTTCCTTGATCAGGCCCATCGCCACACCGGCCACCGGCGCCTTGATCGGCACACCGGCGTCGTACAGCGAAAGCGATCTGCCGCACACCGATGCCATCGAGCTGGAGCCGTTCGACTCGAGGATCTCCGACACGATGCGGACGGTGTACGGGAATTCCTCGAACGGCGGCAGGACGGCCTGGATGGCGCGCTCGGCGAGGTTGCCGTGCCCGATCTCGCGACGGCTGGTGCCGCGCATGGGCTTCGCTTCGCCGGTGCTGAACGGCGGGAAGTTGTAGTGGAGCATGAACGACTTCGTCTGCTCCTGCGGATCGTCGATCGAGTCCAGGCGCTGCACATCGTTGCCGGTGCCGAGTGTCACCGCCACCAGCGCCTGCGTCTGGCCACGGGTGAAGAGCGACGACCCGTGCACGCGCGGCAGCAAGCCGGTCTCGATGGTGATCTGGCGCACTTCGTTCACGGCGCGGCCGTCGACACGCTTCTTGGTGTCCAGCACCTGCGCGCGCAGCGCGTCGTACTCCATGCCGTCCAGGATGCCGCCGGCATCCTTGCCCATGTCCGGCGTCTCGGCCACGATCAGCGCCGCCACTTCGCGCTTCACCAGCTCGATCGCCTTCACGCGCGTCGCCTTGTCAGCCTGGTTCAGCGCCTTCGCGATCCGCTCCGAGGCCAGGTCGCCGACGCGCTTCACGAGGTCAGCGGCCGGTTCGTGCTTGGCCCATGGCATCGGCTCCTTCGTGCCGGCCTTGGCGAGCAGTTCTTCCTGCATCGCGATCAGTTCCTTGATGCCCTTGTGCGCGACGGTGATCGCCTCGACCACGTCTTCCTCGCTCACTTCCAGCGCGCCGCCCTCGACCATCATGATCGAGTCGGACGAGCCGGCGACCATCATGTCGATGTCGCTGTACTCGAGCTGCTGGAACGTGGGGTTGAGCACCCACTTCTCCTGGATGCGACCGATGCGCACGCCGGCGATCGGCTTGTTCCACGGCGCCTGCGACGCGGCCAGCGCATAGCTGGTGGCCAGCAGCGCCAGCGTGTCGGGCTTGTTCTCCTGGTCGGCCGAGATCACGTAGATCACGACCTGCACCTCGTTCTGGAAGCCTTCCGGGAACAGCGGACGGATCGAGCGGTCGACGATACGGCAGGTCAGGATCTCGTTGTCCGACGGCCGGCCTTCGCGCTTGATGTACCCGCCCGGAATCTTGCCGGCGGCGTAGGTCTTTTCCTTGTACTCGACCGTTAGCGGGAAGAACGGCAGCGAGGACTTGTTCTCGCTGACGGTGACGGCGGCAAGCACCATCGTCTCGCCGTAGGTCACCAGCGCTGACCCGGCGGCCTGCTTCGCCATGCGGCCTGTCTCGATGACGAGCTTGCGGCCGGCGAACGTCTTTTCAATTCTCTGCATCACGTGTGGGAATCGGCTGCGGGAAACGCAAAACGCGCGGGACGTCCGATGACGCCCGCGCGATTGCCATTGAGGCCCGGATTAATACCGGAGGCCAAGGTCTGCGATGATCTTCCGGTATCCGGCCAGATCGGTCCGCTTCAGATAGTCAAGGAGGCGACGGCGTCGCCCAACCATCTTGAGCAGGCCTTGACGTCCATGATGGTCCTTCTTGTGCGTACGGAAGTGACCAGTGAGGTAATTGATCCGTTCCGTGAGAATCGAGATCTGCACGTTGGTCGAGCCGGTGTCGGTCTCGTGCTGACGGTGCTTCTCGATTGCTGCAGCCTTTTCGAATGCCATGGTCCTGGGTCTGCGCGGTAATGCGCGTCCGAATGTCCTGAATGATCGTAAGCCCTGAAAAGTACAGACCCTACGGACGGATGTAAAGCGGTGCGGTGCGACGAACTCCGCCATGCGACAGCTAGCCGCGGAAATGCCCCAGCAGCTGCGACCCGATCCGCGCCAGGTCGTTGAACGTCGTCGTCACCAGCAGCAACAGCACCAGGCCGACGCCGGCGTACATCACGATGCCCTTGGCCCGGTCACCCAGCGGACGACCGCGCACCGACTCGAGCACCGCCAGGATCACCTGGCCGCCGTCCAGCACGGGCACCGGCAGCAGATTCAGCACGGCGATGTTGACGCTGATCAGCGCCAGCAGCCCCAGCACGGCTTCCAAGCCGCCGGCCTGCGCGGTTTGCACCGACGCCTGCGCGATCATCAGTGGCCCGCCCAGCTGCTTCGGCGACACTTCGCCCGTCAGCAGCTTGCCCAGCACATCGACGGTGGCGACCACGATATCCCACGTGCCTTCCACACCCTCGACCACGGCGTCCACCGGACCCACCGCCAGGCGCGACCCGCTGGCGCCGATCCGGCCCAGCGAGCGCACAGCACCGGTCTCGGGATTCGTGTCCACCGTCGCCTTCGGCGTCACGGTCAACGTCATCGGCGTGCCACCGCGCACGATCGCCATCGGCAACGGCACGTTGGCCCGCACGGTCAATACGCCGACCAGGTCGCGCCATTGGGCGATCGGCGTCCCCGCAATCGAGACCACGCTGTCGCCCGGCAGCAGCCCAGCCTGCTCGGCAGGCGTCCCCGGCAGGATCGAACCGACCACCGGCGCCGTGCTCGGCACCCCGGACGACAGCCGCAACGCGGTGATCACCACGATCGCCAACAGGAAGTTCATCGTCACGCCGGCCAGCATCACCACCAGCTTGGCCCACAGCGGCTTCGACTCGAACCAGCGATCCTGCGGCACCGGCTTCGGGCCGAACGGCACCAGCGCCGCCGGGTCCCACGGCACGCCTGGCTCACCTTTTGGCGTGGCAGCGTCCTCCGCCAGAGTGCCGCGATCTCCGCCGCCCTCGAACGCGGCCATCGCCTCGTCCTCGCGCGACGCCATGCGCACGTAGCCACCGATCGGGAACATGGACAGGCGGTAGTCGGTCTCGCCGCTCCGGCGGCCCCAGATGCGGCGGCCCCAGCCGAGCGAGAAGACAGGGGCATAAATGCCGACCGCCTTCGCGGCCAGGAAATGCCCCAGTTCGTGCACGAACACGACCAGTCCGAAGACCAGCAGGGGAGAGAGGATCGGCAACACGTTCATGCAAACTCCCGCACATGGGCGCGTGCCGCAGCATCCGCCGCCACCAGTGCCTCGAGGGTATCTCCAGGTGCATCACCGCACGCCGAGAGGGCGCTGGCGATGGCACGCGCAATGTCGCCGAACGTCAGCGCTCCATCCAGAAAGCGCGCCACGGCCTGTTCGTTCGCGGCGTTGAACACCGCCGGCGCCGCCCCGCCCTGCTGGCCGGCGCGGATGCCCAGCCCGAGGGCCGGGAACACGTCATGCCGCAGCGGCTCGTACGTCAGGGGCGAGAGCGCCACCGGATCGAACGCCGGTACACCGGTGTCGGCGATGCGATCCGGATGCGTGAGTGCATACAGCACCGGCAACTCCATGCTTGGCACGCCGAGCTGCGCCAGCACGCTGCCGTCCACGAACTCCACGAAGGAGTGCACCACGCTCTGCGGATGCACCACCACCTCGATGCGATCGTACGGAATCCCGAACAGGTGATGCGCCTCGATCACTTCCAGCGCCTTGTTGGCCAGCGTCGCACTGTCGATGGTGATCTTGCGACCCATCGTCCAGGTGGGGTGGTTGAGCGCATCGGCGACGGTTGCACCACGCACGCGCTCTGCCTCCCAGGTGCGGAACGGACCACCCGAGGCGGTGATGATCAGCCGGCGGACCTCGCTCATCGGACGGCCGGCGACGCACTGCAGGATGGCGGAATGTTCGCTGTCCACCGGCACCAGCTCGCCCCCGCCACGCACCGCGGCGGCCGTCACCAGCCCACCCGCCATCACCAGCGTTTCCTTGTTCGCCAGCGCGACGCGCTTCCCCGCTTCCAGCGCCGCGAGAGTGGCACGCAAGCCAGCCGCACCGACAACCGCGTTGATCACCGTGTGCACGTCCTCACGCACCGCCGCGGCGATCAGGCACTCGGCGCCGCTGGCCCACGACGCATCGGCGTCCACGCACGGCTGCACCATGCCGATGTAGGACGGGCCGAATTCTGCCGCTTGCGCGCGCAGCAGCGCGGTGTTGCTGAAGGCCGTCAGCGCACGCACGGCGAACCGGCTGCGCTGGCGCGCGAGCACCCGAAGCGCCGTCGTGCCGACCGAGCCGGTGGAGCCGAGGATGGCGATGCCGCGCGGCATCATGGCTGCGGTGCTGGGATCAGCAGCACGTTGAGCAGCATCGTGGCCACGGGCAGCACGAACAGCAGGCTGTCCACGCGATCGAGAAAGCCGCCGTGGCCGGGCAGCAGGTGCGAACTGTCCTTCACCTTCGCCTCGCGCTTGAGCAGCGATTCGAACAGGTCGCCGAGTTGCGCCGCCACCGCGATCGCCACACCGAAGCACACGATGCCCAGCGGTGCGAGCCCGAGCTGTCCCTGCGGCACCAGCAGGTAACGCACGTACACCCAGCAGATCGCGACGCTCAGCAGGACGCCGCCGAGTGCGCCTTCGACTGTCTTGGCCGGGCTCACCGAAGGCATCAACTTGGTGCGGCCGAGGAGGCGTCCGACGAAGTATGCGCCCACGTCGGAGGCCCAGGTCAACAGCACCGGCAGCAGCAGCACGAGACACTGCCCGATACGACCGATCGCGTAGTTGTGATAGCGCAGGTCGTACGCGAAGCTCAGCATGCCACCGGTGTAGAACACGATGAACAGGCCCACGGCGGCCACCGCCAGTGGACGTTGATCGATGCGGCGACGGAAGGTCGTCACGGTCATGATGGCGAGCATCGCCACTGCGAACCAGGCGGCACTCGGTCGCAGCACAGCCAGGCGCACGCCATGCGCCATCAGCGGCAGTGCCGCTGACATCGCGATGGTCAGGCTCTCCAGCGGCTCGACGCCGGTGCCGCGCGCGATGCGGCACAACTCCCACGCTGCCACAGCCGCCACCACGCTCAGGAGCGCGGCCAGTGCGGCATCACCGAACCAGGCTGCGACGACGGCGATGGGTGCGATGATCAGTGCGACGATGACGCGCTTCGCGAGCTCCGACATGCCGCTGGTCAGACGGAGACCTTGCCATACCGACGCTCGCGCCGCTTGTAGTCGAGGATCGCCGCGAACAGGTCGCGACGGCCGAAGTCAGGCCACAGCACACCGGAGATGTAGAACTCGGTGTAGGCAAGCTGCCAGAGCAGGAAGTTCGACACGCGCTGCTCGCCGGACGTGCGGATGAGCAGGTCGGGGTCGGGCATCCCGGCGGTCATCAGGCGGCCGCTGATCGCGTCCTCGTCGATGTCCTCGGGACGGATGATGCCCTGGGCCACATCGCGCGCCAGCGATTGTGTGGCGCGCACCAGCTCCATGCGACTGCCGTACGAGATGAAGATGTTCAGGTGCAGGGTGCCGTTGTGCGCCGTCGTGCTTTCGACCAGCTCCACGGCCTGCCGCGCCCCATCCGTCAGCCGTTCGCGCTCGCCGAGGATGCGCACGCGCACGCCACGCTCGGAGAGCTCGGCCACTTCCTTCGCGATGTACTCCTCCAGCAGTGACATCAGCGCCGAAACTTCGGTGGTCGGACGCTGCCAGTTTTCCTGTGAGAAGGCGAAGAGCGACAGGTGCTCGACGCCGGCCTCGATCGCGCCGTGGACGACCTCGCGCACTGCCTTCATCCCCGAGCGGTGACCGAGTGGACGCGGCATGAAATGCTTGCGCGCCCAGCGGCCGTTGCCATCCATGATGATGGCAACGTGCTTCGGTGGCGTTCCCGCCAGCCGCACCTGTTCCAGCAGGTCGGGGGTGGACAGCGTGGAGGTCGTGGCCACGACCGTCCTCAGACTTCCATCAGCTCGGCTTCCTTCGACTTCACGGCAGCTTCGATCTTGCCGATGTAGTCGTCGTGAAGCTTCTGCAGGTCCTTCTCGGCCGCCTTCACCTCGTCCTCCGATACGCTCTTCAGCTTCTTCAGCCTGTCGCGCGCATCGGTGCGGGCGTGGCGGATCGCCACCCGGCCATCCTCCGCCAGGTTGTGCAGCACCTTCACCAGTTCCTTGCGACGCTGCTCGTTCATCGACGGCAGCGGCACACGGATGATGCTGCCCTGGTGCGCCGGATCGAGACCGAGGTCCGACTCACGGATCGCCTTCTCGATCAGCTTCGCCTGCCCCTTGTCGAACGGGGTGACGATCAGCGTGCGGGCCTCGGGCGTCGAGACCGACGCGACCTGGTTGAGCGGGACCATCGACCCGTAGGCTTCCACCATGATGGTGTCGAGCATGTTCGGGGAGGCCTTGCCGGTGCGGACGGTGGAGAATTCGCGCTTGGCGTTCTCCATGCCCTTCTCCATGCCGGCCTTGGTTGCCTTCAGGATGTCCTGGATCATGACACGAAGGTGCCGACGCGTTCGCCACGCACTGCGCGGGCAATGGCGCCGGGAGTGTGAGTGTTGAGGACGATCAGCGGCAGCGAGTTCTCCTTGCAGAGCGTGATGGCCGTCTGGTCCATCACTGCAAGCTCGCCCAGCATCACGTCGCGGAAGCTGACGGTCTCGTACTTCACCGCATTCGGATCCTTCTTGGGGTCGGCCGAGTAGACGCCATCCACGCTGGTGGCCTTGATGATCACATCGGCCTTCATCTGGATGCCGCGCAGCACGGCCGCGGTGTCGGTCGAGAAGTACGGATTGCCGGTGCCGGCAGCGAAGAGCACCAGGCGTCCCTGCTCGAGGTGCCGCATGGCGCGGCGGCGAATGTAGGGTTCGGCCAGTTCCTCCATGCGGATCGCGGTCATGACGCGGGTGTCCACGCCACGCTTCTCGAGCTGGTCCTGCAGCGCCAGCGCGTTGATCACCGTGCCGAGCATGCCCATGTAGTCGGCACCGACGCGATCCATGCCGTTCTGCGCAAGCTGGGCCCCGCGCACGATGTTGCCACCGCCGATCACCAGGCCGACGCGACACCCGAGATCGACGACCTCCTTGATCTGCTCGCAGAAGAACGCGACACGCTCGAAGTCGAAGCCGACCTTGCGTTCCCCGGCCAGCGCCTCGCCGGAGAGCTTGATCAGGACGCGCGGATACCGGATGCCGGCCTCGCCGGCACCCGTCACAGCATGTGCATCCGTGGAATCGCTCACGCGTCGCCGAGGGCGAAGCGCACGAAGCGCGTCACCGCGATCTCGGTACCGGCAGCCTTGCCGGTTTCCTTGATCAGATCCGTGATGGTCTTCTTCGGCTCACGCACCCACGGCTGCGACACCAGCGACATGTCCTTGAAGAACGCCTCCAGCTTGCCGGTGGCGATCTTCTCGATCATGGCTTCCGGCTTGCCGCTCTGGCGGGCCTGGTCTTCCGCGATGCGCTTCTCCTTCTCCACCAGTTCCGGCGCGATGCCGGAGCGATCGAGCGCCAGCGGATTCATCGCCGCGGCATGCTCGGCGATCGCCTTCAGCATGGTCTGGACCGGCTCGGTGGCGGCACCGGCGGCGTTGCCCAGGCTGGCCTCGACCAGCACGCCCACCTTGGCGTTGTGGTGCGTGTACATGCCCACGGCACCCTGCGCGGCGGCGTAGCGCGCCACACGTCGCACGTTCACCACTTCGCCGAGCTTGGCGGAGCGCTCCTTGACCACGGTATCCAGCGTCTTGCCACCCTCGGCAGCGACCGGCGAGGCCAGCAGCGCGTCCACGTCGGCGGCATCGGTGACCAGGGCGTGCGCCAGCACGACGTCCACCAGCGCCTTGAAGTCATCGGTGCGGGCCACGAAGTCGGTTTCGCAATTCACTTCGGCGATCACACCCGTGGTCGCATCGGCCGACACGGCGCTGCCGATCATGCCTTCGCTGGTGGTGCGACCCGAGCGTGACTCTGCCTTGGCGATGCCCTTCTTGCGCAGGTATTCCACCGCGGCGTTGAGGTCGCCGTTCATCTCGGTCAGCGCCTTCTTGCAGTCCATCATGCCGGCGCCAGTGCGCTGCCGCAGTTCCTGGACGTCCTTGGCCGTAAAATTCATTGTCGTCATGGTCGGGAGACCGGGTCAATCGAGAGTGTGGAAACGCCGCCGGCTGGTGGCCGGCGGCGTCGGGAAGCTTACACCGAACGCAGGGGCGCGGGTAGCCGCGCCCCTCGCGACGGCGAGCCGATTACGACGCGTCGTCGGTGGTTTCGACGGCGGCGGCAGCATCCGGGCCGCGGAGGCGCGCCTGGATCGCCTCGGGCTTGGCACGGCGGCGGCGGCGTTGACCACCCTGCGCACCGGCGGCACCTGCACCCTGCCCACCACCCTGACCACCCTGGCCACCGCCACGACGACCACGGTCGTCGCCACGACCGGCCGATTCCATGCCGCGGTCGGAGCTGTACGTGCTGTCCTCGGACTCTTCCTCGACCACGCGGGTCGGGGCTTCACGGCGCGCTTCCGAGATCACGTCGGCGATCGCGCGGGCGATCAACTCGACGGAACGGATCGCATCGTCGTTGCCGGCGACCGGCACGGTCAGCAGGTCGGGGTCGGCGTTGGTGTCGGCGATCGCGATGATCGGGATGCCCAGCTTGTTGGCCTCGCTGACGGCGATGTTTTCCTTCTTCGCGTCCACGACGAACATCAGGCCCGGCAGGCGCGTCATGCTGGCGATGCCCGACAGGTTCTTGGACAGCTTGTCGCGCTGGCGGCGCATCATCAGCTGTTCCTTCTTCGTGTAGTTCGAGAACCCGCCGCCTTCCTCGCTGCCGGCCTCGAGCTCCTTGAGCTTCTTCAGCTGCTTCTTGACGGTGCCGAAGTTGGTCAGCAGGCCGCCGAGCCAGCGCTCGGTGATGAACATCGAGCCGCAGCGTTCCGCTTCCTGGGCCACGATGGCCTGAAGTTGCTGCTTGGTGCAGACGAAGAGGACCTGCTCACCGCGGAGCACGACTTCGCGCGCCAGCTTCTGCGCGAGTTCGAGCTGCTTGAGGGTCTTCTGCAGGTCGATGATGTGGATGCCGTTGCGCTCCGCGAAGATGAACTTGCGCATCTTCGGGTTCCAGCGGCGGGTCTGGTGGCCGAAGTGTACACCGGCCTCCAGGAGCTGTTCGATCGTGGGCTGCGACATGTTGAGTCAATCAGAAGGTTGGATCCACCGCGTCCGTCCACGTGCCTCGCAACCGGCAAGGCCGGCACCAGCGGGCACTCAGGACGCGTGAGAGATACGAGCGGTGCAGCGACACGGCGCGTCGGGGCGCCGTGCCACTGCGACAACGACTAGCGCTTGCTGAACTGGAACTTCTTGCGGGCGCCGGGCTGACCCGGCTTCTTGCGCTCGACCGAGCGTGCGTCGCGCGTCAGGAGCCCGAACTCGCGCAGCTTCTTCTTGTGGTCCGCATCGATCTGGACCAGCACGCGGGCGATCGCAAGGCGCAGCGCACCGGCCTGGCCCGCCTGGCCGCCACCGGTGAGGTTGGCCTTCACGTCATAGCCACCGATCGTGTCGGTGACCGTGAACGGCTGCTGGATGGACGTCACCAGCGACGGACGCGGGAAGTAGTCGCCGAGGGTCCGGCCACCATTGATCTCCCACTTGCCGGTGCCCGGCGTGATGTAGACGCGGCAGACCGCTTCCTTGCGGCGGCCGACGGCGTGGAGCTGTTCGGTCGCCATTACTTCGTCCCCTTCGCGGCGGTCAACGTGAGCGGCTGCGGCTTCTGCGCAACGTGGTCGTGGGTCGGGCCGGCGAAGACGCGCAGCTTGCGACGCAGGTGGCGGCGGGCGAGGTCGGTCTTCGGCAGCATGCCGTACACCGCCTTCTCGATCACGCGCTCCGGGTGCTTCTCGATCATGTCGGCGAAGGCCGTGTACTTCTCGTGACCCATGTAGCCGGTGTGACGGAAGTAGGTCTTCTGCTCGGCCTTGCGACCGGTGACGCGCACCTTGTTGGCATTGATCACGACGACGAAGTCGCCGGTATCGGCATGCGGGGTGAACATCGGCTTGTGCTTGCCGCGAATGACCTTCGCGACTTCGGCGGCGAGACGACCGAGGACCATGCCTTCGGCGTCCACCACCCACCACGCATGACTCAAGTCAGCTGGCTTCGGGCTGTACGTCTTCTGCGACGGATGCATCTGACACAACGGACGAAATTGAACCCACGCCTCACCGGTGCACATCGCAACCCGGGTCTCGGCCCCCCCGAAAGGGTGTTTTGGACAGACCCGAAGCATAGCCAGCCGTCGAAGTCCCGTCAACACAACGGGTTAGACAGCCTGGCGGGCGACCGATCGCGCAGGTCGCGAAACTGCCGGCAACCTTTGCCACGTAGGGCGCATCAAAGAGCCGTGCCACCTCCTGGCACCGCCTCCCCTGATCGCGCCCCCCTCGATGCTGCTCCCCGCCCTGCTTCTCCAGATCACCGTGGCCACCGCCGCTGGCGGTTCACCCCCGGTCACCGCGCCACGCCAGGCGGCACCGGAAGCGCCCGCCTACCGTCCCAGCCGCGCCGCGCGGGCGCCCCAGATCGACGGACGCGACGACGACGCCATATGGAAGACGGCCCAGACGATCGGCGACTTCAAGCAGTTCGAGCCGACCGAAGGCGCCGACCCCAGCTTCGCCACCGAAGCCCGGGTCGCCTACGACAGCCGGCACCTGTACGTGTTCGTCCGCTCCTTCGATCCGCGGCCCGACAGCATCCTGGCCGTGCTGCAGCGGCGCGATGCCTTCGCCCTGTCCGACGACATGATCATCGGCGTCGATTCCTACCACGACCGCCGCACCGCCTACCTGTTCCGACTGACGGCCGGCGGGGCGATGGCCGACGGCTACATGTTCAACGACGGCGAGGAGGACTGGGGCTGGAACGCCGTCTGGGAAGGGGCGACGCGCGTGGACTCGCTCGGCTGGACGGCCGAGTACCGGATTCCGCTGAGCCAGCTCCGCTATGTACCGAGCGGCGACAACACGTTCGGCATCAGCATCATGCGCCGCATCGCCCGAAAGGGTGAGCGACCGGTCTGGCCGCTGATCCGCCGCTCGAAGACCGGCTTCGTGAGCCAATATGCGGAAGTACCCGGCTTCGTCGGGCTCACCGCCCCGCGGCGCATGGAACTGATGCCGTACACCGTCGGCCGCTACGGCTACTCGCCACGGGGAGACGGTTCGCCACGCGACGCGGCCAAGAGCCAGTTCGGCGCCGACCTGAAGCTGGGCCTGACCTCCAACGTCACGCTCGACGCCGCGATCAATCCGGACTTCGGCCAGGTGGAAGCCGATCCGGGCGTGCTGAACCTGAGCGCTTTCGAGCAGTTCTACGCCGAGCGTCGGCCATTCTTCCTGGAAGGCAGTGGCATCTTCCGCTACGACATCGACTGCAACGACGGCGATTGCACCGGCCTGTTCTACTCGCGACGGATCGGACGGTCCCCGCAGCTCGGCGGTCGATACGGTGACGCGGCGTCGCCGCAGCAATCCACGATCCTCGGCGCCGCCAAGGTCACCGGCCGGCTGGGTAACGGGCTCTCCATCGGCCTGATCGACGCGGTCACGAATCGCATGGATGGCACCGAAGGACGCACCATCGAGCCGATGACCAACTACGGCGTGCTGCGGCTGCAGCAAGACCTTCGCGGCGGCAACTCCGGTGTCGGCCTGATGCTCACCAACACCTCGCGGCGCCTGGACCAGTGGACGACCGACGTGTTGCGTGACAACGCGTGGACCGGCGGCCTGGATGCCCGCCATCGCTTCGGTGGCAACAAGTTCCAGGTGTCGGCGCAGGTGGCCGGCAGTCGTGTCGGTGGCTCGGCCGCCGCCATCGCCGCCACGCAGCGGTCGAACGTGCACCTATATCAGCGCAGCGACGCTGGACACCTGGCGTACGACAGCACGCGCACCAGCCTCTCGGGCACGATGGCGCAGCTGTCGCTCGACAAGCAGGGTGGCGGCATCACGCGCTTCAGCACCAGTGCGTGGTACATGACGCCCGGCTTCGAGATCAACGACCTCGGATTCCGCACCCGCAGCGACGAGGCGGGAGGGTCGATGTGGTTCGCACTGCGTCCCACCAAGCCGTTCGGCATCATGCGCCGTGGGCAGGTGAACTTCAACGCCTATGGCACCACCAACACCGACGGCATGGTGATCGGCAACGGTGGCAACGTCAATGCGAACGGGCAGTTCAAGAACTTCTGGAATGCCTACAGTGGCATCGGCATCAACAACGTGGTGACGTCCTACTCCGATCGCGATGCGCGTGGCGGACCGGCGCTGCGACGGCCGCGGAGCCTGCAGATGTGGGCAGGCATGGATGGCGACAACCGCAATGCGTTCACGCCGAGCCTGAACTTCTTCGGCGGACGCCGCACCGATGGGCTGGGGAGCAACTGGGACGTGGGCGTAGGTGGGAACCTGCGCCTCGGCTCACAGCTCAACGGCAGCGTGCGCCTGGGCTACGGGCGCAACATCGACGACCAGCAGTGGATCGGCAACTTCACCGACGACGGCGTCCTCTCGTACACGTTCGCGCGGCTGTACCAGGCCACCAGCTCGATCACGATGCGCGTGAACTACACCATCACGCCACGGCTCAGCTTCGAGAGCTACCTGCAGCCGTTCGTGAGCACCGGGTCGTACACCAACTGGCGTGCGATGGCGGATGGTCGTGCGGCCGACGTGAATGCGCGCTTCCGTCCGTACACGGCGCGTGGCGAGCCGGATGGCTTCCGATTCGGGCAGCTCCGCACGAACAACGTGGTGCGCTGGGAATACCGTCCAGGGTCGGTGTTGTTCTTCGTCTGGTCGCAGGGGCGTGACACGTACACCAACGATCCCGTGCTCGGCGGCGTGCAGCCTGGCTTCGACGCCCTGTTCTCCGAGCGGCCGAAGAACGTATTCCTGGTGAAGGCGAGCTACTGGCTCGGGCGCTGAGCGCCGCGCGCGCTCAGGCCAGCTCGACGAGGATCGCGCCCTTCTGGACGGCCGTGCCCGCCACCACGCGCACGGCCGTCACGGTTCCCGGCCCGGCGGCACGAAGCTCGTTCTCCATCTTCATCGCTTCCATCGCGATCATTCCCTGTCCGGCCACCACCATGTCGCCGACCACCACCGAGACGCGCACGATCATCCCCGGCATCGGCGCCACCAGCGGTGCCGGACCGGCGTTGCCGCCGGTGGCCGCAGTCAGGTCACGGATGGCGCGGGTGCGCGAATCGAGCGCCTCGATGGCATACCGATGCCCACCCAGCAGCAGCGTGTACTGCCCGCGACTGGCGCCGCGGCGCGCGATCACGCGGTGCATCGTATCGTCGATCATCACCTGCCGCACCGGCGAACCCGGGACGTCGGTCAGCGAGGCCTGCACCACCTCGCCATTGAAGGTCACGCCATCGGGGCCGACTTCCACCTCGTGGCGCTGTCCGTGCACCTCGACGACGTATTTCACGCGGGATCCTCGCGATCGATGGTGCAGACGGTCTCCACGTGCGCCGTCTGCGGAAACATGTCGAACGCCTGCACCGCCACGGTCCGCCAGCCGGCGCCGAGGCGTGCGATGTCACGCGCCAACGTGGCGGGATCACAGCTCACGTAGACCACGCGCGTGACGCCGGACGTGGCGGCGGCGATCAACGCCGGCACCGTCGCGTCCACGCCGGCACGCGGCGGATTGAGCACCACCACCGACGCCGGCAAGCCGTGCGGCAGCAGGTGCTCGACGCGGCCCGTCAGCACGCGCGAGAGCGGATCGCTGTGCAGCGCCGCTCCGGCCACGGCCGACGCGTCGGGATCGAGTTCGATTGCCGTCACTCGACGTCCCTCACGCAGGAGCCGCATCGCCAGCACACCGCTGCCCGCGTAGGCATCCACCACCGCGTCGGGTTGCACCGCCTCGACCTGCGTCACGACGTACGCGCGCAGCAACTCGGCGACGGCCGGATTGACCTGCGTGAAGCTGGCGCCCGCCTCCTGGACGGTGCGCTTGTCGTATCGCATCGCGCGCACTTCGTCGTCACGCACCCACCAGACCGCATGCAGCGATGGCACGGCGGCCACCAGTGCCTCGATCGCCGCCTGTTTCCACTGCGTGCCACCTTCCACCGTCAGCGCCAGTCCACCGGCGTTCAGCAGCCGCAGCGTCACGCGCAAGGCGGCCGAGCGTGGCAGGTTTTCTGCCGCCGCCAGCACGTCGCGCCAACCGTCCATCACCTCGGGCATCGCGATCAGGCAGGTCTTCAGCTCGAACAGTTGTGTCGGATCGCCGGCCACGTGCATCCCAGCCATCCATCCGTTCGGGCGCAGCCGATCACGCGTGAGTGCGAGCGTCAGCGTGTTGCGATAGCCCCACGGCGACGGACTGGCTGCAACCGGCACCGCCTCGATCGACTGCTTGCCGATGCGCACCAGCGCGTCGCGAATCAGGTCACCCTTGATCGCCAGCTGCGCCTCGTAGCGCAGCCCCTGCAGCTGACAGCCGCCGCAGCGATCGCCCTCGTAATGCGGGCAGGGCGCCGGCTCGCGATCGGGCGAGGCGGTCAGCGTCTCGAGGATGCGACCGCGTGCAAAGGTGCGCTGCCGCTGCAGTGCCACCGACACCACGTCACCAGGCACCGCGCGTGGCACGAACACGACCATCCCATCGTGGCGGGCCACGCCATCGCCACCGGCAGCAATGCGCTCGATGGTGACCGTCGCGGAGTCGGTCATGCGGGGCGCAATCCTTCGAGCCGCGCGGCCCGCTGCCACGCCGTGGTCGAAGCCACACCATCGGTGGGCGGGGCAGACGGCTTCACCGCGTTGCGATCACGCTCGGCCATGAGGGCCGCGGCAATCACCGCGGCACGAACATCTGCATCAGGCGGCATCACCGCACTCAGTTCGGGCAACTTCGCTTCCAGCCATTGAATGGTGATGTCCCCGCGCCGGAACTCGACGTCTTCCATCATGCGGAGGTGAAATTCGCGCGAGGTCTCGACGCCCTCGATCTCCAGTTCCAGCAATGCGCGATGCATGCGGTCGATCGCCGCCTCGCGCGTGGCGGCGTGCACGATCAGCTTGGCCAGCATCGGGTCGTAGAACAGGCCGATTTCGCTGCCAAGTTCCACGCCGCCGTCCCAGCGAATGCCGGGGCCGGACGGCAGGTGCATGTACGTGATGCGTCCGGTGGACGGCAGGAAGCCGTTCTGGAAATCCTCGCTGGTGATGCGACACTCCATCGCCCAGCCGCGCGGCACGATCAATTCCTGGCGGAATGGAAGCCTCTCGCCGGCCGCGATGCGGATCTGCCACTGCACCAGGTCGATGCCGGTCACCAGTTCGGTGACCGGATGCTCCACCTGGATGCGCGTGTTCATCTCCAGGAAGTAATAGTTGCCGTCGCGATCGAGCAGGAACTCGCAGGTGCCGGCGTTGACGTAGCCCGCCGCCTTCGCCGCTGCCACCGCGGTGGCACCCATGCGCGCGCGCAACTCGGGCGACACGGCGACGCTCGGCGCTTCCTCGATCATTTTCTGGTGTCGGCGCTGCACGGAGCATTCGCGCTCACCCAGATGCAGCATGGTGCCGTGCGTGTCGCCCAGCACCTGGATCTCGACGTGGCGCGGGCCCTCGATGTACTTCTCGACATAGACCGCATCGTCGCCGAACGCGTTCTGCGCCTCGCGCTGCGCGGCGGCCAATGCGCCGGGAAGTTCGTCGGCGTGGCGCACCACGCGCATGCCCTTGCCACCCCCGCCTGCCGCCGCCTTGAGCAGCACCGGAAAGCCGAATTCCTGCGCCACGGCGCGCGCCTCGCTGGCATCGCGCAGCGCGGTCGTGGTGCCCGGAACCACCGGCACACCCGCGGCCACGGCCAGCGTGCGCGCGGCGGTCTTGGAGCCCAGCGCGGCGATCGCCTCGGCGGGCGGCCCGACCCACACCAGTCCCGCCTCGCGAACGGCCCGCGCGAACCATTCGCGTTCCGAGAGAAAGCCGTACCCCGGGTGAATGGCCTGCGCGCCAGTCCGTCGCGCGGCGTCGAGGATTCGTTCGCCGACGAGGTAACTCTCGGCCGCCGGCGCCGGCCCGATGTGCACCGCCTCGTCGGCCTCACGCACATGCGGCGCGGTGACGTCGGCGTCGCTGTACACGGCGACACTGGCGACACCGAGTTCGCGGCAGGCGCGGATGACACGAAGGGCGATCTCGCCACGATTGGCGACGAGCAGCTTGGTGAACACGGAAACGGCGGTCGGAAAGAGGTGACGCCGCAGCGCGGCGACCGATCAACGGCGAAAGCTAGTCCTGCACGAGTCCGCCGCGGCCGTCCGGCACACAGCCGGTTCGGCATGGCAGCGGTGCAGCTGGCTCAGAGCGGGATGTTGCCGTGCTTGCGGGGCGGGTTGCGATCGCGCTTGCCAGCCAGCGATTCCAGCGCATCGATCAGGCGTGGCCTGGTGTCGCGCGGATCGATGATGTCGTCCACGTAGCCCCAGGCTGCGGCCATGTACGGATTGGCGAACTGCTGGCGGTACTCCTCGACCTTGGCGTCGGTCGCCTCGACGGGATCCGGCGCCTCGGCGATCTCGCGCTTGTAGATGATCTCCACCGCCCCCTTGGGTCCCATCACCGCAATCTCGGCGGTCGGCCATGCCACGTTGAAGTCGCCGCGAATGTGCTTCGAACTCATCACGTCGTACGCGCCACCGTACGCCTTGCGCGTGATGACCGTCAGTTTCGGCACCGTGGCCTCGCAGTACGCGTACAGCAGCTTGGCGCCGTGTCGGATGATGCCGCCATGCTCCTGACTGACGCCGGGCAGGAATCCCGGCACATCCTCGAAGGTGACGATCGGGATGTTGAACGCATCGCAGAAGCGGATGAATCGCGCGCCCTTCATCGACGCCGCGATGTCGAGCACACCGGCCAGCACGGCGGGCTGGTTGGCGACGATGCCGACGCTGGTGCCGCCCAGGTGCGCGAAGCCGCAGAGGATGTTCTGCGCATAATCGCGATGCACTTCGTAGAATTCGCCCTCGTCCACCACACGACGGATCACCTCGTGCATGTCGTACGGCTTGTTCGGATTCTCCGGCACCACGTCCAGCAGCGCCTCGTCGCGCCGGTCGCGCAGATCGGTGCTTCCGCCGCGCGGGGCGTCGGCGAGGTTGTTCGACGGGATGAAGCGGAAGAGGTCGCGAATCTGCGACAGGCACGCCATCTCGGAATCGCAGGCGAAATGCGCCACACCCGAGGTACCGGCGTGAGTGTCGGCCCCGCCCAGTTCCTCCATCGTCACGTCTTCGTGCGTCACCGTCTTCACCACGTTCGGGCCGGTCACGAACATGTAGCTGGTGCCGCGCACCATGTAGATGAAGTCGGTGATCGCGGGCGAGTACACCGCACCACCGGCGCATGGACCGAGGATGGCCGAGATCTGCGGCACCACGCCGCTGGCCAGCGTGTTCCGCAGGAAGATGTCGGCGTAGGCACCGAGGGCCACCACCCCTTCCTGGATCCGCGCGCCGCCGCTGTCATTGAGGCCGATCACCGGCGCACCATTCCGCACCGCGTGGTCCATGATCTTGCAGATCTTCCGCGCGTGCGCCTCGGCCAGCGAGCCACCGAGCACCGTGAAATCCTGCGAAAAGACGTACACCAGCCGGCCGTTGATGCGGCCGTAGCCGGTCACCACGCCATCGCCGTAGACGCCGTCGGCATCGGTGCGGGCAATCACGAACTTGTCGATCTCGACGAACGACCCCTCATCGAGCAGGATGTCGAGCCGCTCGCGGGCGGAGAGCTTGCCTTTCGCGTGTTGGGCCGCGAGGCGGGTGGCACCGCCACCCAGTTCGGCCTCGGCACTGCGGCGCGCGAGGAGGTCGAGTTTCTCGGTCATGGACATGTGGGCGGAAACTAGTGGCGACCACGGCACCCGGCGACAACCGGGGAGGTGGACGCGGACGGCCGGAGTGTCGAGTTTGCGTGGGATGAGGTCATGCAAGTCCTGCTGACTGGCGCACGCGCGCCGGCGACCCTCGAGCTGGCGCGGCTCTGCGCGCGCTCGGGGCACACGGTCCATGTGGCCGACACCATGTCGTGGCATATCTGCCGCGGCTCGCGGCTTGTGGCTGGCGTGCATCGCCTTCCCGCCCCTCGCCAGGGACATGGCGCCTATGCGGCGGCGATCAACCGGGTCATCGCGCGGCAGCGGATCGACGTGGTGCTACCGACCTGCGAGGAGGTCTTTCATCTGGCGGCGCTGCGCGACACGGTCCAGGCGCCGGTGTTGTGTGAACCACGCGCCCGGTTGGCCGCGCTGCACGACAAGGCGCGCTTCATCGCCGAGAGCGAGCGCGCAGGCCTGCGCGTGCCACGCACACACTCGTTGCTGCATGGCGTGCGAGACCTGCTCGACCTGCCGGTTGGCCGCTACATCCTGAAGCCGCGCTATTCCCGATTCGCCACGCGCGTGCTGGACTGGGAATCCGGTCGCCCGCTGCCGGCCCTCGACACGCATCACGGTGGTGGCTGGATCGCGCAGGAGCGGCTCGACGGTCGCGCGTTATGCACGTGGAGCGTGGCGCATTGTGGTGTGGTGCTCGCGCACTCCACCTATGCCGTGGACGAGACGGCAGGACCACGCGGCGCGGCGATCAGCTTCCACAGCCTGCGCCATGCCGCGACGCTGGCGTGGGTCCGACAATTCGTGGCCTGCCATGCACTGAGTGGACAGTTCGCATTCGACTTCATCGAGACGGCGCAGGGCCTGCGTGCGATCGAGTGCAATCCGCGGCTGACCAGCGGCGTCCACTGCTTCCGGCACCAACCGGACGTCGCCGACCGACTGCTCGATCCTGCCGGGAGTGCGTCACTACCGTTGCTTGAGCCACCCGCGGGGCTGCAGTTCCGCAGCCGGCTGGCGTTGCTCACGTACCGGAAAGCCGCGGCGCCAGGCGCCGGGCTGCTGGACGCTGCCGACGATCCCTGGCCACGACGACTGCAATTGGCATCCTGGCTGCACCTCCTGCTGCGCGCGGCGGTGTCTGGCAGCGATCCGCGACTGGTGAGCACGCGCGACATCGAGTGGAACGGCGAGTGAGGGCAGCCGTCGTCAGCGCACTGTGGGCACCGCTGGTGGAGCATGGCACCACGTGGTGTGCACCGAACGTGCACGCGCAGGCGGACTGGCTGGACGCGGACGGCGACCCTTGGCCGATCGCAATCACCGAGGTCCGCCCGCAGAACTGCTATGTGGTCAGCGCTGCGGGCCAATACCTCGACTACGCACTCGAGGAGACGCGACGGTTGCCCCGCGGCATCTCGCGCACATCGTCGGCGGTTGGATTGCGCGCCATTGCACCGCTCCTTCGTCGGCTGGATCCGATCGTGGTGCTGGATGCCTTACCGGTCTCGACCGTCTTGCACGGTGTACGGCCGCTCGCGCAATGGCGGCGCGCACTGGAGCAGGCACGGGCAGCGTTCCCCGGCCTGCCACTCGTGATCCGCAGCCTGGATGTGTTTCACTCACCGGCATTGCTCCGCGATGCCTCGCAGCTGGGCCTCGCACTGCTGCCGAGCCGATTGGTCTTCCATCAGGATCCACGTCTCGCGTCGTTCTGGTCGCACCGCAACGTCAAACACGACTGTCGCATGGCCGAGGAGCAGCCGATGGAGTCGCGCGTGCTCGTACCCACCGATGCGACCGACATCGCCGCATTGTACTGGCAGTTGTACGGCGAGAAACACTCCGCACTCAACCCGCGATTCACGCCGCAGTGGCTGGCACACGGCATGTACGCGGGGGTACTGACTGGCGAAGGCCTCATTCACGACGGGCGTTTGGTCGCGGCGTACCTGTCGTACAGCGTGGAGGACGTGATGACCAACCCAGTCTTCGGTTACGACACGACGCTGCCACAGCAGCTCGGGTTGTATCGACGCCTCAGCCTGCTCACGATGCACGCGGCCAGGCAGCGCGAGCAGCGGATCCATGCATCCAGTGGTGCACCTGCGTTCAAGGCATCACGCGGTGGCGTTGCGACGCTGGAGTATCACGGCGTGGACACTCGTTCGGTCCGTGGTGTGCGACAGCTGGCCTGGCACACCACGCTCCGGCTTTCCGCTGCGCTGGGACCGCGCTTGCTGCGGAGTGCCTCATGATCGCGATGGCGTCACACGGGAGCGCCCGGTACGTTGCGACGATGCGCTTTTTTCCTGCCCTGCTCGCGCTGGTGCTGATGCCCGCAGCGATCCACGCACAATCCAGCACCCTGCCCGACTCGATGCGAACGACCGGTGGCCTGAGCCTTGGCCTGAGTGGCTGGAAAAGTGGTGACGGCACCACGGTGGTCGGGGACCTGATGTGGGTGGGCGACGAGATGAACGATGGTCCCGGCTTCCGGTTCACCCGACAGGCACTGGCCCCTCGCACGCACGGTTACGCCGCGATGATCTTCATCGGTGGTCCACCGCGCGACAGCATCAACTGGATGCGACTCGATTTCGGGGTTGGCTACGTGGGTCAACAGTCCGACCGCCCGCTCAAGTTCTACCAGCGGCACGGCGTCGGTGCGCAGTTCGGCGCCACGCTGGCACCGTGGAAGTTCGGCATCGTGCGGCCGGAGTTGAACGGCTGGGGTGTGCTCGGCACCTCAGCGCGTTTCCTCGGCGTGTCGATCGGGGCACGACTCCTGGATCCACGCCAGCTTCGCTGACGCGAAACGTCGTAGCGCCTGGCGAGTGCGCGTCGCCGGCGCGGTGGTCAGCGGCGCCGCGCTCCGTTCCGCGGCGGTGGGGATGTGCGACGCGGTCCATCTGTTTCCGTGCGATCCTCCACGCTGGTCGGTGCGGCGTCACTGAGCAGCGACGCCGGTTGCACTGCGCCTGCACCGAACCGCGCACGCACCCGGTCCACGGCTGCGGCGAGCGCACGATCGCGTGGGGTCTCGGTGGCCATCGGCGTGACATCCGGTAGCAACGACAGCTGCTCGGCGAGGTCGCCATCGTCGAGGTGTGAGAGGGCCACGCCGAGCAATCGCACCGGCAGGCGACGCGTCGTGCGCAACTTCCTGAGCAGCACACGGGCGGTGGTGAAGATGGCGCGTTCGGTGCTCACCGGCACGTCGAGCGTGCGACTCGCGTTGCGCGTGGTGAAGTCGTTCTCGCGCAGCTTGACGGTGATGGTGCGGGCGCGCAGTCCATCGGCACGCAGGTCGGCCACCACGCGCACCGCGAGTCGCTGCAACTCCGTCTCCAATGCGGCGTCATCACTGATGTCGTGATCGAAGGTGTCCTCACGACTCATGGCCTTCTGCTGGTCGCGACCATGCAGCGCCGATGCGCCCTGGCCACGGGCCTTCCGCGTGATCCACTCGGCGAGCTTGTCGCCGAGGTAGCGCCGGATCGTGGCCGAATCGGCGTCGAGCACGTCCGGCACACGCACCAGGCCGAGCAACGCCAGGCGCTGCTGCGCCTTCGGTCCGATCCCCGGAATCTCGGAGAGCGGCTGTGTGCGCATGAACTTTTCTTCGCCGCCCGCCGGTACGATGTGCACGCCGGTGGCCCCACTGCCGGGAATCGGCTTGGCGGCACCGGCGGCGATCTTCGCGATCAACGTGCTGGTACCACCGCCGATGGAGATGCTGCACCCCGTCTCGGCGATCACCGCGGCCCGGATGCGCTGCGCGGTCACGGCCAGCGGTTCGTCGTGATACAGCGCTTCGGTGCCGGTGAGGTCGAGGTAGAACTCGTCCACGCTGGCCGCCACCACCACCGGCGCGAAGCGTGTCAGCACCTGCTGGATGGCGCGGCTCTTGTCTCCGCAGGCGTGGCGCGGGACGGGGACCGCCATCGCCGCCGGGCAGAGGCGGAGTGCCTGCGAG
>JANMON010000150.1:0-6985 GCA_031369265.1 Gemmatimonadaceae bacterium | reverse complement strand
CTCGCAGGCCAAGGCCAACCGCCGCACGCAGGTCGCACCCGTGCAGCTCGCGCCCGTGACGGCCACACCGAACGGCACCTGGAGCAGCCCGATCCGGATCGATCCGTTCAGCGTCGCGATCGAGGATCAGGTGGCGCTGCTGCTGCGCGCCAATGAAGCCGCACTGGCGGTGCCGGGCGTCCGCTTCGTGAACTCGGCGATGTTCTTCCTGCGCGAAGAGAAGACGTTCGCCTCGACCGACGGCACGGTCACGGTGCAGACGATCTACCGCTCGCAGCCGAACATGACCGTCACCGCCGTCTCGGCCGACAACTCCGATTTCCTGTCGCGGCAGAGCACCGACATCCAGCCGCACGGGCGCGGTTACGAGCATGTCCTCGACGGAAAGCTGGTCGAGAATGCACCGCGCTGGGGTGCCGAAGCGGTCGAGAAGCTCAAGGCCAGGTCGGTGGACGTGGGCCGCTACGACCTGGTGCTGCATCCCACGCACCTCTGGCTCACGATCCACGAATCCGTCGCACACCCGACGGAACTCGATCGCGCCCTCGGCTACGAGGCCAACTACGCCGGCACCAGCTTCGTAGCCCCACCGCGCGACGTGCTGGGCAAGCTGAAGTTCGGCCCCGAGATCATGAACGTGCAGGGCAACCGCACCGAGGACGGCTCGCTCGGCGCCATCGGATGGGACGACGAAGGCGTGGCGCCGGAGACCTTCGACATCATCCGCAAGGGCGTCGTGGTGGACTATCAGACCACCCGCGAGCAGGCCGGTGAACTCGGCTGGTGGTATCAGCAGCAGGGCAAGCCGCTGCGCAGCCACGGCAACTCGTACGCGCAGAGCTGGGCCGACGTCCAGTTCCAGCGCATGCCGAACGTGTCGCTGCTGCCGGGCGAGAAGGACCTGACGTACGAGGACCTGATCTCCGCCACCGACCGCGGCATCGCGATCGTCGGTGACGGCTCGTTCTCCATCGACCAGCAACGCTACAACTCGCAGTTCGGTGGACAGCTCTTCTACGAAATCCGCGGCGGCAAGATCGTCGGGATGCTGAAGGACGTCGCCTACCAGATCCGCACGCCGGAATTCTGGGGAGCGATGGATATGCTCGGTGGCAAGCGGAGCTACATGCTCGGCGGCGCGTTCGGTGATGGCAAGGGACAGCCGGCACAGTCCAACGCCGTCAGCCATGGCTGCCCGCCCACGCGTCACCGGCAGATCAACGTCATCAACACCGGACGGAAGGCATGAGTCATCGCTTGCGAGCCGACAGCTCGCCGCGCAGCCTCCTCGAACCCGCCCGCGTGCTGTCGCAGGCCGAGGCGGAATCGCTCGCCAAGCGCATCGTCGGATTCTCGCAGGCCGACAGCTGCCGCGTCTCGCTCCAGAGCAGCGCGCGCGGCAACACCCGCTTCGCCGTCAACCAGGTCTCGACCTCCGGTGACAACGAGGATGTGAGCGTCCGGGTCCGCGTCACGGTCGGCAGGAAGGTCGGCGCCGCCACCACCAACCGGCTCGACGACGAAGGACTGCGACAGGTGGTGCAGATCGCCGAACGCATCGCGAAGCTGCAGCCCGACGATCCCGAACTGATGCCCGAACTCGGGGCACAGCAGTACACCGCCGTGGATGCATTCCACCCCGGCACCGCCGCCGCCGAACCGGCGCAGCGCGCCGAGATCGTCCGCAAGGTCACCGATGCATCGCGTGCCGCGGGCCTCAGCTCCACCGGCTACCTCGAAGTCATCACGTCGGCCAACGCGATCGCCAACTCGGCCGGGCTCTTCGCCTATCATCGCAGCACCGATTGCGCCTTCACCACCACCGTCCGCACGACTGACGGTGCAGGTTCCGGCTGGGCCGGCGCCGCCGCGCGTGACATCGGTACCATCGATGGCGCCGCCCTCGCTGCCACCGCCATCGACAAGGCGAAGCGCTCGATCAGCGCCGTCGCCGTGGAGCCGGGCCGCTACACCGTCGTGCTCGAACCCACCGCCGTCGGCAACCTCGTGCAGCTGCTGGCCTTCGCCACCAATGCGCGGCAGGCCGACGAAGGACGGAGCTTCTTCTCGAAGCCCGGCGGTGGCACCAAGATCGGCATGAAGGTCGTGGACGAGCGTGTGAACCTCATCTCCGACCCGCAGCATCCCGTCGCTCCCGGCATCCCGTTCGATGGCGATGGCCAGCCGACGCGCAAGGTGAACTGGATCGAGAACGGTGTCGTGCGCGACCTGTCGTACGACCGGTTCTGGGCCCAGAAGAGCAACCATGCACCGGTGATCTTTCCCGGCGCATTGCAGATGGCAGGCGGCTCGCAGAGCGTCGCCGACATGATCGCATCGACGGAGCGCGGCATCCTCGTCACGCGCTTCTGGTACATCCGTCCGGTCGATCCACGCACCATTCTCTACACCGGCCTGACGCGCGACGGGACGTTCCTGATCGAGCGCGGCAAGGTGACCAGGGCGATCAAGAATTTACGCTTTAACGAGTCACCCGTCTTTTTGCTGAACAACATGGAGGCGCTCGGCCAGCCGCAGCGCGTCAGTGCCAGCGAGAGTGGATCAGCAGGTGTTCCGATCGTGGTGCCGGCCATCAAGGCGCGCGACTTCATGTTCACCAGCCTGAGCGACGCGGTTTAGCACGCAGCGAGCGACGAATTGTCGCTCGCGCAGGAAGTCGGTGCCTCCGTTGAGGTGCCGGCCGAGGGGGCCTCCCGCCCGGTCGGGCGTGGCCCCTTGGTTCCGGTCTCCACCGGGGGAGGCACGGGCCGCATCACTCCAGTTCTGGAGGAAGTACCATGGCTGCAAAGAAGGCTGCGAAGAAGGGCGCCAAGCGCGCCGCCAAGAAGGGCGCCAAGCGCGCCGCGAAGAAGGGTGCAAAGCGCGCCGCCAAGAAGGGAGCCAAGAAGGGCGCAAAGAAGGGCGCCAAGAAGGCTGCGAAGAAGGGCGCGAAGAAGGCTGCCAAGAAGGGAGCCAAGAAGGCTGCCAAGAAGGGCGCCAAGAAGGCCGCCAAGAAGGGTGGCCGCAAGGCTGCCAAGAAGGGCGCCAAGAAGGCTGCGAAGAAGACCAAGCGCGCTGCCAAGAAGGCTCCGGCCGCCGCTCCTGCACCTGCGATGTAATTCCGGTTTTTCCGGGATTCAAACGGGGGTGGCGCTTCTGGCGCCGCCCCCGTCGTGTTGCCCGGCACTGCCAATCGCGTAGCGGCGACGCGCCGATCGACGGTGTGTGGCGCGAAATGTCGCCGGCGCGACGCGACAGGGAGAACGCACAACGGAGGCAGCGCCGCATGGCACCACCTCCGTCACAGCGCGACCTCAGAGTCGCCGCGCCTGGCACGCGCTACGCACGCGCACCCTTCGTTACGCCGCAGCCAGCTCCGGCAGGTCCGCATCGGCCGGACCCCACACAAATGCCAGCACCGTCGGCGCCAGATCCTGCTCGGCACCTCGTGAGATCACGATCCCCATGGGCTCGTCTGCCGCGACCTGCACCTTGCGCTTCGCCATACCGCCTCCCGTGCGTCTCCCGGGATCACGACCCGACTCACATATATATGAGTTGCTCGGCCGGCAATCTGATCCAGGGGCGTCATGTTATGACGCGTGTCTACCCTCCCGAAATGCACGGAGGGTGCCCAGACCAGCGAAATTCGTAAGGTTTTATTTCACAGCCACTTACAGATAGCAGTCGGAGATCGGGCTCCTCGATCTGTCGCGGAGTGACACGTTTGGCGCGGTCGTGCGTGTCCTTACGCCACGCGTGGCTTGTGCAGTACGATCACGCCGTCGCCGGTGTCGGCAGGAGCCTGCCAGCCGGGATAATTCGCCAGCAGGGAGCGGATCGACGCCGTGGCGCGCGACTCGGTGCTCACCCCTTCGATGTAGTGCACGCCCCCCGCCGCGGTCGCATCCTGCAGGTGCGCCAGGACGCGAGCCCGTCGCTCCGGCGACAAGGCGTCCAGCACCTGCGCATGCCAGATGACCGCGCGCACCGGCACCGCTGGAAGCCATTCATCGATGCCGTCGGCGCACCCGACCACCTGGCCGGACAACCCCGCCTGCGCGGCAGCCACCAGCACCTTGGTGACCAGCTCCTCGTCGTCCAGATCACCCAGGGCGGTTACATGCGCGCCATGCGCCGCCAGATACAGCGTGCGCTCTTCAACGTGCGGGCCCGCCACCACCACGTGCGGATGTTCCTGCGGACGCACCGCGTGCACCAGGTGTTCGGTGGCCGACAGGCCCCAGTGATCGGCGCGACGGAACTGTTCCAGCATCTTGAGCCGGTTGCGGCGCCAGCGATCGTACGGCGGAATCTTCAGGCGACGCATGATCAGTTCGTTCACGGCGTCGCAGAGAACCAGCTCGCTCAGTTCCAGCTGCGCGCCGGCACTCATCGATGCCACGGCATCGTCGGCCAGCTTCAGCAGTGAGCTGCGCGGGATCGAGTCCTTGTACCGTTCGATCTCGAGGTCGACGTAGGTCGCGTATTCGTGCTTGAGCGAGCGTGTCGGCGTCGACAGCAGCATGGGCATCCCGTGAGTCAGCGTGCGCGGCAAGGTGGTTCGGCCGCTGCGTGAATGCAAGGCCGGCTCACCACCTGCCGCGTCGAGCACCAACGCGGTGCGTTAAACATTCAACGCATCATGCCTGAACTTCCCGAAGTCGACGCGGCCGCGCGATACCTGCACGAGCATGTTGCCGGCCGCACGCTGCGCGCCGTGACCTGGCTCCATCCCTCGCTCCAACGGCACGCACCCGCTGCCATGCCAGCGCTGATCGGCCAGCGCGTGGAGCGTGTGCGACGAGTCGCGAAATGGCAGGAAGTGGATTTTGCGGGCGGCGACGTGCTGGTGGTGCACTTCCGCATGACGGGCGACTGGGCCGTCAGCGCGCGTCCCGTCGCCCCAGCCCTTGCCCGTGCGCACTTCGCATTCAGCGGCCCGCGACACGTCTGGTTGGTCGATCCCCGCGTGCTCGCGAGGCTGCAGGTCCGGCTGGCCGGCGACGACGCGCCTGCATCACGCACCGGCCCCGACGCGCTCGATCCCACCCTCGATGCGCCAACGCTCCGTGCGCGCTTCGCGCCGCGCCGCGCACCGATCAAGACCGTGCTGCTGGATCAGTCGGTGATCGCCGGCGTTGGCAACATCTACGCCGCCGAAGCCCTCTGGTTTGCGCGCATCAATCCGACCACGCCGGCCACGCAGCTGTCGCTCGCACGCGTGCAGCGACTGCTGGAGGGGATTCGCTGGACGATGCAGCTCGCGCTCGCCGAGCAGGGGCGGCACCAGTACCGCACCGCGACGGAGCGATTGGTGGTGTATGATCGCGAGGGCCAACCCTGTCCACGCTGCGGTGCCGCCATCGCCCGCATCACACAGGGCCAGCGCTCGACGTACTTGTGCCGACGCTGCCAGCGATCGTGATGCGGCGCTGCGCACGCACTCGAACTGCTTTCGGGGCAGTCGTGCGCGGCGCGGCGCCGCGCTCAGTCCATCGCCTCCAGCAGCGCGCCCTTGAGGTACCCCGTCTCCGGCACCGTCAGCAGCATGGGATGGTCCATCGGCTGCAGCGTGATCGTCCGGATGGCGATCGTGCGACCACTCTCCGCCGCCGCGTATTCCAGCAACTCGAGGAAGTCCGGCACGTGGACATGATGGCTGCAGCTGGCGGTGAACATCAGGCCGCCGGGCGTCAGCAGTTGCATCGCGATGCGATTGATGTCGGCGTACCCGCGCATGGCGTGGGACACCGAGGCGCGGTTCTTGGCAAAGGCCGGCGGGTCCACCACGATGGTGTCGAACCGATCGCCGCGGGTGCGTGCCTCGCGCAGGTATTCGAAGGCGTCGGCCACCACCGTGGTGACGTTCTCATAGTTGTTCAGTGCCGCGTTCTCGGTGGCACGCTGCAGAGCCGCTGCGGACGAATCCACCGCCGTCACGTGCTCGGCCGTGCGCGCGAGATGCATTGCAAACGAGCCGTGATAGCTGAAGCAGTCCAGCGCCTTGCCGCGCGCCAGTGAGCCGATGAGGGCGCGATTGTCGCGTTGGTCGAGGAAGGCGCCGGTCTTCTGGCCCGTGCGCAGCACGGCGAGATACTGCACTCCGTGCTCGGTGATGGCGATGGTATCGGGCACCGTGCCGGCCAGCACTTCAACGGTGCGTTCCAGTCCCTCGCGGGTGCGTACGGCGGGATCGTTGCGGGCGAGGATCCCGCGCGGCGCCAGCAGGTCCTGCAGCGCGTCCACGATATGCCGCCGCTGCGTTTCGAGTCCGGCGCTGAGCAGCTGCACCACCAGCACGTCGTCGTATTGATCCACGACCAGGCTGGGGAGGCCATCGCCTTCGCCATGCACCAGCCGGCAGGCGGTGGTGTGCGCGCGCAGGGGGGCGCGTCGCGCGATGGCCCGTGCCAGGGCGCGGTGCCACCACGCCGCATCGATCACGACGTCAGGGTCGGCCTCGATGCGACGCACGGTGATTTCCGACTGCGGGCTGAAGAGGGCGGTGCCCAGCTTGCGGCCACCGGGGCCGCGGACGTCCACCAGGCCGGCGTCCACGCGCGGTGCGGTGGCGATGTCGCTGCGGAAGACCCAGGGGTGTCCGCGGAGCAGTCGTTCGGCGCCGCGCGCACCGAGGGTGGTGATCGGGAGGCGCGAAAGTGTCGTGGTCATGTGGTGGTGAGCCTAGTCGGGCATCGTGGCTCGCGGCGAGTGCGGCGCGGCGGTGTGCTTCGCTGGCGGGCTACCGGAGCGGTGTGGTTCGGTGCGCGTGTGGTGTCGTGCTCGGTGTCCGATCGCTGACCATGGGTGCGTCGTCGCGGAGACGTCGTTGTCGTGAGGCGTTCGCACGCCGCGTCTGAATCATGGCGGCGCTAGCGTTGTCGAGCATTGCCCCTTGACCCTCGGTTTTGCCTCATTACTTTCTTCAGACTCCCCGGGACAACAGCCCGGGACGCTGCACGGAAGGGCGCAAGCACGGAAG
>JANMON010000099.1:0-5408 GCA_031369265.1 Gemmatimonadaceae bacterium | reverse complement strand
TCCGCATCCATGAGGGAACGCTCGTGTTCGCCGCTGTGGACGGCAGTTTCAAGGTAGTTGCGCGTCACGTGATACGTCTCGTGCCGGGGCAGGAGACGGCGGTGAACACATGGGAGTGCCGCATCACGGGGTAGCGGCTGGCCCGTCAAGTCACGGGCTGCGAACTCCCATCCTCCCTCCCATGCGCGGCGGCGTGCCGGACGGCGATCCGTCGCGCCGAAGAGGGAAAGCCGCCGCGGTTTGCGTCCCCCCTCACAGGGAGCTCGACACGGCAGAGGGTGGGCGCCGACGGGTCGGTCTGGTTGCGACGCGGCGTGGTGCATGCCTACCAGAATTTCACGGAGCGTGATGCGCGCCTGCCGATCGTCACCACGCCACGTGCATTTCTCGACTTCTTCGTCGACCTCCCGGCGGCGGCATCGCCGGGGGGATGGCGATCGAGGCGAATGTCAGAAGGAGCGCACCCGGCGTCGCGAGGGAAACGAGCCGGTCCCTCGCCGTGACCCTCCACTGACTGCGCCGTCGCTCGGCACGGCACGCCACCGCTCGCGATGTGCTGCTCACGCGCGACACGCGAGAAAGCCGCTGCGTGATGGTGTCAAGCCGGTCAGCCGCAGACTGCCGCGTCGATCACCGAGACGTCGACCTTCTTCATCGGCCGCATCGCCTCGAAGGCGCGCTTCGCAGCGTCACCGCGATCCCTGCGATGTCAGATGAACGTCGCGATCTCCTCGAGCGACTTGCGAGCAATTGCCGGGACGCGCACACCGTCCTCCGGATATCCGACCACCAGGTTGAGATACGGTCGCTCGCGCGACGGCCGGTCGAGAATGCTGTTCAGGAACCCCATCGGGCTCGGCGTGTGCGTGAGCGTCGCCAGACCGACGTGATGCAGCGCCGTGATCAGCATGCCCGTTGCGATGCCGACCGACTCGGTGGCGTAATAGTGCTTCACCTTCGTGCCGTCGGGCAGCAGGCCGTGGCTTTCCGCGAAGACGATGATCAGGTACGGTGCAACGTCGAGGAAGGACTTGTTCTCGTCGGTTCCAAGCGGCGCCAGCGCCCGCAACCAGTCGGGCGGCGCACGATGCGCGTAGAACTCGTGTTCCTCCTGCTCGGCCGCAAGCCGGATGCGATGCTTCACGGCCGGGTCACTGACCACCACGAAGCGCCACGGCTGCTGATGTGCGCCACTCGGCGCCGTGCCGGCAGTTCGGATGCAGTCCTCGATGATGGCGCGCGGCACCGGGCGGTCGGAGAACGCACGGACCGTTCGCCGACGATTGGCGTCCCGATAGAACTCCGCCGCGCGGCGGCACATTTCGTCCGGCGGATACTCCCGATACGTCGCAAGGGGTACGAACGTGGGATCAGACACAGCCGGCCCTCCGGGCTCTGGTACCAAAACGCACTCGATTCACCGCGCAGGCTGAACATACCACGGACGAGAGTCATGACAGGCGGCATTCGCCGAGGACGAGGAAGACGACACGACCGCCGCGAGACCTACCGCGCGTAGCGGCCGACACGCCCGTGTCCTCGACCGTCAGGTGATCCGCGCTCAGGGTGGCGTGCCAGCGGCTCAGCGGTAACTTCGGCAACTATCCCCTTCGCCGGATGCCGCCTGCGTGACCGACCTTCTCCGCGACCAACTGCAGCGCGCGCTCGGCGACTCGCTTGCGATCGAGCGCGAACTTGGCGGCGGCGGCATGTCACGCGTCTTCGTTGCGCGCGACCCGCGGCTCGATCGACGCGTGGTGGTCAAGGTGCTCCACCCCAACCTGGCCGCCGGCCTTTCTGCGACGCGTTTCGAGCGCGAGGTCACCCTCGCGGCACGCCTTCAGCACCCGCACGTGGTGCCGCTGCTGACGGCCGGCGCGGCTGATGGGCTGCCGTACTACACGATGCCGTTGGTGCAGGGAGAAACGTTGCGTGAGCGCCTGCAGCGCGATGGTGCGCTGCCGCTCCGCGACGCGGTGCGCCTGCTGCGCGAACTGGCCGACGGGCTGGCGTACGCGCACGGCGAAGGCGTCGTGCACAGGGACCTGAAACCCGAGAACGTCCTCCTCTCCGGCGGGCACGCCGTCATCGCCGACTTCGGCATCGCGAAGGCGCTCTCGGCCGCCACCCACGGCACGGGACAGGACGAAAGGAACGCGACCGCCACGGCGCTGGGTGTCGCCGTCGGGACACCGGCATACATGGCGCCGGAGCAGGCCGCCGCCGACCCGACCACCGACCATCGTGCGGATCTCTACGCGCTCGGGCTCATCGCCTACGAGGTGCTGACGGGCGAGCACCCCTTCGGTGGCCGCACACCGCACGCGACGCTGGTGGCACACCTGACGGAAATCCCCGCCTCGCTCACCGAGCGTCGGCCTGACATACCGCCGGCGCTCGACGGACTGGTCATGCGACTGCTCGCAAAGCAGCCGGACGACCGACCGTCGTCAGCGCGCGACGTGGTCGAGACGCTCGACACGATGACGGCATCGACCGATGCGACGGCAGGTCGATCTGCCGTCGTCGCAGATGCGCGTGGTTCGCGGCCGAGATCGCGTACCATGCTGTTCGCTGCCGTGATCGGGGTGTTGCTCACGATTGCAGCTGCAACCGCATGGTATGGACGCACTCAGCGTCCGGCCGCTGACCGGACGATCGCCGTGCTGCCGTTCGAGAACCTGGGGAATCCGACGGACGTCTATTTCGCTGACGGAGTGACCGAGGAAATCGCGAGCCGCCTTGCGCGTGCGCCAGCGCTCACCGTACTCGGACGCGCCAGTGCACTTGGCCTGCGCGGCTCCGAACGTTCGCCCCGCGAGATCGGGCGAGCCCTGGGCGCGGAGTATGTGCTGCGCGGGTCGGTGCGCTGGGCGCGAGTCGTACGCGCGGCCGGAGGCAGCGAGGCCGGCAGCGAGGCCGGCACCGACATTGCCGGCACGATCGTTCGCATTGTCCCCACTCTCGTGCGTGTGAGCTCGGGCGCGGAGATCTGGTCCGAGCCGTATCAGGCCTCGTTCACCGACGTGTTTCGGCTGCAGTCGGAAGTCGCTGAACGCGTCGCGGTTGCTCTCGGCACTGCCGTCACGGGTTCTGCCGTGGTGGGTATCACCCGACGCGACGCCGCGGTCATGGACACGGCCGCAGCCATGGACGGAACCCGACGGACACCTGCGGCCTTCGACGCCTACGTGCTCGGTCGGTATCACTGGCGGAAAAGGGGTGTCGAGAACCTCCGTCTGGCCGTCGCTGACTTTCAGCGCGCCATCCATCTCGACTCCACGTTTGCCCGCGCCTGGGCCGGCTACGCCGACGCCCTCTCGATGCTGCCCGGCTATGGTGATGTGACGCTGACGGCCGCCGAGGCACTGGGCGCAGCGGAACCGGCAGCACGCCGCGCGGTCGCACTCGCTCCGACGGATCCGGAGGGCCACATCGCGCTCGCCTCGGTCCTGTTGACCGGGTACGATTTCCGCGGCGCGCTGACGGCGCTCGATGCAGCACTGGCTCTTGATCCATCGAACGCGACCGCACATCAGCGGCGGGGCGAATCACTGCTCGGCCTGGGGCGCATGCAGGAGGCCGAGGCAGCCGGACGCAAGGCGCTCGCGCTCGATCCGCTCTCGGCGGTGATCAACAACGCCCTCGCCTATGTCTATCTGGGCAAGCGAGACAACGACGAGGCGATCCGCCTCTGGCGAAGGGCGGTCGTGCTGGAGCCGGACAGCTACGTCTGGCGAGCGTCTCTCATGATTGCATACCTCGTCGCGCGCCGGTCGGCCGACGCGGAAGCGGTGGCCAGTAGCTTCGATACGAGTCGCGTTTCGAGGGAGATCCGGCGGGGGCTCACCGATTCGACGTATGCACCACAGGCGCGCGCGGCGCTCCAGACATGGCGGCGTGCGGTTCCGGATCGGACGGCGATACCGACTGCATTGCTTGCCTGGTGGTACGCCCGCCTCGGCGCACGCGACTCGGCGCTCGTCCTGATGCGACGAGCGGTGGCGGAGCGTGATCCTGTCTTCCCGATGACGATCGAGAGCAGTATGTGGGATCCGCTCCGACAGGATCAGCGGTGGGGAGAACTGATCGACTCGCTGCGCAGGCCCTGAGGGTGTTCACCAGCAGTCCCACCTCTGCGAGGAGTTGTCGATGCAGTCGTCCGACATTCGTACCGTGATTGCGTGCGCCGTGCTGGCCGTGAGTGTATCGCTCCTGAGCGGGTGCGCCGTGGCCACGCGCGGCGGCGTCAACACGGACGCCGCGGCATCGGACGCCACACTGGCGCAGGTCTACCTGTGGCGCGCGCGCCCGGGGAAATTCGAGGAGTACTCGCGCTACGTTCGCGATCGCGCCGAACCGATCGACCGGGAGGCGCAACGTGCGGGCGCATTTCTCTCGGTCACGACTTTCGCCGTGAACGATACGACGGTTCCATGGACGCACATGCGCGTGTTCCTGCTTCGCGATTCGGCGCAATTGAGAGGCCTTAGCGCGGCCCTTGCGGCGGCGGGCGCACGACTCGAGCCCGACAGTGCGCGTCGGCGCGTGCAAGGTGAATACTCGGCCTCGTTACGGGATCGCGTGGGCAGCACCGTCACGCAGCTGTTGAAGTAGCTCACCGTGCGATGGCGCGACTGGGTTCGGCTGCAGCCTGCCCGGCTCCGTCCTTTCCGCAAGCCGGATCTGAATTCGCAGCACGGTTGCCGACCACACCGAACACGACGCCGGTGACTGTGCGATGCGCACTCCGCTACCGGATCCGTACCACGCCAGGCATCACTGCCTTGAAACGTGTGAACACGGCAGGATCGTGACCGGGAACGATGAGGCGGGGCGACGTCGCGATCGCGGTCATGCGGCGTTGCGCCGCAAGATTCGACGCCGCGTCGAGCGTCTGCGCGATGGGAAGTTGCCGGTCGAGATTCTCGTACAGGTACATGTTGTCGGACGCAATCACGACGGTCCCATCTGCGGTGCGTACTCCAGCATACTGTGACTGATAGGTATGCTTGCCGCCCGTGTAGAGCGTGATGCCCGGAATGATCTCGCGAGCGTCTCCGTCGACGAACTGCAATCGGCCAGCGGTGCGACGGCGGGCGAGCTTGGCGGCATCGGGTGCGTCTATCGCGCGATCGAGGACCGTCCCGGCGGAGTCGATGTGGTGGTCGACTTCCTCGCGCTGGATCCAGAGGCGCGCATTCGGAAACAGGTCGGCGCCGTCGAAGTGATCCCAGTGGATATGCGAGATGATGATGTCCGTCACTGCCTCCGCTGGCACACCGGCCCGCGCCACCGCGGAGTCGGGCCGCTGGTAGTCGATCGGCTTCCATCGTGCGATCAGATCGGCGCGCTTGAAGCCGGCATCGACGAGTACCATGCGTCCGCGCGGGCCTTTCAGCAGCCAG
>JANMON010000087.1:0-66081 GCA_031369265.1 Gemmatimonadaceae bacterium | reverse complement strand
ACCAACTCGGCGCCGCCGGATATCTCAGCAAGCCGCTGTCGGTGAACGAGCTGGCGCTGCAGGTGCGGCGCATCCTCGACGGCAGTCGCACGCCGCAGGACAACCTCACCTGACGCTCAGCCATACCGGGCGCCGCGCGCCGCAGCGCCGGGGCCCGCAATCGCACGTTTTCCCGCATCGCGACATCCACGTTCCCAGCTGCTAGCGGACGCCGGTGCCGAACGCCAGTGACGCGATCTGCTCCGCCACTGCGAGGTGGGCGGCGATCCGCGAAATGGAGCGCTTCCCGCACCCCTGATCGAACACGATCCAGACGGGCACGCGCGAATCGGCGCAGCCCAGGGACGCCGCGAAAGGCGCTTGCTTCGACACCGCGCGCTCACCGAGCATATGGGCACCTCGTGCTCAGGTAAGCCGCTGAGATCTTCGCGCTTGGCCGCTCGGCGGCAAAACACGAAGGGGGCGATTCCTCGCGGAATCGCCCCCTTCGCCCTACCAACCGTTCCGTTTAGCGGAGCGGCCGCAGCTCCACGCGGCGGTTCAGACCGCGGCCTGCTGCCGTGGCATTCGTCGCACGCGGCGAGGTCTCGCCGTAACCCTTCACTTCCAGTCGGCCGGCATCGATCCCGGCGGCAACCAGCGTCCGCTTGACCGTGTTGGCACGGGCCAGCGACAGGCGCTCGTTGGCACGGAGCGTACCCTTGCTATCGGTGTGACCACCGATCTCCACCCGCACCGTCGACGACGCCTTCAGCAGCGCCACAGCGCGGAGCAGGACCGTACGACCACCGGGCGTCAGGGCGGCGGAAGCCGTCCGGAAGTTCACGCCTTCCAGCACCAGCGTCTTGGCCGTGTCGAGCACCGAGTTGATGATCGGGCAACCGGTCGAATCGACGCGGGTACCGGCCGGGGTGTTCGGGCAGCGATCGGCATCATCCATCACGCCGTCGTTGTCGGAATCCTTCGGCAGCGGGCAACCATCAGCGTTCACACGCTCACCACGCGGAGTGTTCGGGCAGCGATCGCGTGCATCGTCCACGCCGTCGCCATCGGAATCCAGCGGGCAACCCGTCGCATCGACCTTCACACCAGCCGGCGTGTTGGCGCACTTGTCCTGGTAGTCGGCGACGCCGTCCTTGTCGCTGTCCACCGGGCAACCGGTGCTGTCGACCGTCACGCCAGCCGGCGTGTTGGCGCACTTGTCCAGGTAATCCGCAACGCCGTCACGATCGCTGTCGAGCGGGCAGCCGGTTGCATCGACACGGACGCCGGCAGGCGTGCTGGCGCACTTGTCGTTCTTGTCGGCCACACCGTCGCCGTCAGCATCCTTCGGCTTGGTGTTGAAGAGGTAACTGACGCCGAACTGGCCGCCGATGTTCGTGCTGCGCTTGCCGGCGAACAGGCGATTGTCGGCGGCATCAAACTGCGAGCCGTCAACCGTCACCGCCGCGCGGAACGCAACGTTGTCGGTCAGCCCGAGGCGGGCGCCGATCATCGTGGCCCAGCTGTACTCGTTGAACTTCTTCACGCCCTGCGAAGAATTGGCGCCGACAGGAATGTTGGGTTCCTGCCAACGCTGCTCGTTGCGAACAGCGCCGAGCCCGAGGAGGAGCTCAACCTGCTCCTGCACGGGGATCGAGAAAACACCGCGGAGATGAATCGGCGTGTACGAGGAAACCGTACGCGTCCCGACAGGGACGTTTGTCACGCGGCCATTCGCCGACGAGATCTCAGTCTCGATGGCGAAGTTCCGGTGCAAATACAGGCCGAGCAGGCCGGTCGGCGAGGTGACGGACGAATAGTTCTTGATGCCGACGTCCGACACGCGGACACCTGCATTGACTTCGACCGTACCTGCCTGGGGCGTCTGCGCAAACAGCGGCGCTGCGCTGATCGCAAGCGCGAACAGCGAGCCCGCCGAGCGCAGGCGAACAGATAGCGTCATGCCACCTCCGAAGGGGTGTTAAGTGCGTGTGAGCTGCTGAAGATTCCGGAAAAGTCGCCCGCTAGGGCCGAATGCGCTAGCGGTCCGGAACTTCTTGATACCGCAAGGGATGGGCCCAGACCGACGCGTGATCTGCGATGGTCTGTGCACACGCCCCTGCCCTACAGGCGGAATAGTGTTCGGTCTGGGTCCATTTTGCCAGTGATCCAGAGCAAATGATCCACGTCAGAATGGCCGAGTCCGTCGGGGAACTGTCGGAACGGCCAGCGGATCGGCCGAACCGGTCGGACCCTCGATCGCCTCCCTGCGCGCGGTCAGACCTCGACCCTCGGCAGAGGTGCGGTGCTGGATCTCCACCGGCGATGGCCGGTGGCATCCCGTGCCCACCACCCCCAGACGACGAGCCACGCCACAAGACACGTCATTGCCCAGGCCCATGTCGGGAGCTCGCCGTCGGCCCTGTGAGTCGCGGCACCGAATCGCACGCTGGCCAGGGCCCAACCAGCGATGCACAGCAGGTGGCCCACCACCTTTTGCTGCACCAGCACGTGGACCGCCAGCGACACCAGCATCCAGGTGACGAAGGGGAGGAGCACTCCGCGCAGCGCACCGGCCAGCATGCCGCCCGGCAGACCACCGCCGGCCGCCGCCACGCCCGCCGCCGACGCCAGTGCCAGCAGCAGGACCAGCGCCGACTGCGCGACCACCACGCCCACGATGCGCCCCGTGAGCAATGCGCCGTCGGAAATCGGCATCGCCGCGAAGAACGCGCCCGAACGCTCCTCGCGCTCGCGCCACACCAGTTCACCGGCGTAAATCGTCGCCAGCAGGATCAGGAACAGTCGCGCGTGTTCCTGCAACGCGGCCAGCGCGATGGCGGTCGGCGCGGCCGTCACACCTTTCGCGGCCGCATCGGCCCACGCATGCACGGCCACGTTCAGCGCGCCCAGCAGAGCCAGCACGCGCCATCCGGTATCGCGGAGCATCCAGCGCGCCACGTACTGCGCGGTGCCACCAATGCCACGCCACCAGTGCGGTGACGACGCCCGCCGCAGTGCCACGTTGCGCGCCGTCACCGACCGCACCACGGGCACCGTCGTCGCGGCAGGCGCGACGCGACGTTGGGCCGGCACCCGCATCACCGCCGCCGCGGCGGCCAGCAGTCCGAACGCCAGCCACGCGGCACGACTCGCCAGCAGCATCGGCGACCACGGCATCACACGCACCACACGCTCGGCATCGCTCCAGTGCCGCGTGGCCTGCAGCAGTGGCGCACTGCCGAAAGGATCCAGCAGCGAGACGGCGCCCGTCATTCCGGCACCGACCCAGCCGATGGCCGCAGTCCAGAGCCAGATCAGCAGCAACCCGTGCCCCACGATCGCCCAGAGCCGGCCGCTCGACACGCCGACCGCGAACTGCAGCCCGCCGATCGCAAGCATGGTCGGCAACACCACCAGCACGAACGGTGGTAGGGTGCCCACCAGCGCTCGTGCGATCGTGCCGCCACCGAGCCACGATCCGAGGATGAGGCCGAGCGGAATAGCGGAGTAGATCACGGCCAGCAGCAGCAACGACGCGAGCAGCTTTGCGAGCAGGTATTCGCGCTGCGTGAGGCGGGTGGCCGCCAACAGCTCGGCGACACGATCGGCGCGATCGCGCAGCACCACGGTCGCTGCCACCATCGTCGTGATCACCTGGCCGAAGGCGGTGATCGCCGTGCTGGCCAGCATCAGCGACCACGGCGCATCACGCGGCACGGCGCCGCGATCGCGCACCAATTCCACCGGGCCCGCCGCCGCGAACGCCATCGCCAGCAGCGCGAACACCAGCATGTACAGCACCGTCAGCGGCTCACGACGCTGCACCCGCACTTCCAGCCGCAGCACGGCACCGACGCGCGCCCAGTTCACGTCAGGCCCCAGCCGCGGTGCCGGTGGCCTCGGCGAACACGTCTTCGAGGGTCACGACCGCCTCTGCGAACGGTGCACCCGGACTTTGCTCGGCGAGCACCGTCACTTCCACCGCACCGCTGACCAGAAACTCGCGGATCACCTGGTGCCCAAGGCGCACGCGCGCCGCCGCCGCGCGATCCAGCCGCGCGCGAAACACGCGCCCGGCCAAGGCACCCGCCAGCGCGACCGGCGTCCCCGCGCGTACGATGCGACCACGATGCAGGATCACCGCATGCTGGCAGAGCGCATCGACGTCCGAGACCAGGTGCGTGGAGATCAGCACCGCACGCTCCTCGGCCAGCTCGATCAGCAGGTCGTGCACGCGATGCCGCTCGCCTGGATCGAGCGCCACCGTCGGCTCGTCCACGATCAGCACGTCGGGTGCGCCAATCAGCGCCACCGCGATGCCCAGTCGCTGCTTCATGCCTCCCGACAGCGTCTTCGCGGCCCGCGCACGATCATCCCAGAGATTGACGCGCGTCAGCATCCCGCGCACGGCGTCGCGGCGCGTGGCGCGATGCTCGATGCCCTTCAGCAAGGCAAAGTGATCCAGCAACTCGAGCGGCGTGAGGGCCGGCGGAAAGCCGAATTCCTGCGGCAGGTAACCGAGATGCTGGCGCGCACGATCGGGATCCGCGAGCGCATCGACGCCGGCCACCATCACGCTGCCGGCGTCGGGGCGCTGCAAGGTGGCCAGCACCCGCAGCAGTGTGGACTTGCCGGCACCGTTCGGCCCCAGCAGGCCAGCAACCTCGCCGCGCGGCACGTCCAGCGTGACGCCATCCAGCGCGAGCACGCCGGCGGTGTACGCCACCGAAATGCCACGCGCCGACAACATCAGGTCGCGACGTGCATCGTCAGTCCGCGTCGTCGCGATTGGTGCCGACCACGAAGTTCAGCAGCGCCGCCGTGATGCTCACCACCAGCGACCCGATGATGGCCGGGATGATGCCGCTGACATGGAAGCCGAGATCGAGCTGCGACGAGAGGTACGACGTGAGCAGCAGCATCAGGCCATTGATCACGAACAGGAACAGGCCCAGCGTCAGCAGCACCACCGGAAACGAGAACAGCTTCAGGATCGGCTTCACGATGGTGTTCACGACGCCGAACACCAACGCCACGCCGAGGAGCGACACGAGGCTCCCGGTGTGCGAAATGCCGGGCACGAACTTCGTCGCCACGAAGAGCGAGGCGGCAGTCACGAGCAGTCCAAGCAGCATCTTCACGGGCATGACCTCGGAGGGACGACGAGAAGGTGAACGATCGCACGCATCGACGGCGGGCACACGACGCGCGCGCGCCGGTGGAAGATTCAGGGCCTGGCGAGGGTGCCGAGGAAGTCGCGCAACGTCTCACCCCACAGCGCGGGCTGCGAATGCGTGCCATGTCCGCGTGTGCGCGTGCTGATCGGGATCAGGATGAACTTCGCGTACGGCATGCGCGCATCCAGCCGCTCGGCGAGGCCGAGTTCCGGCGGGTTCACCTCATCGTCGGCCGAATTGACGTGCAGCACCGGCACGCGGATCTTCTCCAGGTGCGGCGACGGGTCATAGTCGCTGCTGGCGTCGAACTGGTACAGGAAGTCGTTGGCGTCGGTGGCGGCGATCCGGGCATCGAGATAGCTGCGGATCACGCTGTCGGCCGCGTCTCGGCTGGGCGCCTGCGCCTGCTGCAGCAGCGGTGCACTGCCCATGAGGTAGAGGATGTGCATGGCGCTGCGCAGGCCCGCGCGTGGCGGTGACGTGTAGTCCCCGCCCTTCCACTCCGGGTCCTGACGGATCGCGTCCATCGCCATCGTGCGGAACATGCGATTGCGTCCCGCGATCTGCGTCGGCACACAGGCCATCGGCGCCAGCGCGTCGGCGAAGCCCGGATACATCCAGCCCCAGGTGAAGGCGTGCATGCAGCCCATCGACGTGCCGATGATCAGGCGCAGGCGCGTCACGCCCAGCGCCTCGGTCAGCATGCGCTGCTGCGCCGTCACCATGTCGCGATAGCCGTAGCGCGGAAACTTCGCGTGCAGGCCATCGCTGGGCTTCGACGACTGGCCATGCCCGATGCCATCCGGCAGCACGATGAAATAGCGTGTGGAGTCCAGCGGCTGGCCGGCGCCGAAGAGTCCACCGGCGTAGGTCGGATTCAGGAAGCTTCGGCCCGTCCCGCCAGTCCCGTGCAGCACCAGCACCGCATTGCGCACCGCACCCGAGGCGTCGCGCTGCGGCGTGCCGAGGGTGGTGTAGTGCAGGCGCAGCGAGTCGAGGCGGCCACCGGCGGCAAAGGAAAAATCGCGCAGCACTGCGTCGCCTTGCCTGCCGACGCCCGACCACGGATTGCCAGACCCCTGCGCGGCAGCGGCCTGCGAGGCCAGAACCAGCACCAGCGCGCCAGCCATGGCGCGGGACAGCGAAGTACGGAGCACGGGAACGCCTCGGGGAGAAGGAACCTCGGCCGACCGGCGCCGGCGGTCAGGGCGCCGCGAGTTCGGCGCGCCCCTCCCGGTTTGCCGCGTGCCGGTCGAGCACCTGCCGCACCATCGCCAGCAATTCCTGCGGTGTGAACGGCTTCTGCAGGAAGGTGTTGGCCGACGGGTCGTCGGCGGGCAGCGGAAAGTTGCCCGCGGTGTAGCCGGAAACGAAGAGCACGGCAACCGAGGGCAGGAACTGGCGCGCCAGTTCGACCATCTCCTTGCCACCCATCTCGGGCATCACGACATCGCTGACGATGATGTCGATCGCGTCACGCTCGCGGCGCGCGACCTGGACGCCATCACGTCCGTTGGTGGCTTCCAGCACGCGGTACCCTGCCGACCGCAACGCGCGCGCTGCCACGGCGCGCACCTGCGGCTCGTCCTCCACCAGCAGGATCGTCTCGGTGCCGCTGGATGCCGGCGCCGGTGTGGTGCTGAGCGGACGGCCGGCCTTGGCCGCCGGCAGCGCGCCCTCGTACCGCGGCAGCAGAATGAAGAGCGTCGTCCCGCGGCCCGGCGCTGACTCGATCCAGATCACGCCGTGGTGCTGGCGTACGATGCCGTAGCACATCGCCAGCCCCAGCCCGGTGCCCTGCCCCACCGGCTTGGTCGTATAGAACGGTTCGAACACGTGGGCCAGCGTCTCCTCGTCCATGCCGGAACCGGTGTCGCTGACCACGATCTCGACGTAATCGCCGGCCGGCATGGGTCGCGGCAGCACGATGGTGCCGTCCTTCAGGACGCGGTTTGCCGTGCGGATCGTGAGGCTCCCGCCGGCCGGCATCGCGTCGCGCGCATTCACCACCACGTTCACCAGTACCTGCTCCAGCTGCGGGCCGTCGGCGCGCACGTACCACAGGCCGTCGCCGAGTGTCACCCGCAGCGCGACATCCGGACCCACCAGGCGGGAGAGCATGCGCTCCATGGTGGCCACGTGGTCGTTGAGCGCGATCGGTTGCTGCGACACCGGCTGTCGGCGCGCGAACGCCAGCAGTTGCTTGGTGAGCTGCGTGGCGCGTTCACCGGCCAGTTGCACGTCGGCCAGGTCGGCCTGCACTTCGTGATCCGGCGGCAGGCACTCGCGCGCCACCGATGCGCTGCTGAGGATGGCGGTGAGCAGGTTATTGAAGTCGTGCGCGATGCCACCCGCCAGGCGCCCCACCGTATCCAGTCGCTGCGCCTGCTGCAGTTGCTGTTCGAGCTTGCGGCGCTCGGTGACGTCGCGCGCCACGATCACGCCGCCCGCCAGCTCGCCGCCGTCGCGCATCGGCCGCGCGCTGACATCGAAGTACTCCGGAGCCACGTCCGGCAGTTCCACGATGGCCTCGAACACCTGATCGTTGCCGGCCATCAGCGCGGCGATGCGCTCCGGCCAGTCACCGGCAGCGGTGCCCGGCAGTGCCGCGATCACCGGCATGCCGGTGACGGGTGGCACCGCACCGTGCCGCGCCACGAAAGCCTCGAAAGCCGGATTCCATGCCACCAGCCTGGCGTCACTGCCGATCACGGCCACCAGGTCGGGCACGGCGGCGAGCGCCGAGACGAGGCTGGCTCCGGACGCCCGCGCGCGACGTTCAGCATCCACCTCACGCTCGGCGGCCTGCTGGATCGCCTCCTGCTCATCCTCCACCAGCGCGATGGCGGTGCCGATGCCGAGCGCGGCGGTGAGCAGGATACCGGCCAGCGGCAGCGCCTGCAGCAGCGCTGCGGAGGACTGTGTTTCGGGGCCGAGCAGCGAGGTGCTGATGAGCATCGTCGCCGTGCGCTCGAGACCAATCGCCAGCAGCACCGCCCACGTCCATCGCAGGCCCAGCGTGGCCTCCTGACCGCTGGCACGTCGCACCAGCACGGCGGCGGCGATCGCCGCGCTCGCCGTCATCGCCGACATCACCCCAAGTCGCATCACGACGCGCGTCATGACCGCGTCGAACGACGCCGCCTGCGGCACCGCCAGCGTCGGCAGCAGCGCCAGCACGGCGCTGCCCACGATCGCCAGCACCACTGCCTTCGGTGCTTCCTTCTGCCCGCGGTAGAGCGCCCAGGCCCCCATCAGCAACAGCGCGGCATGCAGGTAGCCCCCGGACTGCGACACCCAGGTGGCCAGCAGCAACCCGATCGACGTGCCCGGCGTGCCGGCCTCCCGCAGCATGAGCGACACGGTGCCGAGCGAGAGATGCGCGGCCTCCGCCAGCCAGGCTGCGCCCCACAGCCGCAGGTGGTGGCGTGGATAGTAGCGACCCAGCACATACAGCGCGCACGCCAGCAGCAGCGCCGTGGCCGCGTGGGTGAAGACTGCAGAGTACAGGACGAAGTAGGACGAGCGCATCTCGCTGAGCTCGGGGAAAGCTGCTCGTGCGCGCGACAACCGTCGTTGCCGCACGGATCCGACACAAACCTATGCACATCAGCTTCCGCTGGCGCTTAGCGCCATCTCATCCGTACGACGCGCGCCTGACGTGCATTACTGGTCTTTGTCTGCGCCGAGGAGCAATGTTGTGGGATGATCATTTATGAAGTCACCACCGACGTGGCGCCCGGCACCGTGCCCGCCTACGAAGCCTACATGCGCGATACGCACATCCCCGACGTGCTGAAGACCGGATGTTTCGTGAGCGCGACCATCGCGCGCTCCATTCCGGGCCGCTATCGCATTCGCTATGTCGCCACCAGCATGGATGTGCTCGACAAGTATCTTGGTGAGCACTCCCAGCAGTTCCGCGACGATTTTGCCGCGCACCTTGGCGCCGATGTGCAGGTCGCGCGCGAAGTCTGGTCGGAACTGCAGCATTGGGACGGTGCCGCGGCTCGCGTGCCCTGACGTGCAGCTGGCGCGGCTGCGAGATTTGACGGGCGTCGTGTGATACGCCGCCCGCTCCTCTGAACCCGATGATCTCCATGCGCACCCTCTCCCTGACCGCCTGCGCCCTCATGCTCCTGGCGGCGGCACCCAGCCTCGGCGCGCAGCCCGTAGCTGTCGAGGCCGCCCCGGCGCCCGTGATCGGCATTCTCCTGCCGACGAATGGCGCCACGGTCACCAGCCCGGTCACCGTGCGGTTCCGGCTGGTGAACTACGGCGTCGCACCGGCCGGCATGAACGTGGATCGGACCGGACATTTCCACTTGCTGATCGACAGCGAAGCCGGTGCAGCCGGCACCATCATCCCGGCCGACAGCGTGCACGTGCACTACGGCAAGGGACAGATCGAGGTCACGGTACCGGTCCCGCTCGGTCGTCATACGCTGCGGGCCGTGCTCGGTGACTACACGCACAAGGTTATCTCCACCGACCTCGTCTCGGCGCCGGTGTCGATTCGCGTGGTTCCGTCGCGCCGCTGAGCCGGCGCCGCGTCACCCGGCGGCTGAGCCGCCGGGATCGAAGATCTGCCCCTCGATCTGCGCCTGTGCGTTGCGAGGAGTCTGCTGCAGGGCATCGATCGGCATCCGGCTCATGCCGATCGCCGAGATGCCGGCATCGAAGGCGTCCTCCGAGCGCCGCATCATCTCCAGCCAGTCGTCACGAACGATCACGTTGGCGGCGCGCAGCCATCGCTCGCGGTGCGCACTGCTGCTCTTGATCACCGGGCCGGTGAACTGACGGGGCCAGATCTCGACAAGCGTATGTGACGCCGGACCGTCGAACGGCCAGACCGCCCACCCGGCGGCGCGTAACGTCAGCAACATCGGCATACCGCGGATCGATCCGGTACCGACCGAACCCGCGCCGCCGACCTGAAACACCGACTTGGGTCGCACACCGCCAGCGGCGCGCTCCGTGATGCGCAGCCCGAAGTCGGCGGCATGCGGTCGCGAGACACCGGGCCGCCCCCAGAACGGCGGCGCACACGAGCGCAGCCACGCTTCGCCCTCGTCGCGCGCGGCACGCCACACGTCGTTCACATCGCGCCACCCGCGCTCCGCCGCGAACCAGGCCGGCATGCCGAACGCGAAGTCCAACCCGACCAACACTGGTGCTGGATCATTCCGCCGTGCCTGCAACAGGCGGCAGACGGCAGCACGACTGCCCGGGGCGTGGAGCGCCGTCAGCGCACCGTCATGCGCCGACGCCATCCAGATGTGGTCTGCTGCGCCAGTCAGCGCACCGGACCAATCCACCGCCATGCACTCCACGCGTGCGTCAGCGGCGTCGCTTGCCCATCAGCGTGCCGAGCAACGAGCGCGTGATGGTGCCGGCGACGGTGACGGCGATGGTGCGCGCCACCGGGGAGCGCAGGAAGGCCCCCAGCGCACTCTCGTCCTCGCGCGGCGACTTGCCCGCCGCCACCTTGGCGGCCTTCTCCGCGATCTCGGCCTCCGCCTCGGCAGCTTCCGTCACGGCCAGCGCCGCATGCTTCTTCTCCAGCATCTCGCGCGCCGACTCACGATCCACGGCGGTCGCGTACTTGCGCGCCTGCGGGGTGGTGAGGCGCGGTGCAATTTCGGCTTCCGTGAGCGGCCCCATTCGCGAGGCGGGCGGCACCAGGTGACAGGCGAAGGGCAGCGTCGGTGTGCCCTTGGCGGTCAGGGTGGATACCAGCGCTTCGCCGGTACCCAGCTTGGTCAGCAACTCCTCGATCTCGTAGAACTCCGTCTTCGGGATCGTGCGGGCGGTACTGCGCAGTTGCTTCTCGTCATCGGGCGTGAAGGCCCGCAGCGCATGCTGCACGCGATTGCCCAGCTGGCCCAGCACCGTCTCGGGAATGTCGCGCGGATGCTGCGTGATGAAGAACACACCCACACCCTTCGAGCGGACGAGGCGCACCACCTTCTCGATCTCGTCACGCATCGACTTGCTGGCGTCGGCGAACAGCAGGTGTGCCTCGTCGAAGAAGAACACCAGCTTCGGCTTGGCCAGGTCACCCACTTCGGGCAGCATCGCATACAGCTCGGCCAGCATCCAGAGCATGAAGGTGGAGAACAGCGCCGGTTTGTCCTGCACATCCGACAGGGCCAGCACCGACACCAGCCCGCGCCCGTCACGTTCCACCGAGAAGAGGTCGTTGAGGTCGAAGGCGGGCTCGCCGAAGAACTTGTCGGCGCCCTGCGCCTCGAGCCCGATGATGTTGCGGAGGAGCACACCCACGGTGGCCTTCGCCATGCCGCCGTATTCCTTGAGCTCCGTCGCGCCGTCCTCGCTCAGGTACTGCAGCACCTCGCGCAGGTCGCTGAGGTCCAGCAGCAGCAGGCCCTTGTCATCGCAGTACTTGAAGACCAGCGCCAGCACGCTGGCCTGCGTCTCGTTGAGGCCCAGCACCTTCGACAGCAGCAGCGGCCCGAAGTCGCTGATCGTGGCGCGCAGCTGCCCGCCACTCTTGCCGGTGAGTGACAGCAGTTCGACCGGGAAGGCGGTGGCCGACCAGCTGTAGCCGGTGGCCTTTGCGCGTTCATCCACCTTCGGGTGCGGCGAGCCGGCCATCGCGATGCCGCCCACGTCGCCCTTCACGTCCGCCAGGAAGACCGGTACGCCCTGCGCCGAGAGCTGTTCGGCCATCAGCTGCAGCGTCTTGGTCTTGCCGGTGCCGGTGGCGCCGGCGATCAGCCCGTGTCGCGTCATCATCGACAGCGGCAACCGCACCAGGGGCTGCGGGTCGATCATCCCCTCGTGCATCACGGCGCCAAGGGTGATGCCCGGCAGGTCGGTGGGGAAGGCGGACTTGGCGGCGGCGATGAGGGCGTCGTTCATGGCGCGGACACGGGGCTGAGGACGCGTGCGGCAGGAGGGCCGGAGCGGGAGGAATGATAGCCCGGCGCACCGCGACGCGGACCTGTCGGGGCGGGTGCGGCAGGCGGTCGAGGGCGCGCATGCCAATTGCTTTTCGAGTCGGTGCGCGATCGGTCGATCCGCGTCCCACGTCCTGCTTCTGCGCCCTCTCCCGCTCTGCCATGCGCCGTTTTACATCGTCCGCGCGCCGCGTTCGTGCCACCGTCACCCGGCACGTTCTGACGGCAGTTGTTGCCGTCACAGCAATTTCTGCCTGCTCCGGCGGCTCGCGCGCGCCGACGCAGGTCACCGAGCCACCCGCCACCACGATCGCCCTGTCGGTCGCCGGCAGCGGCACGGGCAGCGGCAAGGTGGTGTCGCAACCGGCGGGGATCGACTGCGTGATGAGCGCCGGCAGCGTCACCGGTACCTGCACGGCGCGTTTCGCGCCCGGCACACTCGTCACGCTGCAGACGGAGCCTTCCACCACCTCGGTATTCCTGGCGTTCAGTGGCGACTGCACGCTGGCCACCTGCCAGACCACGATGCAGGCCCCGCGTGTCGTCACGGCCACGTTCGTGCCCAACGTGTTGTCGGTGGTGGCGCATGCGCAGTCGCTGGGCGGCGGTCGCATCGTCAGCACGCCGGCCGGCATCGATTGCACACTCGCGGGCACGGCTGCCGGCACGGGCGTCTGCAGCGCCAGCTTTCCCCTCAACTCCAGCGTATCGCTCGAGCAGACGCCGATTGCCGGTGCCGTCTTCGCGGCCTGGGGCACGTCGTGCACCGGCAGCACCTGCACGGTGACGCTCAATGGCCAGCGCACGGTGGACGCCACGTATCGACTCCCGACCACCGAGCCGACGCCGACGCCGCCGCCACCCACCGCTCCACCGACACCACCCGCGCCACCGGCACCGGTCACGCTGACCGTCTCGCCGTCGCCCGCCTCACGCGGCACTGGCAGTGTCACCAGCAGCCCGGCTGGTATCAGCTGCACCATCACTGATGGTTCCACCAATGGTGTCTGCAGCGTCGCGCTCGCATACGGCACGGCGGTGACACTCACGCAGTCGCCGTCGGGCAACAGCATCTTCCAGGGCTGGAGCGGTGACTGCGTCGGCAATCCCTGTCAACTGACGATGTCGCAGGCGCGCACCGGCGAGGTGACCTATCGTGTGCCACCGCCGGGAATCGTCACCATCACCAGCAATGGTTCGGGGAACGGCGCCGTCACCAGTTCGCCCTCGGGAATTTCGTGCACCGTCACCGCCGGTGTGACGAGCGGCATCTGCAGTGCCGGCTTCGCGGCGGGCAGCACCGTCGCACTGATCGGTGGCAGCACGCAGAGCGGCAGCTTCGATGGCTTCGGCGGCGCCTGCACCGGCGCCACCTGCAGCCTCGGCATCGTCAGTGCAGTCACAAGCGCCGTCAGCGTTGGCTTCACGCCGGCCCCGCAGCGAGTGACGGTGGCACCGGGCGCCGGTTCGGCTGGCAGCGGTGTGGTGACCAGTACTCCGGTCGGCATCAGCTGCGTGATCAATGGCACATCCACCAGCGGCACCTGCAGTGCCACGTTCCCGGCCAGCACCATCGTGCTGCTGCAGCAGTCACCGAGCGGGAATGCCGTCTTCAACGGCTGGGCCGGTGACTGCAGCAGCGATCCCTGTCAGCTCGGCATGTCGCAGGCGCGGACCGCGTTGGTGGTCTTCAAGACGCAGGGCATCACGATCAGTGGTGGTGGCACCGGCAGCGGCGTGGTGACCAGTGCACCATCCGGCATCAGCTGTGTGATCACGGCCGGCACCACCGGTGGCACCTGCACCACGACGTTCCCGGCGAATACCGTGGTCACGTTGACCTCCACGCCGTCCGGACTCGCCTCGTTCTCGGGCTACACCGGCGCCTGCAACGGCAACACCTGCTCGGTGACGATGGTCACGGGCGCGACGGCGGCAGTCACCGCACAATTCGCCGCACCGCCGACGCTGGCGATGACGGCGGCCTCGGGATCGGAAGGTGGCGGTACGATCAGCAGTGCACCCGGCGGCATCGCCTGCACGTTGTCGTACGTCGCCACCAGCGGCACCTGCACCACGGCGTTCGCGCTCAACACCAGCGTCACGCTGACGCAGACGCCGGCCGGCGGCAGCGTTTTCCTCTACTGGCTCGGTGCCTGCTCCGGCAGCGCCGACAGCTGCACCGTGTCGCTCACCCAGTCGAAGTCGGTGCAGGCGCTGTACCGGCTGGCGGTGCCGGGCTCCGTGACGGTGATGGCGGGAACGGGCACCGGGAACGGCTCGGTGTCCACCTCGCCTGGCGGGGTGGCGTGCAGCATCGCCAACGGCGCGAAGAGCGGCATCTGTCGCGCGATCTTCCCGGTCGGTTCGACCGTCTCGCTGATTGCCACCGCGGCCAGCGGATCGACATTCACGGGCTTCAGCGGCTCGTGCACGGGGATGACCTGCACGCTCACGGTGCCCGAGAACGGTGACATCAACGTGACCTCGAACTTCACCAGATGAGATTCGTCACATACCGGTCACGGCGCGGCCGTGCCGGACGGGGATGAATCCGGCGCGGTGGCCTTGACGACGGCTGCCTGACACGGGCGTAGCTTTCATGCCAGCTCAGCTCCGATGGACCGAGGGTCCGGTTCAGCGTTCGTGGCCCTCGTTCTCCTCAGACATGTCCTCGATCGACTCCGCGCGGATCGACCCGCCGTCATCAGTCCTCCCGCACCCAACCGCGCGCGGCGCGGCGGTGCGGCGACTGGTGACGGCGCTGCGTGCGCTGGCGGTGTTCGTGCTCAGCGTGCTGTTGCTGCCGTACGTGATCGTGCCGATGTACGCACCGCATGCCCCGTCGCCGTTCAGCGGACACACGCTGGTGAATCCGTACGCGGGCCGCGGCGATGCGTGGATGCGCGCCAATTTTCACGCGCACTCACGTGCCTGGCGTGGCCTCACCTCCGGCCACGAGACGCCCACCGCGGTGCGTGCCGCGTACGCCGCCAGCGGCTACGACATCATCGGTATCTCGAATTATCACGAGATCGCGCGCGTGCCCGCGGATACGGCGTTCGTGCCGGTGTACGAGCATGGCTTCAGCATCCGCAAGACGCACCAGTTGGTGATCGGGGCGCGCGGCGTGACCGCGCTCGACTTTCCGCTGTGGCAGACCACACAGGCCAAGCAGTACCTCCTGGCCCGCCTGCACGACGACGCCGCGCTGACGGTCATTGCGCATCCCTATCTCCGCCAGGGCTACGGCCAGGCCGAGTTGGCAGCGCTGTCGGGCTACGACCTGCTCGAGATCCGCAGTCACTGGAACGATGCCAGTGTCTGGTGGGATTCCGTGCTGACGGCCGGCAACCCCGTCTACGGCATCGGCAACGATGATTCACACGATGTGCGCAAGCCGGGTGAAGTGGGCGTGGTGTGGACGATGGTGCACACCAGCGACCAGCGCGCGCCGGCCGTCCTCGCGGCGCTGCGCCGCGGTGCGATGTACGTCGTGGCGGGTGTGCGCGACTCGTCGCCGGCGGCGCTGCAGGACCTCACCGTCCGTGGTGACACCATCCGCGCCCGCTTCGACCGTCCGATGACGAGCCTGCGCGTGATCGCCGACCGCGGCACCGTGCGCGACTCCGCCAGCGACGCCGCATCGATCACGTACGTCATGCGCCGCGACGACCACTACGCGCGCATCGTGGCGATGGACGGGGCCGGCACGCTCTATCTCAATCCCGTGATCCGGGGCGATGGTGTGCTGGCGCCTCGTGGCGTGCCACCGATCCGGCCGCTGGCCAGCCTGCTGGCGCGCGCCACGGCATTCGCACTCTGGATGGGCAGCATCGCGCTGGTGCTTTCCGGGCCGCTGGTCCGACGCCGTCGCCGCCGGCTGGTGCCGGTGGTCCTGCGCCCAGCACGCGCCGCAGTGCTGCTGCTCGCCATGCTGCTCACGCCGCGCACACTCCTGTCGCAGGGACCGGCAGCACGACCGCTGCCGTTCCGTATCGGCGAGTATCACGAGTACGACCTGAAGTTTGGCGTCATCAGCGTGGGCAGCGGCTCGTTGTCGGTATCGGGCCCCGACACGCTGCGCGGGCGCGAAGTGTTACGCCTGCGCTACGAGATCAACGGCGGCATCCCGTTTTTCCGCGTGCACGACGTGATGGAGAGCTGGTTCGACGCTGAGGCGATGTCGAGCCTGCGGTTCACGCAGGACCTGAACGAAGGGCCCAAACACTACACGCGGCGCTTCGATTTCTACCCCGCTGAACAGATCGTTTTGGAGCGCGGCAAGGATCGCGCTCCCACCGTCGCCTCGCCGCTGGACGATGCGTCGTTCATCTTCTACGTGCGGTCGCTGGCACTGGAAGTGGGACAGACGCTGAGCTTCTCGCGCTATTTCCGTCCCAACGCCAACCCGGTCACGATCGAGGTGTTGCGCCGCGAGACGATCACCGTGCCCGCAGGCACGTTCAACACGATCGTGGTCAAGCCGATCATCCGCACCTCGGGCATCTTCTCCGAAGGTGGGCAGGCGGAGTTGTGGTTCAGCGACGACACGGATCACACGCTGGTCCAGATGAAGGCCAAGCTGTCGTTCGGCTCACTCAGCCTCTACCTGCGCCGTCCGCGCAATCGTCGCTGACGATCGTCAGGGCGCGCCGATCGTGTGCGCGCCATTGCGCAGCCCTCGCGTGATGAAGACGCCCAGCACCAGGGCCGTGTCGGCGCCGCGCAGCACCGGGATCGTGCGCACGAACTGCAGCGAATCAAACCGCGACTGATACACCCGTGCCGCACGTTGCACGGAGTCGCCCGGCATGCCGGCGTTGACTCGCGTCAGGAGCACACCATCGCGGCCGCGCAGGGCCGCCGTGTCGGCGGCGAAGCGGAAGTGTCGCGTGTCGTCATTCAGCACCAGCACCGGACGTGACGCGCCGAGTGCGTAGCCGACCTTGGCGCCACGAAGCCAGTCGGTCGTCGCCACGTAGCGGGCGCGCTGCAGCAGGCCGGTCGCCTCGAGCGTGTCGCGCAGCGAGCGATACTCGAGCAGCTCGAACGCCGGATCGCGGCGATGCAGGCTTGGCACCACCGTCGCCATCCACCCCGTGGCCGCGTGGGTGACGACGATCGTGAGCAGCGCCACGAACACCGCGCCGGCCATCATCAGGCGTCGCCTTGCCACACGCGGTGCGCGCTGCTCCCAGCGTGCGATGGCCGCACCGAGCAGCGGCAGCAGCAGGAAGAACCCCGGTGCCGGCCAGTGCGGCAGACCGGGCCGCCCGCCGAGTGCGGCGAGGGTGAACACCAGCACCGGGCCGGCGCCCAGGCAGCAGCAGAACCAGGTGGCGCGATCGCGTGGACCGGCGCGCAGGCCACGATACAGCAGCACCACCATGGGCACCCAGAACCATGGCAGGACATAGCCCGCCTGACCAGCGAGGTTCTGCAACAGCGCGGTGACGGGATTGCCGGCTCCCGCCGCTCGGCCGCCCTGAAACCGGAACGAGATCCACTCGTGCTGCGCATTCCATACGAACACCGGCAGCGCGCACAGCATCGCGATCAACAGCGCGATGTAGGGCTGCGGGCGCGTGAGCCAACGCCGCGCGTCGGGATCGCTCAGCATGTACACCGCCATGCCGACGCCGAGTAGTGCGGCATGGTATTTCGACAGTCCGGCGGCACCGAGTGCGAGTCCAAGCAGGAGCCAGCGCCGCCACGGTGTCGCGATCGCGACGTCGGCGACGACAGGCGTGGTGCTGCCGACCGGGATCGCCACCGCGAGGGCCAGCGCCGCCGCCGTGCTGCCGAACAGCAGCGGCCCGTCGGGCAGCACCCACCCGCCGCTGGACAGTGAGAAGACCGGAATCAGCTGGGCCGCGATGACGGCCCAGAGGCCAGCGCGCGGAGAGAAGAGGCGTGCGGCGAGCAGGAAGAGCATCCAGCTGCTGCCCGCGAACAGCAGCACGAACGGCCAGCGCAGGGCGATCGGCGACTCACCACCGAGGGCGGCGGCTGCGTGTGCGATCCAGAACACCGCGGGCGGGTGGTCGAAGTAGCTGAGCGAGACGGTACGCGAGACGACCGCGGCGTAGCTCTCGTCGATGCCGAGTGGGAGCACGGCGGCCACCAGCAGGCGCAGGGCGGTGGCGATGAGGATGACGCGGATGACGAGGCGGTGACTATCCGATGTCGTCATGTGCCCACCAGTCGGACCGGTGCTCGGGCAGGACCCGCCCCGAACTCAGGCAACGTGGGCCAGACGCCGCGTCACTGAAACCACGCTCTGGTCCGGAAATCGAACGGGAAGTACACGAACACCGCTTCGTTCGGATTGCGTTCGTCCTTCTGCTCGATGACCTGCCCGGTATGGTCGTACCAGATCCGACTCAGGTGTGAGTCGCCACCGAGGGAGGGTGCCGTGAACGACTTGATGCCGGTCGACTTGCTCCGCTGCTTCAACATCCAGTGTGCTTCCGACTCGAACCCGCCGACCTGCACCCGCTTGTACTCGAACGGCGCCTTGTTCAGCATCTGCGCCAGCCGCTTGGCGAAGCTCCAATCCTGCGCGTGAACCTGGGCGTTCGCGGAACCATCGCCGAGGTAGATGCCGCCCCAGCACTGCGCGAGCTTGATGCGGATCTGGTGCGCCTTCGGCAGCGCCTTCGCTTGCAGCAACGTCGCGAAGCTCGCCGCGCTGATCCGTGGGCTGTCAACGGCGGTCGTCTGGGTGATGTAGCCGTCGTTGCTCCCATGCCCGACGACCCAGAGTTGACAGTCACTCGTGATCACGTCGAACCGCTGGTTCCAGAAGATCGGCACGGCATTGGGGTGCCGCTTATGGACGTGCAACGCCACCCGATTGAGGGCATCGTCAGCCAGGCGCGTGCCAGTCTTGAGGAAGTGCATGGTGCGTCAGTGTCGGCGCGTTGCGAAACGGGAGCGCCCGCGACCGTCTCGTCGCCGCGGTCAGGCAAGTATGGCCGGTGGGTCACCGACGGACAAAGGGTGCGACCTGCTGACCGGCAACAAGAAGCGCCACCCTCGCGGATGGCGCTGCTCGATGTGCTGTTGGAGTTGCCCCTCCTGGGCTCGAACCAGGACTCTTCTGATCCAGAATGTGGCTGCCCGGAAGAAGTGTGTGACCGGGGCATCGGCGTCACGCTGGTGGTCGGACCGAGCGTCGTGGTTTGGCAAGGAAGACCGCCGCCGCCTGACGCCAACACAGCCACGCAGTCCGGCCGTGAGCGGCGCTCAGCCCCCGCGGCGGAGAGGGCCGACAGACCGACGCCGTGCTGAATGCGCCAGCGCGTCAGCATCTCGCTGCAGGTGTCGAGTAACGCACGGCCAGACTGCGCGCCGGCAAAGATCGACAATCAGCCAGCCGACGGCCGCGCATCCATTCCGAAGTCGGCCAGTACGCGTGCGTACCAAGCGTCGTCGTCCAGCGCACCCCACTCGATCCAGGCCTCGTCGCTGAGCGACGCGCGCCACTGCACGAAGGGCGCAGCGTCGGGACCCACCGTGTGCCTGAACTGCCAACTGCCACCGTCGGCGATCTCGACCAGCTTGTCGGCCACCACGCCAGGTGGCACCGGCTGCTGCAGCGCGGCGACGAACATCGCGGCCATGCGCCGCTGGTTGGGGTACACCGACGCATCGCCGGCCACGCTGATGTGGCGTGCCATGTCGGTATCGATAATGCCGGGCTCGACCACGCAGACGCGGATGCCGAAGGGCTTGACCTCCTGCGCCAGACACTCGGAGACCGCCTCCAGTGCGAATTTCGACGCCGCATAGGCGCCCATCGGTGACGAGGCGAGCCGGCCTGAGATCAACGTCACGTTGACGATGCAACCGCTGCGCCGTGCGCGCATGCCCGGAAGCACGGCCTGGATGCAGCGGATGGCGCCGAAGCAGTTGGTCTCCATCACATCGCGGAAGGCCGAGACAGGCATCTCTTCCACCGACCCCGTGCGCTCGATGCCGGCATTGTTGACCAGCACATCGAGCGCCCCCAACTCGGCCTCGATGCGGCGCACCGCCTGCTGCACCGAGGCATCGTGATCCACGTCCATGGTGAAGACCGACACGGCCAGACGCTCGGAGCCCGCGGCGCGCGCGAGGTCGGGCGCTGCCGCAGGGTTGCGCATGGTGGCGGCCACCGTGTGGCCGGCACGCGCGCGGGCCAGTGCGGTGGCCGACCGACCGCGGCATCGCGGTTGATCCGCTCTACTTCGCGGACCTCGGCGTGCAAGTCGCGCGCGGGCTCCGTGCGCTGAAGGCGTGGCTATCGTTGAAGACACAAGGTGCTGAGGCGTGGGGGCGCCTCAAGTCACACTACGGAACGGCTGTTGCCGCGGAGCACTTGCGCCACCAGCCTTTACCTATTGCCCCTCCACGGCTCGAACCGGGACTCATCTGATCCAGCATCTGGCTGACCGGAAGGAATGCGTGGCTGAAGCATCGGCTTCATGACGCGACACAGGCAGGTGTGGCACCGACGGTCGGATGCGCGTCGCTCCGTCGCCGTAGATTGACCGATGCGTCGGTGGTCCGGCGCACGGAAAAGAATTGCGATCCCCCGACTCCGGTGTCACGTATGCAGATCCACCATCTCACACGCGCACTCGTCTCTTCGTACGCGCTGGCCGGTGTCTTCACGACGACGCCGTACGTCGCCCATGCGCAGGCGGCGGCTGGGGCACCAGCGTCCCCGTGGGCGGCCACCGATGATGCCATGGGGCGCGTTGGCGTCGCGCAGCCCGGCGAGGTGCAACGCTACAACTTCCCGCGATCTGACCTGCAGGTGACCGTCGCCGGCGCCGCTGGACCTGTGGTCATCAAGCCTGCATTCGCACTCGGCGGATGGATCGCGATGCACCGCACGGGCATCGGTGACGCGGTCATGGCGATGGGCGACCTTGTCCTGACCGAGGATGAACTGACGCCGGTGATCACAGCCCTTCAGGTTGGTGGCATTCAGCAGTCGGCCGTGCACCATCACCTGGTGCACGAGTCACCTCGCGTGGTGTACGTGCATGTGCATGCGATGGGCGACGCGGTGGCGATTGCCCGCACCATCCGCACGGCCGTCGCGCTCACCAAGGCGCCAGCAGCAGTGCCGACGCTAACGACAGCGCCGCCATCCATCGACCTCGATACCGCAGCCGTGAACAAGGCGCTCGGGTATTCGGGTCGCGTGAACGAAGGCGTGTACCAGGTGAGTGTTCCGCGCCTGGAGGTCATCCGCGACGCTGGAGTGGAGATTCCCGCGTCGATGGGGCTGGGTACGGCCATGAACTTCCAGCCGACTGGCGGCGGCAAGGCGGCGATTACCGGCGACTTCGTGCTGCTCGCCTCAGAGGTGAATACGGTCATCAAGACGCTTCGTGCCAACAACATCGAGGTGACCAGTCTGCACAATCACATGCTCGCCGATGAACCGCGGCTGTTCTTCATGCACTTCTGGGCGAACGACAACGCCGTGAGGCTTGCCGAAGGGCTGCGAGCGGCACTGCGGCAGACGAACTCGCGCACGGCGGCGCGGTAGCGGGCGGAGAGACCCGCCGCTCCGCCGCGTCAGGCTCCGGACACGAGCAAAGGCGACAGCGGTGCTTACAGGTACGGGGCGCCCAGACCCTCAGAGCCGGCGCCGCAGTTGAGTGGCGAAGTCCTCACCGCACCGTTGGCAGCGCGCGCCGGGTTCCGGATGCGGCGGAGCCACGCGCCGAACGCACTGCCGTGGGATCCGTGATTGTTGATGACTGCCGTCATACGGATTTGTGGTTGCTCTCACGGTCGCCACAAACGCAAACCCCAGCGGCGCCCACGTTCAGGCACCGCCGGGGTTTACCCATTGCCCCTCCAGGCCTCGAACCTGGACTCTTCTGATCCAGAATGTGGCTGAACGGAAGAAATGAGTGACTGGGCATCGGCTCCAGCCCGAATCCGGCAAAGTGTCGCGAGGCAAGCCTGACCGGTGCCGTGGACGCAAGCGGCTCCACTGGGCCACCTGTCTGTTCGCGAGCAGGAGGTCGCAGGTTCAAATCCTTCCTGCTCGAATGTCACACAGTCGTCGAGGGCAAACCGGCCAGTAGTGTCTCCAGGGCAGCGGGATCGACCGGCTTCACCAGGTGCGACGTGAACCCAGCGTCCTGCGACATCCGCAGTTGGTCGTCCTGCCCCCACCCTGACTGGGCGATGATGACGATGTTGTGTCCCCACGGCTGACCCCGGATGCGGCGACACGTATCGTACCCGTTCATTTTCGGCATGCCGATGTCCATCACGACCACGTCCGGCCGGAATGCCTCGGCCATGACGAAGGCCTGCTCCCCGTCGAAGGCCGTTTGGGTGTCGTTTCCCATGATGTGCAACATCTCGGCGAGGCTGATCGCCACGTCGTGATTGTCGTCAACAACGAGGATGCGGCGGCGCACTGGCGCGGCCGTCAGCCCGCGGTCGTGGTCGCGTTCGCGGTCGGCGGAACCGTTCGCACCACGGGCCAGTCGCGCTGGCAGGCGCATGGTAAAGCGACTCCCGCTCCCACGTCCACCGCTTTCGGCGGAAATGCTGCCATCGTGCAGCTCCACCAGCCGCTTCACGATGTGGGGGCCGAGGCCGAGTCCGCCGTGCGACTTCTCGAGTGAGCCGTCGATCTGCGCAAACATGTCGAACACCCGATCCAACATGTCGGCGGCGATGCCTTCTCCGCTATCGGCGACGCTCACCACAGCGTCGCTCCCATGCTGCTCGACGGCAAGCCGGATGCATCCGCCCCGGTCAGTGTACTTGGCGGCATTGTTGAGGAGGTTGGCGACCACCTGCGACAGCCTGACCACGTCGCCATCGACGTAGATCGGTTCGGGCGGCACGTCGACGACGAGTTCGTGGCCCTGACTATCGATCAGCGCGCGACTACTCTCGACAGCACTCCGCACGGCATCCGTCAATGGCATCCTCGTCTTGCGCAACTGGATCTTGCCCTGATTGATGCGACTCACGTCCATCAGATCGTCGATCAGCCGAGTCATCTGCTCAACCTGACGCTCCATCATGGCGCGTGCCCGTTCCGCGATCCCGGCGTCGGCCTGCGCGAGCTTCATGATCTGCAGGCCGTTGCGGATCGGGGCCAACGGGTTCCGCAGTTCGTGGGCGAGCGTCGCCAGAAATACGTCCTTCCGGCGGTCGACCTCAGACAGGTTGTCCGCAAGCCGGCGCAATTCCGTTTCCGCGCGAAGGCGTTCCGAGACGTCCAGCACCACCGCGATCATTCCGAGGAACTCGCCGGCGAGAGACCGGACGGCGGTGACGTGGCTCTGCGCGTGAAGCACCGAGCCGTCTTTGCGGCAGTAATCCAGCTCGATCACGATATCCGGTCCACCGGAGGCCAGACGGCGGAAGGCCGTCGCGGTCGCGTCGACGCACGCGGGGTGCGTGAAATCGAGGAGGGCCCGGCCCAGGAGTTCTGCCTCGGCGTGGCCCAACATCTCACACCAGCACGGGTTGACCAGCGTCATGGCGCCGTGGGCGTCGGTTTCGACGATGCCCGCCGGTGAGTGGCGCAGAATTCCGCTGAGGCGAGCCTCGCTCTCGCGCAGCGCCGCCTCGGCGCGCTCCCGCGCGGTGATCTCCTGGAAATAGCACACCACCCCGGGCTGTCCGTCAGACAGGGTGATGCGCTGCGTCTCCCATTGGAACGCTTGCTGCACGCCGATGTCGTGACGCTGCTCCGAGAAGCGCGGTGAGACGTAGCGCTCGCCCGTCGCCAGCGTGTGCCGGAATCTGGTCGCGATCTGCGGCCCGATCTCCGGTCCCCACACGATCTCCAGGGCTTCATCGAAATCGTGCCCAATCAGCGGCTGCACCGCGGCGAAGTACGGCCGCGTCTCCGCGTTCATCGCAGACACACGAAACTGCGCATCCACCACATACACGCCGCCAGGCGCCTGCTCGATGATCGTGGAGAACAGCGCTTCGTTTCGACGCAGCGCCACCTCCGCTTGATGCCGCTCGGTGATGTCGCGGACGACGCTGAGATGCCCGATCATGTCCCCATGCGAATCGCGCAGGACAGACATGCTGGACTCGACGTGCAATTCGCGGCCCTGCGGCGTGCGCTCGAGATACTCGCCATGCCATTCGCCGTGCCCGCGCAGCGCGGTCCACGCGGCGGCTTCCTCCTCGGGGCTCGGCCAGTGCCGGGTGAAAACCGCGGCGAGGTCACGGCCGCGCACATCGTCCGCATGGACGCCATATTGGCGCTCCGCGGCGGCATTGAAGAAGGTGATGCGCCCCGCGGTATCCACCGCGATCATCGCTTCGCTGGTTCGCGCGAGCATCTCGTCGCGGAGGCGGTGCGGCTCGGCATTGAGACCGCCCAGCGCCACCTTCGGTTTGGCATTGCGCTCCGCCACGGACACAGCCATCTCGCGGCTGCGGATGGCCTGGAGCATTGCCTCCGCCTCGACCAGCCGCGCGCGCAGCGCGGCATTCTCAGTGCCGAGGGATTGGCCAGAGGAAGGTTGCGAGGGCACTGTCATGCTGGTGTGATTCCCTTCTCGCCGGTGATGATGCCCGACATGCTCCGGCCCTTCAACGAGCGGGAACACCCGCGTCGCGCCTTTAGGAGCATTGCATGCTTTGGACGCTCGGCGAAGATCGATTCGACCGTGCCAAACACGACTCGTGCCGCGCCGATGAACTCAACAATGTGTGATGGTCGGGTCGGCGTCATTCATATCACCCGAGAATCAAGTGTCCGCGCTCCGGATCACGCTGCAGTGCTGGTAAGGGACGCCGACTTACACGTGGCAAGAACATTCGACTTAAGACCAGCCCCAAGTGTCCCAGCTTACTGCTGATCGCCGCTGTCAGCGAATCCGAAGCGAACTCTGCATGTCAAAAACTGTTCTTGACGCAGTATGGTGCGGCGACCAGTTGGGCGTTGATGCCACGCCATGGCAGAGGGGGCATTCTTCAGGCGATCTGAGTCGGCCGACTGACGCACTCCCCGGCGCCGGAGTCGCTCTCGGGCCCTCCGTGAGCGCACCATGTACGCAGAGCTGGCAGGACCCGACGCAAGGGTCGCGGCGCTCTTTCTCGCTGGGCATGCATTCGCACCGCGACAGCCGCTGGACGCCGGCGCATCTTCTGGCGATGGCCGACACGGTACCGATGTCGGTGAACCGAGCCGACGAGACCGTACGAGCCGCCCTCGGCTGTGGCAGACAGCGTGGCAGAGCGCGGGGCGTGTCTCGCGTTGTGACCGCGGTGACGCGGGTGCTGTCCCGTTCTGACCGCAGCCACAAACACAAACCCCGGCGGCGCCTCAGTGCAGGCACCGCCGGGGTTTCCGTATTGCCCCTCCTGGGCTCGAACCAGGACTCTTCTGATCCAGAATCAGACATGTTGCCAGTTACACCAAGGGGCATCGCAACCCGCCGGCCTCGCGGCCGCCGGATACCATCAAACTAGGCTTGCCCCCCCAGCCCTTCAAGGGGATACACAGCTTCGCTGACATTTCGCCACGGCCGAGTGGGAGGCACCGCCGGCACGGCTAGCTTCACGCAGTGACCCTCATGCTCCGTTCCATACGACGCGCCGCCAACTTCGGCCTCGGCGCGCTGCTCCTCTGCGCCTGCCGTCCCGGATGGGACGCCCTCGGCTCCACACCAGCCCGCGCGCAAGCCAACGGCGTCTCGTTCTCCGACGCCCTCTACCGCCGCTACCTGATCGTCGAGCGCGCGCCCTTCTACGCCGCCGCGCGCGCCAAACTCGGCAAGCGCGCGCTGGCACCATCCGGCGTGTTCGACGACACCACCGCCTGGACCTCACGCCCCGACGCGCGAAACCGGCTCCTGATGGCCGAGGGCGTCTCCGGCGATGGACGCTACCGCTTCACGCCGCGCGTGGATGCACCGTATCCCGACCGACTCGCCGACGCGAGGCACCTCACACAGCTCACCAAACTCGCCAACGACGGCGAGTACGAATGGCGCACGGCGGTGGATTTCGCCGTCGGACCGTTGTCACCCACCGACTGGCGCAACGGCTTCCGCGCGCTGCTCGGCAGCGCCGAAGGACGCACCGATGCGGACCTCCGCGCCGACCTTCGCAGCACACTTCCCCGTACCACCGCGGCACTCGGTCGCATGTTCTCGCTGGACACCTTGCACGCCCAGCGACTCACCGATGGCACCACCGCGGTCACCATAGTCACCACGCTGCACCCCGACTGGCTGCGCGCGGAATTCCCGCTCTACGGTCAGTTCGTCGCCAAGTATTTCGGTCGCGCCGCGTGGCACATCGTGTTGCGTGATGGACGCAACGCGCGCTGGATGGAGATCCGCAACAAGGACCGCGTGATGACGGTTCGGTTGCGTGTGCTCGACGGTGGCCTGGTGCCACTCGACGGCGCCGCACGCGCGATGCCAGACACGTTGCGCATGACGATGGACGCCAGCACCCGGTATTCCATCTTCACCATCGGCTTCAAGGGCATGCAGGGCAACGTCAGCTTCCTGCGCGGGGCGGCGGAGCATGGCTGGGCGATGCGCTTCGACAAGGCACCCGACTGGCAGCTGCCGCTCGGAGCCGCGGCGATGCTGCGCTCGCCGCTGCGTCGCCCGTTCGAGCAGGGTGGCATCGTGGGCAAGGTCAGCTTCCGCAGCGGCGCCGGCGGCCAGACCTACATCACGCGCGACTTCCGCGTAGCGGTGCAGGAATCGGCGGTGACGCGGTTTCTGGGTGGATTGAGCGGCTCAGCGTTCAGCGAATTCGAGGGTCCGGCGGAACGCGACGAGAACCGGTTCAACGCCGACCTGTTTCTCGGCATGCGGGACGACCTGCGCGGCCTGCGCCATGGCGGGCTGCTGGCACCGGCTCCCGACGCGCCGTGACGCAAAACAGAAAGGGGCGGGAGTCCATTGGACTCACCGCCCCATCAGATGGGCCACGCACGCTGTCATTGGAACTCTCCGTCCTACCGAGCAGCGGCGGGCAAGACTCTGCGAACCACACCATGGAGCTGAGGGGAATCGAACCCCTGACCTCTGCAGTGCGATTGCAGCGCTCTACCAACTGAGCTACAGCCCCGACTCTGTAGGCACCGTGAACACACGAGTGTAGCGGCGCCTCGCACAGTCAGTTGAACCTACTCACCCAGCCCTCCCCGGTCAACCACCCCGCGGCTGGCAGTGGAACCATGTCTGCAGCTCGAACATCTGTACCCCGGCGCCCTCGGTTGTTCCATCTCCCACACCGGCATGCATTCCCTCGACTCCCAATTCGTCCGCGACCAGCTCTCCCTCCGCACCGCGACCGCCAACGAGGTGCGTCTCCAGCCCGAGGGCGAGTATGTGCTGTACTGGATGCAGAGCACGCAGCGACTCGAGGAGAACTGGGCGCTCCGCCAGGCGACGCTGGAGGCCGACCGGATCGGCAAGCCACTGATCATCTACCAAGGGCTGAATCCGCACTACGAACACGCCAACGACCGCACCCACGCGATGATCGTCGGCAACGCGGTGGAACTGGCAGCCCACGCCAACACGCTCGGCTACACGTACCTCTTCCACCTGCGCGAACGCGTCGCCGGTGACAACCGGGTCGTTGATCGCCTGGCACAGCGCGCGTCGCTGGTCGTGACCGACGATTATCCCACCGCCGGGGTGGCCGAGCGCACCCGGCGGGTGGCGGCGCGACTGCCCTGCAAGCTGCTGGCGGTGGAATCACACGCCATCGTGCCGGCGGCAGCCTTCCAGAAGGAGGAGTTCGCGGCCCGCACCATCCGCCCGAAGCTGGCCAAGCTGCGCGACCTCGCCTTGGAGCCGGTGCGCGATCAACCTCCGCGCAGGGCCGTGTCGGCCAGTCTCCTCGCCTCCCTCGCAGTGGACGCGCTGGACCTGGCCACGTTGGATGTGCGCGCCGCCATCGCCCGCTGCGAGATCGATCATGGCGTCGGCGTGGTGGAGGGCACACCGCCGGGACTGACGGCAGCGCGGGCGCGACTGGAGCGATTCTGCAGCGGTCCGCTCCAGGAGTATGCGGAGCGGCGGAACGACCCGGCCGACGAAGACGGCTCGAGCCGACTGTCACCGTACCTGCACTTCGGGCAGATCAGCGCCGCGGAAGTGGCGCGTACGGTGCGCGAACGCGGGGCGGCCACGGAAGTGGAGAAGTTCTTCGATGAACTGATCACCTGGCGCGAACTGGCCCTCAACTTCTGTGTGCGGAATCCGGCGTTCGCCACGCTGGACGGCCTGCCCAACTGGGTCCGTGAGAACATGGCGCGTCACGCGGGCGATGCGCGCGATCACGTCTACGATCTGGCAGCCTTCGAGGCGGCCGCGACCCATCACCCGCTGTGGAACGCCGCCCAGCGTGAGCTGCGGACAACCGGGTCGATCCACAATGTGATGCGCATGTACTGGGGCAAGTACATCGTGCTCTGGAGCGCCAGCTACGCCGAGGCGCTGCGGATCATGATCCTGCTCAACAACAAGTACGGGCTCGATGGCCGCGACCCGAGCAGCTACGGCGGCATCCAGTGGTGTCTGGGGAAATTCGACCGCCCCTGGACTCGGCGACCGGTATTGGGAACCATTCGCTACATGTCCATCGACCTGGCGTACAAGAAGTTCGATGCGCGGACGTATGAGCGGGTCTGGACGCGCTGACGGTCGGCATCGGTGACGTGGGCGCACTCCTGACCAGATGACGGGAATGACAAAGGGCGCTCCGTCACCGAGTCGGAGCACCCTTTGCGTTTGTCGTGCAAATGATCATCGGTGGCACCGGGGCGCCGTGCTGGGCGCGTCAGGCTGGCCGAGGATCATGCCAGCGAACTAGCGACGCGTCTCGTCGGTGTTTCCGCGACGGTTGCGGCTGCGTGCACCGCCGCCTTCACGGCCGATCGAGGCCATGTGAGCGCGATCGCGACTGACGATTTCGCCACCCTTCTTGCCCGCGTTGCGTGCCTCGTCGCGGGACCACTCGTGTGCGGTACCCTTGGCGTGTGCAGCGCGACCGCCCTTGGAGGCGATCTCCTTCTGCCGCTCAGGATCCATACTGGCAAACCCGCGCGTGCTCTTTCGCGGCTTTTCGTCGCCCATAGGCGCCGAGCCGCGGTCCATCGTCTCTGCCATGCAGCGTCCTCCTGCCCCGTGAAAGGTTCCACCCCGGGTGTCCGGTCGGAGCCGGCACACCACGCATCTTTGGCAGGCCCCCTCCGCTTCCAGTCGGGGCGTTGCTGCGATGCGAGGTACCGGTTGACCAACCTTGCTGCCCCCGGCGACGATGGCTGTAACACCGTCTCCGAACGCCCTGAGCGCTACTGCCAGACGCCGACCCCGACATCTGCGCAGGTTGTACGGAGCTGAGCTTATGCAGGTTGCGGGCCGCTGGCCGAGCTTGCCTCGACATATCAGACGGCGCCCCTGACCGAACTGGCAGCCGCCGGGTTCGGCTGTCCAATTTTGTTACGGCAGAGCTCGGCAACCCGGTGCGGCTATAATACGCCCCATGTCGCTCGCGCTCCGTTTCCTTGGCACCTCCGCCGCTCGCCCAACTGTCGAGCGGAACGTCACTTCCGTGGCGTTGGTGCGCGAGGGCGAGACGCTGCTGTTCGACTGTGGTGAGGGCACCCAGCGCCAGATCATGCGCTACGGCGTCGGCTTCTCGATGGCCGACATCTTCTTCACGCACTACCACATCGACCACCTGGTGGGGCTGATTGGCCTCACCAGGACGATGGCATTGCAGGGTCGGACCGAACCACTCCGCTTGTTCGGTCCCGCCGGGGCCCACAAGGCGTTGCGGGCGTGCATCGCGTTCGGGGGTGAGCGCCTCACATTCCCGGTAGAAATTGCCGAGCTGGAAGCAGGATCGTGTATCGACCGAAAGGACTACGTCATCCACGCGATAGCGGCCGATCATCGCGGTGCCACCGCACTCGGATACGCGCTCGTCGAAAAAATCCGCTTAGGTCGATTCAATCCTGAAATCGCCCGCAGCATCGGCGTACCCGAAGGTCCGTTGTGGGGTCGGCTGCATCGCGGCGAGACCATCGAGCTGCCTGATGGACGGCGGGTGGATGCCACGATGCTCGTGGGAGAACCGCGAGCCGGACGACGGGTGGTGATCTCCGGCGACACCCGTCCCACCGACGCACTCCAGGCCATGGCGGCGCAGGCGGACATTTTGGTGCATGAAGCCACCTTTGGCGACGACGAGGCCGAACGGGCGGTCGAGACGGGGCACAGCACGGCACGCGAGGCGGCGCAGGTGGCGCGCGACGCGGGTGTGCGTCGCCTGCTCCTGACACACTTCTCAGCGCGCTATTCGCGCGACCCGGGCGACTTGGTAACGCAAGCGCAATCGGTGTTCGCGAACACCGTCGCCGCACGCGACGGGCTCGAAATCGAGGTGCCCTACGAGGCGGAGCTCACCACGCCGGCCTGAGGACGGCGGCACAGCGACGGCTCAGGGGCGGGACGGGTCGTCCTCTTCACCTTCGTCGACATCGAGGACCACACCGCTTTCGCGCCCTTCCCAGCGCGTCACGGCCTCCTCGCCCGGCTGCCAGAGCAGGCGCGCCGGGATGCCATCCACGAAGGCAAACCACTCCACCCGGCCCGAGCGTGGGGACCGGCAGGTTGCCCCCAGCGGCACCAGTTCCTGTCGCAGTGCGTCCACTTCGGCGGCGTGCGCCTTCACGTCGCGATGGGCATTGCGCGCGAGATGCGAATCCATGTCGGCATCCAGCGCGGCCAGGACGGTGTCGTAGCGGGTCACGGCGGCGCGCCACGCCTCCCAGGCCACCCGCAGGTCGGCCACGATGCGGCGCACCAGCGGCAGCATCTGCGTGGCCAGCTCCCTCGTCATCGGCGCGGTGTCACCCCGCGGGCCGAACGTCACCGGAAGCGGGCGTGCTCCGGGGCTCGAATCTCCGCCGATCGTCATAGTGCCGCCTGCCTGGCTGCGGTGGGGCGCGCGCGGCTGCGCAGCGACGCTGCGCGAACCTGATCCGAATAATAGCCGGACTCCGAGAAAGCGCGCTCCAGCGCGCCTCGCCACAACCCTGTGGGTTGGATCACGGAATCGCCAATGCTGATCACGCGACGTACCGGTCCGCGCATGCGCGTGACCGCGCGCGGACCGGCGGTGGTCCGTGCCGCGATCAGCGCCACTTCCTCGCTGTCGTAGGCGACATCGAGCGACAGGGTGCCGAGTTCCACGCGCGAGCTGGAGTCCGACAGCAGCCGCGGCAGGGTGGACCTGGCGGCGCTCCACCAGGCTGGCGCCGGCATGGCCACCGGTTCGAGCGAGAAGCGATGCGAGTCGCGCGTCTCGTCGATCACCTGCTCGTCGTGCGCGAGGAACTGCGCCGCCAGGGAATCGCCGGCGCGCGTGAGGGTGAAGCTGAGCGAGTCGAAGGTCAGCGCCGCCAGCGCGCGACTGGCGGCCTTGCCGACCGGGCCATCGCGCCGCCCCGCCAGCACCACGGCGGCGGTCAGGTTCTGTCGCGCCAGCTGCACGGTGGTGGCGGCGCTGGCCGGCGTCACGAGGTCAGCCAGGCGCAGCCTCGCCCCCGTCGTCAGGTCCACCGTGGCGCGATAGGTGTCGTGTGTGCCCAATTCGCCGACGGTGCGATCGACGTGCACCTCGAGGCCGAGGGTGCCGCCTACGACCTCCATCGGCGTGATGCTCGCTTCGAGCGAGCGGGCACCCGGTGCGGGCGGTTCGTCCTCCTCCAGCCGTTCGTCGGTGGGATGGGCGCGGATGTACGCGAGCGCATCACGCAACACGGTGGAGTCGGCGAACACCTCGCTGCTGTCGCCGGAAACGAGGTCGCGCCGGAAGACGCGCGTCACCAGGAACGTCGCCTCGGCAAACGCGATCGGATCCTCGGCCACGTAGATCTCCACCAGGCGTCCACCGAGCGTCGCCAGCAGCATCGGGGCCCGCTTCACGATCACGGTGTCGGCCGACGTGCGCACCCACGCCGTCGAGTCATCGGACACGACGAGGAACTCAGCCGCCGGCCGCGCCGTGCTGCGGGCAGTGGGCGTGCAGGCCAGCACCGGCAGCAGCAGGAGCGGCAGCCAGCGGCGGCGAGCCGCGCGAGGCGACATCACGAGCGGAGCTCGACCCCGGCCCATCGTTCCACCAGCCGCACCGCCTCAACGTGATCCACTTCGTCGCCCAGTTCGAGGTGCGCGAGGCGCATCAGGTCCGCCGCCAACTGCAGCGTGGGCGAAGGACTCTTCTGCGATCGCGCCAGCGCGGCCGCGATGCCGGCGTCCTTGTCCAGCAGCGCCAGGCGGAAGGTGCGCGGGAAGGCGCCGGTCAGCACACGATCCGGAAAGAGGTTCATCGAGGCGTTGGAGCGCCCCGACGAGGCGTTGATGACATCCAGTGCCACCTGCGGCTTCACGCCGGCCTTCATCGCGGCCACCAGGCCTTCGGCGGTGGACCAGATGTGCAGCGCCAGCAGCGCATTGTTGACCGCCTTCAGCGCGTGTCCGGCACCCAGATCACCGCAGTGCACGATTTTCCCGGCGAAGCTCTCCAGCACCGGCCGCGCGCGCTCCAGCGACTCGGCGGCACCGCCGACCATCACCGTCAACGTCGCCGCCTCCGCACCGGCCACGCCGCCGCTGACGGGCGCGTCGATGAAACCGATGCCGCGCTCCGCCAGGTCGGCGGCGATGCGACGACTCGTGTCGGGGTCACCCGAGGTGCAATCCACGAACAGCATGCCGGGGCGCAGTGCCTTGAGCAGCGCGCCATCGTCGGCCGCCAGGAGATCGGCGACGTCGGACGACTCGGGCAGACAGGTGATCACCACCTCGACGTCGCGCACGGCATCGGCCGCGCTGGTGGCAACGCGCGCGCCGCCGGCAGCGGCGGCACTGCCACTGGCACGTGCGGCGGTGCGATTCCAGATGGTCACGGCATGGCCGGCGCGCGCGAGGTGCGCGGCCATCGGTGCGCCGATGGCGCCAAGTCCCAGGAAGGCAACGGTGTGAGGCATCGTCAAAGGTAGCAGTACCTTTGCTGCATGCGGACGATCGTGGAGGTGGCGGGGATGCGGGCGGTGCATTGCGTGCGCGCGGTGCAGACGGCCATGGCGATGGTGCCCGGCATCCGGTGGTGCGACGTGTCGATGGGGCGGGTGGAGCTGGAGCACGATGGCGATGCCACTGAACCACGCTTGCGCGAGGCGATCGCGGTGGCCGGCTACAGCGTGGCGGCCGTGCGTGCCGAACGCCGGCTGCCGATCGTGGGCGAACCGTGACGGCGGCCCTCGCGCGTGGGGTTACCCCGCCCAGCCGAGCGGCCTAACTTGGCCCTGCGTACCCGGGCCGCAGGCGCAGGACGCAGCTTTCCCGGCGACCGGACGGTCGTCTCCTCTTCCATGACGTCGGTTGACTCGCCCGGTGCGGCCGAGCAACCGCCCGAATGACCGGCACATGATGGCAAAGAAGCGACGCGACGACGATCTGCCGATCGCCTCGTTGCTGGCACCGGACATTCTCGCGCTGCTCGACGAGGCGCCGGAAGCGGTGGCGGCCGAGACGGAGGAAATGCATCCGGCCGACCTGGCGGATGTGGCGGAAGCGATCCCGCGCGATCGCGTGGTGGCGCTGCTGAACGCGCTCGGTGCCGAGCGCGCCGCCGACGTGCTGGAGTATCTCGACGAGGAACTCCGCAGCGACGTGCTGGAGACGATGACGACGCGCCAAGCGGCGCAGCTCGTCACCGAGATGACACCGGACGACCGCGCCGAGGTCCTCGACGAACTCGAAGAGGACGTCGCGGACGAGATTCTCTCCGCGCTGCCGCCGGAACAGCAGCGCGAGACCGAGCAGCTGCTGGCCTACGAAGCCGACACCGCCGGCCGCCTGATGACCACCGAGTTCGTCTCGGTACCGGGGTCGCAGCGGGTGGAGGATGCGCTGGCCAGCGTGCGTGCCATCGCGCGCATCGGCCGCAAGGAGGCGATGTACACGATCTACAGCACCGACGATGCCGGCCGCGTGAACGGCGTGATGTCGCTGCGCGAACTGCTCGCCGCGCCGGACGGTGCGGTGGTGTCGGACATCGCGTGGGAGGAGGTGGTGACGGTCACGGTGCACGCCGGTCGCGAGGAAATCGTCGAGCGCACCTCGAAGTACGACCTGGTGGCGGTGCCGGTGGTGGACGAGGAGATGCGGCTGGTGGGTGTGGTGACGGTGGACGACGTCATCGACATCGTGCAGGAAGACGCCACCGAGGACGTGCAGAAGCTGGGCGGCATGGAGGCGCTGGATGATCCGTACATCGACTCCGGCTTCTTTACGCTGCTGCGCAAGCGCGCCGGCTGGCTGACCATCCTGTTCATCGGTGAGATGCTGACGGCGGTGGCGATGGGTCGGTTCGAAGGCGAGATCCAGCGCGCGGCGGTGCTGGCGTTGTTCGTGCCGCTGATCATCAGTTCGGGCGGCAACTCGGGCTCGCAGGCCACGTCGCTGCTGATCCGCGCACTGGCCCTGCGCGAAGTGCGCCTGCGCGACTGGTGGCGGGTGGCGATGCGCGAGCTGCCGAGCGGGTTGTTGCTGGGCGCAATTCTGGGCGGACTGGGTTTCGCGCGCATCGAACTCTGGCAGGCCCTGGGCTGGACGCAGTACGGCACCGGGCACACGGCTTTGGCGCTGACGGTGGCACTGTCGCTCATCGGCGTGGTGACGTTCGGCACGCTGGTGGGCGCGATGCTGCCCTTTGCGCTCAAGCGCGTGGGACTCGACCCGGCCAGCGCCTCGGCGCCACTGGTGGCGACGCTGGTGGACGTGACGGGACTCGTGATCTACTTCACGCTCGCGCTGCTGCTGTTGCGCGGCACGTACCTCTGACCTCGCCTCCGTGACCACACCGGCTGCGGTGCCTGCCGACACGCCGGCCCATCCGCTGCGCGGCACGATGCTGGTGCTGATCAGCGCCGCCTGCTTCGGCACCACGCTGATCTTCAGCAAGCGCGCGTTCGACGCTGGAGCCACGCTCCTCGCACTGCTGGCGTATCGCTACCTGTTCGGCACCGTGATGCTCGGCGTCGCAGCCGGGGGGCCGGCACCGGTGCTCGGCGTCGGCTCGCGAAAGTGGCCGCTGCTGCTGATCGGTGGTGCGGCGCAGACGGCGATCGCAGGCCTGTCGGTGGCATCGCTGACGTACATCCCGGCGGCCAGCGTGGCGTTCCTGTTCTACACCTATCCCACCTGGGTGGCGGTGCTGGCGATCGTGCGACGCACCGAACCGGTGGATGCGAACAAGATCGCGGCGCTGGTGCTGTCACTGGCCGGGATCGTGACGATCGTCGGCAACCCGCTGGCCACGCAACTCGATCCGCGCGGCATCGCGCTGGCGCTGTCGGCAGCGCTGGTCTATGCGCTGCTGATTCCGTGGCTGGGCAAGATTCAGTCTGGCCTGAAGCCGGCGGCAGCGATGACGTGGATCGCGCTCGGCGCGGCCATCTGCTTCACGGTGGCAGCGGTGGCGACACGCACGTCGCTGTATCCGCCCACCGCATCGCTGCTGATCAACTCGGGTGCGCTGGCGCTGATCGCGACCACCATCGCATTCACCACGTTCCTGGCCGGCCTGGCATCCCTGGGCCCGGTGCGCACGTCGATCGTGAGCACGGTGGAGCCCTTCTGGACGGCGCTTTTGGCGGGGCTGGTGCTGGGCCAGCCGGTGGGGCCGCGCACGTGGATCGGCGGTGCGATGATCGCGGCCGCGATGGTGGTGCTGCAGCGCAAGCCGTCGGCGGGCTGAGCACCGGTCCGCAGCCCGCGCGTCAGGTGTTGTCCACGCGGGGCAGGTGGCGACGGCGGTCGTTCCACGCGAACAACGCAGCGCCGATCAGGGCGATCGTCGCGAAGCTGAACCACTGCACGGCGTAACTCTTGTGTGCCCCCTCGGAGGGCGGCGGCGGGACGAGGCGTGGCGGGACATCGCCCTTCGGCGCCGTGTCGCCGAGCTGTATCAGCTGCACGCGCGCCACGGGATAGGGCATCCCCTGCTGGACGGCGTCGAAGTCCAGCGTGCGCATGACCTTCGGGCTGGTGCGGCCGGCGGCAGCGGAGTCGGCGCTGTAGGCCGGCAGCGCGAACGCGAGCACGTCGGCGCTATCGGGCTCGCGCCACTTGGCCGCATCCACTTGTCGACCATCGGGGGAATAGACCCAGCCGCGATTGATCAGGTAGGCGCTGTCTCGGCCCTTGACGCGTAACGGTGTGAGCAGGTTCACACCCGGCGAGCCACCACGAATACGCTGCGTGATCACCACCTGGTTGGCGTAGTCGTACACGCCGCGCAGCCGCACGCGGCGGTAGCGCAGCGCAGCGCTGTCACGCGGCAGTGACTCCACCGGCACCGGAGGCGCCGCGATGTGTGCGGCCACCTCGGCATTCAGTGCCCGTCGCCACGCCAGCCGATCGAGCTGCCAGAAGCCGAGTCGCACGAACAACGCGGCCAGGCTGACGGCGATCAGCACGAAGACGATCACGCGCGCGCGGACGCCGCGGGCGATGGCGGGTTCGATGTGCATCGGCTGCAGTCCGGCGCTAGAACAGCGAGATCTGTTCGCCGAGCATGTCGGGCGTGACCGGCACCTGGCCGAGCAGGCGCTGCAGCTGACGCACGCTCTCCGGGCTGTGGCCGGAGAAATGATTGTTCACGAAGCCGTAAATGGTCTTCACGCGTGTCTGCAGGCCGCGGATGGCTGTGGCCCACGCATTCAGCTCGCGGGTGCGGTCCACCTGGATGTGGCTGTAGTCGGTGAAGTCACGGTTCGGACCCATCCACCGCAGGTAGGCGGTGGGCGACGTCGGTGTCTCGGCGAGGGCAAGCATCTGCTTCCGCGGGATCCAGCGGGCGTCGGTGAGCGTGAGCGCCACGTTGTACTCGCGCAGGAGTGCCAGGACGCCCTCGTTGATCCAGCCGCGCTGCCGGAACTCGATCGCGAAGGCGATCTCCTTGGTGGGCAGCGTCGGCAGGAAGGCAGCGAGGGCCGGGAGCTCGGACGGGGCGAAGTCGGGGCCGAGCTGGATCAGGACGATGCCCAGCTTGTCCTCGAGTTCGCGGGCGCGATCGAGGAACAGGCTGGTGAGGTCCACCGACTCGCGCAGGCGGTTGTCGTGGGTGATCTCCTGCGGAAGCTTGAGCGCGAACTTGAAGCCGTCGGGGGTCTTGTTGGCCCAGGAACGGACACTGCGCACCGACGGGATCGCGTAGAACGTCGAGTCGATCTCAACCGTCGAGAATGCGCGGGAATAGACGCCGAGGTACTCGGGCGCTTTCGTACCGGACGGATAGAACGCGCCGACCCATGCGTCGTAATTCCAGCCCTGTGTGCCGAGCCGGATCGTGGCTGCCATGGTGCAAAGGTCGCAGGCGGGGGAAGAGAGGCCAAGGGGCGTCACTGCCCGCCTCGAAAACTCCATGGGGCGGGATGATCCCGAACGCCTTCATCATACCACCAAAGCGCCACTATCGATATGTTTCGAAGAATCCGATCCCGTCGCCAGCGAGGACGGCGCCGCCGGCTCGTCCAGCCAGGCGAGCCCGGCCTTTCATCTGCAGGAACCAGGGCGTGGTCAGTCGGCGCGCGTAGGCCCCTTCCCCGCGATCGGCCAGGCCCACGCGCGTGTCCGAAGCCACCGCATCGTCGATCTGCAGCCGCAGGTCCAGGGTGTCGGCGCCGCGGACATCGAACAGGCGTGCCGTCAGCGGACCACGACCTGGCCCCGACACCACGCGCGTGTCCTCGTACACGATCTGCTTCGGCCGGAAGACGGCGCGAAAGCCCAACGAGTCCACGAGGTAGACGAACAGCGGTGGGTCGCCACCGGCGCGTGCCGATTCGGGGGCGCGCACGCGACCGTACAGGATCGTGTAGTTGCCGGCGCGTGCCGCACCCCAATCCCACGTCACACCCTGCCACGTGCCCCAGTTGTGATCGTGGTACGCCTGCGCGGCATCGAAGCGTTCGCAGCGCGCCGCGATGCAGATGGTGCCATCGGCCGCGGCACGCAGGCCCAGCACCGCATATCCAGACGGTGCTTCCCCTTCGAGCAGCGTGGCGCCGGGGAAGTACGCTCGCGGTGCCGGCGTCACCAGCAGGTCGAGCGTGAGCTGCGCCCCGCTGCCATCCTCGGCCCGTGCGACGCCGCGAATGGCGTAGTTGCCGTCGGGTTGCACGGTCACGCGCCCGACCGCACCGAAGTCGAGGTTCGCATCACGCGTGCTGAAACGCACGTCCCGCTTCGGCACCGTCAGCGAGAAACGCTGGGCCGGTCGTCCGGTCTGGTGCGCGGTGACGAGCAGTTGGCCGGCCCAACGCCCATCCGGCACTGCACCGGCCACGATGTAGGTGATGAAGAACCAGCGGTTGGCGTCGGCCGAGAGCACATTGAAGTAGTGCCATTCACCCCAGCTCTCCAGTGCCGCCACGTCGGCCGGCGGCAGGTGGAAATGATCGGCATCGTGGCGCAGTTGCTCGGGCGTGGGCGACGTCCAGCGGCGATCACCATCGTCGCTGATCCACTGCCCTCCCGTGAGCAACGCCGGTGCGCCGACCGCTGTGCCGGCGTCTGGGATCTCGCCCGACGCGCGCACCGTCACCTCGCGACCGTTCTTCAGCGTGACGTACAACAGCTTCGACTCCACCTGCGGCGCCACGGCGCGCACCTCGCGCACGTGACGCGGCGATGCCAGCAGCTGCTGGTACAGGAATCGGGCGTTGGCGATGGAGAAGAACATGCCGCCCACGCCACCGGTCTTCATCACCTCGACGTCGAGCCCTTCCGGCAGCACCGTGACGTCGCCGCCGCCGACGAGCTTCTCGTCACTGGCCTGCGCGATCATCGCGTCGCCGACCGACAGCAGCACGATCATCACCGCCACGCCCAGCCCGTAGCCGGCGAGGAGGAACAGCGTGCGCAGCTTGCGAAAGCCGAGATTGCGCAGCGCCAGCTGCCAGATCACGCGTCGTCCCCGTGCACGATCGCCCCATCGCGCATCTGGATGCGCCGACCGGCCGCCGCTGCCATCTGGGCATCGTGCGTCACCACCACGATGGTGGTGCCGTCGGCATTCAGGCGACGGAACAGGTCGATCATCTCCAGCCCCGTCGCCGCATCCAGCTCGCCGGTGGGTTCGTCGGCCAGCAGCAGTGCGGGGCGATTCGCCAGCGCGCGCGCGATCGCCACACGCTGCTGCTCACCGCCGCTGAGCTGTGACGGCCGGTGCCCAGAACGCGCCGCCAGGCCGACATAGCCGAGCAGCTCCTGCACGCGCGCGCGCCGCTCGTCGCGCGCAATGCGCGCCTCCGCCATCGGCAGCTCCACATTCTCGGCCGCGCTCAGTGCGGGCATCAGGTAGAAGCGCTGGAAGACGAATCCGATACGGCGCAGTCGAAATGCCGTGGCGTCGCGATCGCTCAATCGATCGATGCGCTCGCCGGCGATCGTGAGTGAGCCGGCATCGGCTGTATCGACGGCGCCGAGGAGGTTGAGCAGCGTGCTCTTGCCGCACCCCGATGGACCGACGATCGCCACGAACTCTCCCGGCTGCACGTCGAACGACACCCCGCGCAGTGCGTGCACCGCGCCGCTTCCCATGCTGTAGTCGCGCGCCAGCCCGCGTGCCTCGACGATCGCGTTCATGCCACGGCCTCACGGCGCAGGGTTCCGGCGATCGGCAACGAGGCCGCGCGCCAGGCAGGATAGATGCCTGCCAGCATGCCGGCCGCGGCCAGCATCGCCAGTGCGACACCGGCATCTCGCGGCTGGAAGACGAAGAAGCGGAAGGTGGTCGGCAGCCCGGGGAAATCACTGAGGATCTTCTCGAGCCACTGTGCGGTGACCAGCCCGATCCCGATCCCCGACAGCGCGCCCACACCGGTGAGCACGATGCCTTCCATCACCACCTGTCCCACGATGCTGCCCTTGGCCACGCCGATGGCACGCAGCACCGCGATCTCGCCGGCGCGTTCGTTCACGCCGATCGTGATCAGCGTGGTGACCAGCAGCACACCGACACCGAGTGAAATGCTGCCAAGGACCAGCGCGAGCTGCTTGAAATAGCCCAGCCGCTGCTCGACCGCCTCGGTGGCGCCTTCGAGCGAGATCGCCGAGATGCGCGTGCTGATCCCGGCGATGCGCGTGCGCACGGCTTCCGCGTCGGCGTCATCGGCGGCCTTCACCATGATCAGCGAGGCGCGGTCGCGGCGCTCGCTGCCTCCCAGCTGTTGCAGCACCGGAAGCAGCATGCCGAGCGTCGGCTGCGTGGCCGCGATGTAGTGAAAGCGCGCCACGCCGCGCACGACGAAGCGTCGCTCGCCGGTGACGGTGCGGAGTTGTGGGTCGAAACCGACGGCCAGCGTCACCGTGTCTCCGAGCGCATGCTTCGTCACGGCGAGCCAGCGCTCGTTGGCCACCACGCTGGTGCTGTCGGTGACGTCGTCACCACGCACCATCTCGTAGTCGCCCTGCACGTCAGGGTAGATGCCGAGCGTGAATGCCGTGACGGTGGAATCGCCGGCGGTGGTCGCCTGCACCTGCGCACCGAGCACCGGGCTCACGGCGGTGACACCCTGCAGCCGCGAGATCGCGGCCACCAGCGTGGCCGCACTGTCGATGGTGGCGTCGCTGTCGAACGGCAGCGTGCCTTTGGGGGCCACGCGCAGCTGATAGCCGCGCAGCATCAGGAATCCCCGGAAGTTCTCGCGCATGCCGGAGGCCAGCATCACCATGTCCAGCAGCAGCGCCGCCGACACCGCGATGCCGAGCAGCGCCAGCAGCGTGCGGGCAGGGTGACGGAACAGCGCCAGCATCGCGAGGCGGATGGGCATCAGCGTCCCAGCAGCGTCAGAGGTGGCACGCCGACCAGTCGCCGTGCGGCAACCCAGCCCGCCACCACGCCCAGGATCACCGACAGCAGGCAGGCGAAGACCACCGTCTGCGGCGTGATGAGCGTGAACGCCAGCGTGGTGCGATACACACCCTGGAAGTGCCAGTTCACGATCCGGGCGACGACAGTGCCGAAGAACACGCCGGCCAGTGATCCAAGCAACGCGATGACGCCCGCCTCGAGCACCACCGACTTCACGATCGTGCCGGCAGAGATGCCCATCATGCGCAGCGCGGCCACGTCGCGGCGGCGCTCGTCGATCTTGAGCAGCAGGATGCAGAGCAGGAACGCGGCACTGGCGACGATGGTGATCACACCAATCGCGCTGTTGAACCGCCGCACCACCTGGAACGTGCGACTGGTGCGCACCGCGATGTCGGCACTGGGCCAGGCGCGGAAGCCGAAGGCGGCGTCATTGATAGCATCCAGCAGCGTGGCACGCGCACTGTCGCCGCGTGAGCGCACCGCGAAGCGATCGACACGGTCGCCGTAGCGGATCAACCGTTGCAACTGGTCGAGATGCAGCCGCGCGCGATACTCCTGTCGCGCGATCTCACTGGGATCGGCGCGCCGGCCGAGCAGTGCCGTCACCACCACACGCTCGGCCAGCGAATCACCGGGGGCGGCCGAGACTCGCACGGTGTCGCCAACGGACAGCCCGGCGTCGGTGGCGAGCCGTGCATCGAGCGCGATGCTGCGCACCAGTGGTGAGCGCGTCGGGGCCGAATCGATCACCTGCGCCGGCAGCGCGACGGTGATGAGCAACGCAGCCAGCAGGCCGCCGAACCACTGCCGAGTCACGCGATGGAAGCGATGCGGACGGCGCGGGCAGCGGTGGGACCGATCTGGCGAAGCTCGGCACCGACCATCACGTCGATCGGGCCATCGTAGGGAGCACGGGCGTGGACTTGTACCATGGCACCAGGTCGCAGTTCGAGTTCACCGAGATAGCGCAGCATCACCGGATCCTTGTCGCTAACGCTCATCACGGTACCGCGGGTGCCCAGCGGCCAGTCGGCGAGGGTGGTGTGCCGGGTCTCGTCCACCACGCCATCGCGGGTGGGGATCGGTGCCCCGTGCGGATCGAACAGCGGATCGCCGAGTGCGCGGGCCATGCGATCGATGAGCGTGTCGGAGGCGGCGTGCTCGAGTTGTTCGGCTTCCGCATGCACGTCGTCCCACGGCACGCCGAGCACGGTGGCGAGGTAACTCTCGAGGATGCGATGCCGGCGCAACGTGCGCAGGGCCGCAGCGCGACCGGCGGGCGTGAGGCGTGCGCCGCGATACGGCTCGTGATCCAGCAGTCCCTGCGTGGCGAGCCGGCGCACCATGCCACTGACACTGGCGGGCGCCAGCGCGAGACGCTCGGCGAGCGCGTTGGTGGTGGCCGCTTCCCCGCCCTGCTGGATGTCGTAGATCGCCTTCAGGTAGTCCTCGACCGGCGCGGTGAGCGACGGTGCAGGCGTAATGGCCGGTGTGCGACGCGGCGCGGCGGTCATCGCGTCTCCTGCCGTGCGCCGCGGGCAGGAGCGGGCACGCCGCGCACGAGCAGCACCGGCACCAGCGTCTTGTGGCGCACCTGGTTGGCCACGCTGCCGCGCACCACGTCGTTGAGGAAGCCGTGACCGTGCGTGGCCATGGCCACCAGGTCGCACTGTTCACGCTCGGCAGCGGCGCAGATCTCCGTGGCCGGGTCGCCGGAGGCCAGGATGGCGTCCACCTCGAGCGAGGCGTTGGACAGCTCCCGCGCACAGCGATCGAGATATTCACGATCGAGGCGCATCTCTTCCGACTCGCGCAGCTTGAGCTCGCGCATGTTGCGCGCCGCAAAGCCATCGGCCACGTGGATCAGCGTGACGCGTGCCAAGCAGACTGCGGCCAGGCCGCGCACGTGGCGCAGGATGGCGTCGTCGTAGGGTGAGTTCTCGAGGGCGACCAGCACGTGTCGGTACATGCTCAGCGGAACCAGTCGCCCACGACCTGAAACAGCAGCCAGGCGTTCAGCGATGCGATGACGACGGCGATCGTCCAGGCCAGCACCGTCAGCCACCTCGCATTCACGAACTCGCCCATCTTGCTGCGGTCAGAGGTGAACGACACCAGCGGGAAGACGGCGAAGGACAGCTGCAGGCTGAGGATCACCTGACTGAGGACGAGGAGCTGCGAGGTGCCACGAGCGCCGTACAAGATACTGACCACCACCGCCGGAACAATCGCGATCGCGCGCGTGATGAGGCGTCGCACCCATGGCTGCAGGCGCAGGTTGAGGAACCCTTCCATCACGATCTGGCCGGCGAGTGTGCCGGTGAGGGTGGAGTTCTGTCCAGAGGCGAGCAGGGCCAGCGCGAACATCGTGCTGGCGCCCGCACCGAGCAGCGGTGTCAGCAGCTTATAGGCATCCTGGATCTCGGCCACACCTTCGTTGCCCGTGCCATGGAAGGTGGCGGCGGCGACAATCAGGATCGCCGCGTTGATGCAGAGCGCGAAGGTGAGCGCGATGGTGGAGTCGGCGAAGGCGTATTTCACCGCTTCACGCTTGCCCTCGCTGGTCTCGGCATACTTGCGCGTCTGCACGATGCTGGAGTGCAGGTAGAGGTTGTGTGGCATGACGGTGGCGCCAAGGATGCCGATCGCGATGTAGAGCATGTCGCGATTGCCCAGGATGTCGGGGCCGGGAATGAATCCCCTGGCGACGCTGGCAACGTCGGGGCGCGAGAGGAACAGCTCGAACAGGAAGCAGATGCCGACGACCGCGACCAGGGCGATCACCATGGCCTCGAGCAGCCGGAACCCCTTGCCCTGCAGCCAGAGCACGATGAGCACGTCGAGGGCGGTGAGGGTGACGCCGACCGGGAGGGAGAGACCAAAGAGCAGCTGGAGTGCGATGGCAGTGCCGATGACCTCGGCCAGGTCGCAGGCGGCGATGGCGAGTTCGGCGATGATCCAGAGGGCGAACGCCATGCGCGGCGGGTAGGCGTCGCGGCAGGCCTGCGCCAGGTCGCGCCCGGTGACGATGCCCAGCTTGGAGGCCAGTCCCTGCAGCAGGACGGCCATCAGGTTGCTGAGCAGGATGACGTAGAGCAGCGCGTAGCCGAACTGGGCGCCGCCGGCGAGGTCGGTGGCCCAGTTGCCCGGGTCCATGTATCCCACGGCGACCAGGTAGCCCGGTCCGCCGAAGGAGAGGAGCTTCCGGAACCAGCTGCCGGTGCTGACCGGCACCGAGCGGTATGCCTCGGCCAGCGAGGGTGCCTCACGGGTCCGCCGCCAGGCGGGCAGGGTGCCGACGGGAACGCCGGTCGCTGGCTCATCCGGTGGCACGGTGTGCGGCATGTCAGGGGGCGTGGAGCGGGTCGGAACGGTCATGGTCAGCCGAAGAAGTGATTTCGCTTATCCGAAATTATCGGCGGCCCGACCGGAAAATCCAGTGCCAGGCGACGGTGGTGGCCAGCACGGGGGCGGCCCACGCGCCGGCGCCTTAACGAAGCCCCGGTCACCACCGTCTGCCCCGCTGTCCCGACGATGCCAGCGCCGACGGCGTCCCGGCTCCAGACCACACACTCTACCGGAAGACGATCATGCGGACTCTCTCCACACTGCGTGCAGCCACCGCGCTGACCCTGACCCTCGGCCTCGCCGCCTGCGGTGACGACGCCAGCGCCCCCACCGAAGCCAACGTGTCGGCCTCCGTCGCCGCCGCCACCACGCTCGACGTTGCCACCGTCGCCGGCGATGCCGCGACCGAGGATGTCGAGACCTTCAAGGTGAATCGCGGCGCCTTCGGCCTGGCGCAGCTGGCCGACTTCGAGCGCTTCGGACGGTGGGACCCCTGCCCGTTCGATGCCACCACCAAGCGGTTCGTGTGCGTGACGCGTGTGCGTGGCCCGTTCAACTACAGCCGCAGCTACGCCTACGCCGACGGCGCCGGCCTGGCACAGGATGCGTACAGCGCCAGCACCACCGCCTCGGCCAACTTCAAGTGGGCGCTCTCGGGCACGATCACCAAGCGTCGCTGGAGCGGCACCATGTCCCGCCAGCGTGACCTGACCATCTCCGGCCTGCTCGGCGCCAACACCTCGATCATGATCAACGGCACCGGTGCCACTGAGCGCCAGCGCACCAAGTTCGCGAAGGAAGAGGGCGAGGGTGCCAACGACGTCGAGCGCGAGTACGACATGCAGGGTTCGACGGTGATCGCGAACGTCGTCACCGCCGCGGTGCGCCTGCCCGACACCTGGCCGGCCAGCGGCACCATCACGCGCAATCACACCGTGACGCGCACCGACGCCAAGCATGGCACACGGACCTCCGCGCGCACCTCGGTGGTGACGTTCAATGGGACGCAGTTCGTGCCGCTGGTGGTCAACGGTACCCAGTTCACACTCGACCTCGCGACCGGCACGGTGACGCCGAAGGCGTAACACCGTCGCACGTCACACGAACGCCCCGCACCGGATTCCCGGTGCGGGGCGTTCGTGTCGCACGACGCACATCCGCTCAAGCGACGCACGACGCTCGCACGTCACCGGCCTGACGACGCCGCCACAGCCAGCAGTTGCGTGACGATGCGCTCCGTCATGCCCCACACCACGTCGTCACCCCAGCGATAGGCCGGAAACCGGACGCGCGACCCGCCGCGATCGAAGACATGTTCGCTGGACAGGGCCGGATCACGCAGCGCCAGGAGCGGCACCCAGAACGTCGAGTGCACCTCCTCGTTCGGTACCAGCGACACCGCGCGCGCCAGCTGAAAGACATACGGCCGCACCGCGATCGATGGCAGCGCCGCCGCCCGCGGCCGCAAGTCATCCAGCACACCGAGCAACTGCGCGTCGGCATCGAGGTTCAACGCCAGTTCCTCCAGCGTCTCGCGGCGCGCCGTCTCTTCCAGGGTCGCATCGACGACGTCGCGCCGACCGCCGGGGAATGCGACGTGCCCACTCCACGGATCGCCCGCCCGCACCGCGCGCCGGATGAACAACAACTCCGAGTCGTTCAGCGACGCACCGCTCAACACCAGCGCCACTGCCGCCCACCGCAACCCCTCCTCCTCCGCCTCCTCCTGCCGCACGTGCGCCCGCAGCGCGTTCACCAGGGTGTGCATCAACCCTCACCCCGACACGCGCACCACGACGTCATCCCTCGACGTCACCATTCGCATCGACCCACGCCCGGAAACCACCCGCCATCGACGACACCTTCGCATACCCCATCTGCCCCAGCGATTCCGCCGCCAGTGCCGACCGGTTCCCGCTGGCACAGTACAGGATCACCGTCGCCTCACGCGGCACGGCCGAGTCGATCTTGCTCTCCAGGGTGCCGCGCGACATGTGCATGGCACCGGCCGCGTGACCGAGGTTCCACTCACGATCCTCGCGCACATCGATCAGCACCACCGACGGATCCGCAGCACGCTGCGCGATCGTCTCGGCCGCCGACACCTGCGGCACCCGCCCCTTCGCATCCGCAAACAAGTCCGCTGCACTCTTCATCCACCACACCCTCGCTCAGGAAACGTGCTCGAATTCCATATCCACGATCAGCGACTGCCCCTCGACATCCAACACCGCCTCCGCACCCAGCGGCACGGTCCACTGATCCGCAATATGGCCGATCGGCAGGTTGCTCAGGCAGGCCACGCCCAGTCGCGTGGCCAACTCCGCGATCACGTCCGCGACGCACATCGCATCGGCATTCTCGTCCGCCGGCACGTTCGTGAACTGGCCCACCGCCAGCCCGACGCACCCATCCAGCGCCCCGGCCTGCTCGAGCTGCCGCAGCATCCGATCGACACGGTATGCGGCCTCGTTCACATCCTCGAGCACCACGATCGCGCCCGCCGAGCGCAGCCCGTCCGCGGTGCCACACAGCGACGCCAGCAGCGCAAGGTTGCCCCCCGTCAGCGTGCCACGAACACGCCCGCCACGCAGCGGCACCGCCTCCGCCCACGCGCCGCACGGCTGCCCGTCGCGCCGCACCGCAGCGGCCATCGACGCCATACTCATCGCCGGTAACGACGCCCGCGCCGTATGCCCATGAAAAGTCACGACGCCCACTCGCGCCGCGATCGCACGATGCAACGCCGTCACATCCGAATACCCGATCACCGCCTTCGGCGCCGCCGCAAACCGCTCCAGCGAAACACCCGGCAAGATCCGCGTCAACCCATAGCCGCCCCGCACGCACCACACGGCATCGATTGCCCCGTCATCCAACGCCCACTGCACGTCCCGCAGTCGCTCGGCATCACCACCAGCCAGGTACCCCGCCTGCCGCAACACACTCGCGCCACGCACGGGCTCCCATCCCAATGCCCGCACCTGTGATTCGGCGCGCGCCACATCCGCCTCGCCACGCAACGGACCCGAGCCGCACACCAACGCGACCCGCGCGCCACCGCGCAGCACATTCGGCCACCGCACTTTCGATGATGTCTGCATGATCGGGATGGTAAGCCTTCACCCCGATGACGCTACCGTCGCGCCATGCTCTCCACGCGCGCCGCCCACACGCTGCTCACCGCCGCCACCACGCCCACCGGCCTCCACGCGCTCGCGCGCGCGCTGGGCTTCACCGATCCACCACACCGTCTCACGCCGCGCACGGTCCGCGCCCTCAGCCTCCCCACCGACCTCCACGTCACCCGCATCACCCGCGGCCCGGACACCGCCGTCCTGCTCGTGGAAAAACTCCCCGCCACCACCTGGCGCGACGCACTCCGACACCTCGCCGCCTACCTCGACCGCCTCGCCGATTCGCGACGCTACCTCCTCGTCCTCCAGTGCACCGACGACGGTCCACTCGTCATCGCCTGCTGGCTCGCCTCCACCCGCGGACCACGACTCGCCGTCCTTACCACCACCCCCGCCCACCCACTCGACTCCGACGCCCAGACGGTCGCCGCACTCGCCGCCTCCTGGCACCCGGATCCGACCCGCACCGTCCTCCGCTGGCACGACCTCCTCGGACGACACGCCATCGGCGCCCGCTTCTTCCGCGCCCTCGATTCCCACGTCGCCACCCTCGCCGACGCCTGGCCCGATCGCGTCCCACACGACGACCGACGCACCCTCGCCCTCATCCACGTCGCACGCCTGCTCTTTCTCAAGTTCCTCGAGACGAAAGGCTGGCTCGACCGCGATCGCGCCTTCCTCGCCCGGCACGCCGAAGCCTGCCTCACCAACGGCGGACACCTCTGGCCACGCCTCGTCGCCCCACTCACCTTCGGCACCCTCAACACCCCCCACCGCCACCGCGCACCGACCGCCCGCGCCTTCGGCGCCGTCCCGTTCCTCAACAGCGGCCTCTTCGCCTGCTCCGCCATCGAACGCCGCAACCGCTACCCAGCCCTCCACGACGACCACCTCACCCCACTCATCCTCGATACCCTCGCCCGCTACCGCTTCACCGCCCGCGAAGACGCCACCACCTGGTCGGAAGCGGCCATCGACCCCGACCTCCTGGGCCGCACCTTCGAAGCCCTCATGGACACCACCCAACGCCGCGGATCCGGCACCTTCTACACCCCGGCATCACTCGGCAACACGCTGGTCGAAGACGCGCTCGCACACGCACTCGGCAACGATCCAGACCTCGTGCGCGCGGCGCTCCACGATGAACGCGTCGCGCGCGCACAGGCCCACGACCTGCGCGCCAGACTGACCACCTTCCGCCTCCTCGACCCGGCCTGCGGCTCCGGCAGCCTCCTCGTCAACGCCCTCGAAACGCTCGCCACCCTCCACACCCGGCTCGGCGACACCCGACCCACCCACCGCATCCGCCGACAGGTCCTCACCCACTCCATCTTCGGCGTCGACATCGCACCGATGGCCGTGTGGCTCTGCGAACTCCGACTCTGGCTCTCCATCGTCATCGACGACGACACCACCCACCCTCACGACATCGCCCCTCTCCCCAACCTCGAACACCACATCCGACTCGGCGACGCACTCGGCAACGACGCGTTCGCAGGACCGCGTACCAGCACGTCACGACGCATCGCCGCACTCCGCGCGCACTACGCGAGCAGTGCAGGCGCCAGGAAGCGACACGCCGCCACACGCATTGACGCCGCCGAACGACAGGCCGCGCGACAGATGACGACGCACGCGATCAGCACACTCACGCGCGAACGGACGCAACTGCTCCGACTCGCGCGCGACCGCACGCTCTTCGGCACCCGACAAGGCGTGAACGCCGCGCAACGACGCCGCCTCGCCACACTCCGCACGCTGCTCCAGCAGGCCCGACGCACCCTGCGTCGACTCGACGACGGCGGTGCCGTGGACTTCGACTTCCGCACCCACTTCGCCGACGCCGCGGCCGCCGGGGGCTTCGACGTGGTCATCGGCAACCCACCCTGGGTGCGCTCCCACCACCTCGACGCCAGTACCCGCGCCAACCTGCGCGCACGCTTCGCCACCGTCACCAGTCACGCCACCGGACATCAGCCGTTCGGCGTGCAGACCGATCTCGCCATCCCGTTCACCCAACGCGGACTCGAACTCACCCGCCCCGGCGGCATTCTCGCGTTTCTGCTGCCGTCGAAGCTCTGGCGATCCGTCGCCGCCGGCGCGCTGCGACACCACCTGCTGCAACTCAGCAACCCCCTCCTCCTCCGCGATCACTCGCACTCCGCCAGCGGCTTCTCCGCCGCCGTCTACCCCTCCGCCATCGTCGTCCAGCGATCGGCACCGCCGCACACGGAGCACGTCATGCATCACACCGACATGCAGTGTCACACTACCGACGCCAGCGGCACGCCACAGCAGTTCCCGATCGCCACCACACAGCTCGCCGCCACCGACCACGCCGGTGCCCCATGGCGACTGATCCCCGCCGATGTGCGCCTCGCCGCCGATGCCATCCGCGACGCCGGACACCGCTGGGCGGATTCCCTGCTGCCGCCACCTGCCCTCGGCATCAAGACAGGGTGCAATGACGCATTCATTCTCCCGGATCCCGACGTGCCGCTCGCATTGCGACCCTACACTCGGCCCGTCATGCGCGGCGACCAGGTGCGCGCCTGGCACACCGAGCCTGGCTCCACCGCCATCGTCATTCCCTGCGACGCCACCGGCCAGACGCTGCGTTCGCTCCCCGCACCACTGGCTCGGCATTTCGCCACGCACCAGCGCGCGCTGCTCGCACGGACCGATCTGCGCCCGCGCGATCCCTGGTGGTCCCTCTTCCGCACCGACCTCCTCGCCACCGCCGGATGGCGCGTGGTCTGGGCCGACATCGGCCGCACCCTTCGCGCGACCATCCTGCCGCCACACAGCACCGCCGTACCACTCAACACCTGCTACGGTGTGCGCCTGCACGATCCAGTGGACGCTCACGCACTCGTCGCGCTGCTGAACGCACCCACCACGTCAGCCTGGCTCTCACTCGTCGCGGAACCCGCGCGCGGTGGCTACCACCGCTTCATGGGATGGACCGTCCTCGCACTCCCACTCCCCGACTGGCAACGCGCCCGCGAAACCATCGCGCCGCTCGCCGCCCGCGCCCGACGCGGTGAAGCCGTCACCACCAGCGCACTGCACGCCGCCACCCTCGAGTCCTACGGCATCACACACGCGCAGGTCGCGCCCCTGCTCGACTGGTGCAGCACACAACTCCGCCACGAACGGGAATCACACCCCACGTCGCAGGCTCGCGCGTCGTGACGCACCCCATCGCCGCCTACCTCGCCCGCTGCGCACTCCACACTCGAGCGCTCCACCCCGCACCCACGCCTCTCACGATCGGACAGATCACGCTGCTGCCGCACCAGGTGGCGGCCGTGCACTGGCTGCAGCATCGCATCACCCACTTCGGCGGGGCCCTCCTCGCCGATCCCCCCGGGTTGGGCAAGACCTACGTCGCCCTCGCCATCGCCGCACGGAGACAGTGCACGCCCCTCGTCGTCGCACCCGCCGCGCTCCGCGAACGCTGGCACCACGCCGCCACCGAATCGGGGATGACGATCGTCTTCATCAGCACCGAACGCCTCAGCGCTCCCGCTGCGATCCGAGACGCCTCGTCCGACTTCGTCATCATCGACGAAGCTCATCACCTTCGCACCGCATCCACCCGCCGCTACCAGCGCACCGCCACCCTCTGCGCCACCGCCGACGTCCTGCTCCTCACCGCGACACCGATCCACAACCACCCGCACGACGTCGCACGCATCACGGCGCTCTTTCACCTCCCGACCACCCGCCAGACTCCCGCCACTCTGCGACGCCTCACCCTGCGCCGGACACTCGCTCAGATCCACGCGGCGGGACTCACGGACGCCCAGCCTCTCTCCATCCCGACCGTCTGTCTTCGCCCCATCCGTACGCTACCGCCGCGCGGCGAACAGCTCTCCGAAGCCATCCTCCGCATCACCCGCATCGACGACACCACCCGGCACGGCCACCGTCTCCTGCAACTCGGCTTGCTTCACGCCCTCCGTTCCAGCGATGCCGCCTGTCGAGCCCAGGTGCGCAATCGCATCGCGGCCACCATCGCCATCGAGCAAGCCGCGCTTGCACGGGTGCACCCCAGCGCCGCCATCCGCCGAGCCTTCGCCACCCGCGACGGCGACATCCAGTTGGCCCTGACACCGCTCCTTGTCCTCGGCGGAGCAGGCGCCGATGACCTGTCGGACCTCGCCCGCCAGGGTGCTCGCCAGCGCGAGGACCTGCGCGCACTGCTTCCCCTGCTCGATGGACGCCATGACCGTTGCCGAGCCACGTCCCTCCGCCGCATGGCACGCTGGTGCCGTCACCCGGTCGTTGCATTTACCCAGTTCTCGGCGACCGCAGAAAGCTTCTACCGCGCGTTGTGCACGCGGCCCGGCATCGCACTCCTCAGCGGCACGCAGGCCCGCATCGCGTCAGGCGTCGTGAGTCGTGACGAGGTGCTGCATCGGCTGCTCGCACGCGACCGGCAGCACCATCAGATCGTCCGGATGCTGATCACCACCGACGTGCTCAGTGAGGGACTCTCGCTCGCCGGCGTCGCGACGATCGTTCATCTCGATCTCCCCTGGACCGCCGCACGCATCGATCAACGCATCGGACGAGCCGCGCGCATCGGCTCACCCAGACCCACCGTCCGCGTCATGACGTTGCCGGCGAGTGTGCCGCAGGATCTCGCCACACGTCTGCACTCTCTCCTGGACGGCAAGCGTCGGGCGATGCAGGATTTCGCTGAACGCACCGGCAATGACGCCGCACACGTCGCCCTGCTGCGCGAGTTGGCGACCACGGGACCCAAGCGCGCTTCCGGCGGGTGGATTGCGGTACGATCGGCACTGGTGCACGTGGAGCGCATCATCGCGCTCGCGTCCCTACGTGGACGCCCGACACTGCTGGTGGTAGAGCGGGGACGGCTGCGCGCCCCGGGCACTGCGGACTGGCTCGCCCTGCGAGACGCGGCGGTCACGCAGGTGCCGCGCGGTGCTCGCCTCCGCCTGCGCGCGGCAATCCGGAGCCACCTGTCGGAGCGCGAGTTACGTGAGGTGGTACAACTCGCTGGTGATCAGCGGCTGCAGGCGCGGCGCGCGCTCGACGACCAGATACGGCTGCGCGATCCCGTCTCGCGGATTGCCGCAGCCGCCGATGCATCGCAGGCACGGGTGGACGTGATGCAGCCGACGCGCGCGGCGGCGATGCCGTCGCCGCTCCGGCGCGCTGTGAATACCGGCTCGCACGGACCGGCTGATACTGAGGGTGGGCAAGGCGTCGTGACGCCCGCCAGTACGTCCGGGCGGCGCAGACAGGAGCTCGATGTTCGCCGGAGATCCGTGCGCGCCGCGGTGGTGCTCCTACCGCGCTGAAGCACGCGACGAGGTCGGGCTATATTCGGTGTCATGACTCTCATGGCGCATCGTACGCCCCGGCCCGTGCTGTTCGATCTCGACGGCACGCTCGCAGACACCATTCCGTTGTTGCTGGCGTCCATGCGGGCGGCGTACGCGGCCGTCGGTGGCGATGGTCCTGACGACCGCACATGGCTGCGCGGCATGGGCACGCCGTTGCGGGCGCAGTTCATGCATTTCGAGGGCAGCGATCTGGCGCGGGTGGAGGCCCTGATCGCCGTCTACCGCGAGTGGCAGGTGGCGCATCTCGCCGAATTCGTGACGGCGTATGACGGCATCCACGAATTGCTGCCGGCGTTGCGTGCGGCGGGTCATCCCGTGGCCGTCGTCACGGGCAAGGGTGACTGGATGGCACGGATGACGCTCGATCACGTGGACCTGCTGTCGCCGTTCGAGGTGATCATCGGCGCCGAGTTGACCACCAGACACAAGCCGGACCCCGATCCCCTGTTGTTGGGGGCGGAGCGGCTGGGCGTGGCGCCGGCTGGGGCGCTGTACATCGGTGATGCGCCGAACGACGTGCTGGCCGCGCGCGCCGCCGGCATGATCGACGTCTGGGCGGCATGGGGGCCGTTCTCGGTCGAGGAGATCGAGCCGTTCGCGCCGACGCATGTCGTGCAGGCGCCGATGGGGGTGCTGGAGCTACTTCGTCATCTCGACGCGGCCGCCGAAGCCGCGTGAGATCGGCGGTGCCGCCGCTGTCAGAGGCCGGCGAGTTGCTCGATCAGGCCGGCCAGGTCGATGTCTTTCTGCGTCAGCCCGCCCGAGTCGTGGGTGCTGAGGGCGATGGTGATCTTCGTATAGCGGATGTCGATGTCCGGGTGATGCATCGCCTTCTCGGCAGCTTCGGCAATGCGATCGACGAACGCGATGCCATCGGGGAATGTCGGCAGGGTGAAGGTCTTGCTGATCACACCGGCGCGGCGGCTCCATCCGGGGAGCTTGCCGATCGCGCGCTGGATTTCGATGTCGGACAGGACGGGCGCTGCCATTGAGACGGGCTCGTATCGGCTGAGGAGATGCTGGGCCCGGTAGCTGGAACGCTCCGGGCCGTCGCCATCATCCTCGTCTGCGCCGTGCTCCGGCACAAGTGCCCACAGATGACTCTCGTCCAGGCAGCGCTCAGCCAGGCTTTCGCGCCAGGCGTTTCGCTGCCGCCCGCGACGTGCTTGCCGAGGAGGTCTTGGATGGTGTGGAGGCACGCGTGGTGGTCTTCTTCCGGGGTGATGCCTTCCGCTTCGCGCGTGGCTTGGAGACGGTCGCCAGGAACGCATCCAGCTTCTTCTCGTCCAGCATGGCGCGTTTCTGGGTCGTGTTCATGTCGTCGATGATGGCGTACGCCTCATCGCAGTACTTCGCGAAGAATGCCCAGCTCATGCGCTGTTTGCGGCCCCACGTCACGCAGGTCGGTCCGAGCTTGGTGTAGCCGCAGATGTAGACGTAGTGTCCGCCCCACGAGTTCGGGGTGGAGCCGCGCCCGCTGATCTGCATCCACGGCTTGCCGGCGCGCAGTTCATCGTCGGCGCTGAGTGGCAGCCGCAGCCCGATGCCGACGCCGAGGTTCATGAAGATGGCCGTTTTCACCTCTTCGGTGTTGCGGCGGTCCACTTCGGAGAAGGCGCGGATGAAGTAGCGCTTCTTGGCCGCGGTCCATCCCTGTTTCCGCCAGACGCGCAGCGAGTCGAGGGTGATCAGGCCGATGTCCTGGCCGCCGGATTGCTTCAGGTATTCGTCCACCACCTCACGTTCGGTGACGCGCAGGATGCGCTTCTGCTCCACGAGCTCGAAGCGCAGCGTCTGGTGAGCACGGCCGGCGATCACGCAGCAGCCCCATTCGTCGTTGCCGAACATCGGTGTCGGCACGGCCGAGTGCTTGGAGTCGAAGTCGTATTCGGCCGGGAGGCGCACCTTCTTCTTGAGCAGCGCCTTGAGCTGCAGGTTGCGTGCGTCGCGGCGGGCCGGACCCTTGCCCAGCCGCAGGAATGCATTGGTGGACTTGCCCTGGGCGCGCGCCATCAGCACCTCCGCAGCATCGGGTCACCTCAGGATCCACCGGTATGCGGCATCACGTCTGCAGCGTATCGGCGGTGGGGCCATAGACATCGGGGAGCGGCACATCCAGCAATCGCAGGTACACGGTCAGTTGCCCGCGGTGATGGATCATGTGGTGCAGGACAGTCGATCGCAGGACGGACATGCGTGGCATGGTGAATCCCACCCGCTCCCCGTGCTTCAACGTCCACATGGCCCGCATTGCATCATCGTCGGCCGACGCCAGCTGCGCGCGGAACTCCCCGGCCTGTCGATCGAAGGTCTCCAGGAGCGCCGCCGTGCCGGTGAAAGGCTCACGATGTGCCGGCGCCATGTCGGGTCGCGCGAGGTCGAGCTCGTCAGCGATCATGGTCAGCGAGCCCCACCGGCCGAAGTTGGCGAGATGCATCGCGAGTTGGCTGAGCGAAAAGGACTTGGGATGCGGTTTCCAGTCGGCGCTGGCATCGGGCACCCGCGCCAGTACGCGACGGGTGGCGGCGAACTCGGTGTCGAAGTCGGGTAGCAGGGTATCAGCGATCGTCATGCACACCTCCAGCGGGTCATGGACGCGATGGCGCGAATCTCGCCGAAGGATCACCGGTGCGCCATCTGGCGTTCGCTGAAACACGCAGCACTCGTGCGCGACCGTGCACCCCTGCGTCATCCCTCGGAATAACCTTCCTGCATGCTGCGTGTCACCGAATCCGGCCTCTACTGCGACGCCGGCGATTTCTTCGTCGATCCGTGGCGACCCGTGCCGCGCGCAGTGGTCACGCATGCCCACAGCGATCACCTCACCTGGGGCTGCGGGAGTTATCTCGTCGCCGAGCGTGGTGTGGCGGTGTCGCGTGAACGTCTGGGCGAGTATGCCGACCGGGTCGAGGGCATGGCGTTCGGTGCATCGCGACTGATCAACGGTGTGCGCGTGTCCTTCCATCCCGCCGGCCACATCCTCGGTTCGGCGCAGGTGCGGCTGGAGCGTGGCGGTGAGGTCTGGGTGGCATCGGGTGATTACAAGACCGATCCGGATCCGACCTGTGACGCGTGGGAGCCGGTGCGCTGCCACACCTTCATCACCGAGAGCACCTTCGGGCTGCCGATCTATCGCTGGCCGTCGCCGCAATCCGTGTTCGCCGACATCAACGCCTGGTGGCGCGAGAACGTCGCGGCAGGTCGCGCCTCGCTGCTCTTCGGCTACGGCCTTGGCAAGGCCCAGCGATTGCTGGCCGGGCTCGATCCGTCGATCGGGCCGATCCTCGTGCATGGTGCGGTGGACCGCATGACTGCGCTGTACCGACAGGGTGGCGTGGATCTTCCGCCCACCGAATACGCCACGGCCGCGCGCGGCGTGGCCACCGGGGCGATGGTGGTCGCACCACCCAGCACCGATGGCAGCGCGTGGGCGCGCAAGTTCGGCGCCCACTCCACCGCGTTTGCCAGTGGCTGGATGCTGGTGCGTGGCGCGCGGCGGCGGCGCAGCGTGGATCGCGGGTTCACGTTGTCCGATCATGTGGATTGGCCGCAGTTGTTGCAGGCCATCGGTGAGACAGGTGCCGAGCGTGTGCTGGTGACGCATGGTTTCACCGGGCCGGTGGTGCGGTGGTTGCGCGAGCATGGGTTGCAGGCCGACGCGCTGGCCACCCGCTACGAAGGGGAGCGCGACGACGCCGTCGAGTCCACCGGTGAAGTCACGGTCGCGCCCGACGACGGCGTGGAGCCGTCGTGAAGGCGTTCGCAGAGCTGTACGACGACATCGATCGCACCACGGCCACGCAGGGAAAGGTGGCGGCGCTGGTCACCTACTTTCGCGACGCGTCGCCGGACGACGCAGCGTGGGCCGTGTCGTTCCTCGTCGGCCGCCGGCCCAAGCGGTTGGTAAAATCGGGCGACCTGCGCGCATGGGCCGCCGAGTCGGCGGGTGTGCCGGATTGGCTGTTCGAGGAATCGTATGCGCAGGCCGGTGACCTGGCCGAGACCATCTCGTTGCTGGTCCCCGAGTCGGAAGATCCGTCGGCACCGGTGTCGCTGTCGTACTGGGTGGAGCAGCGGTTGCTGCCGTTGGCGCAGATGGATCCGCCGCAACAGCGCGAGGCATTGCGTGACGTGTGGCAGACGCTCTGCGGATCGGCGCGGTTCGTGTTCAACAAGCTGATCACCGGGGCGTTCCGCGTCGGCGTGTCCGACGGGCTGGTGGTGCGCGCACTGGCGCAGGTCAGTGGTGTGAGCGCCGACGCGATCAGTCATCGGCTGATGGGACAGTGGGAGCCCAGCGGGGCGTGGTATGCGCGGTTGATGCATCCCGACACCGACGATGCGGACTGGAGTCGGCCGTACCCGTTCTACCTCGCCTACCCGATGGAGCAGGAGTTGTCGGCGCTCGGCGCGGCGCACGAGTGGCAGGTGGAGTGGAAGTGGGATGGCATCCGGGCACAGCTGGTGCGCCGTCGCGGCAAGACGCTGCTCTGGAGTCGCGGCGAGGAGTTGCTGGCCGGTCGGTTCCCCGAGGTGGAGCAGACGGCGGAGTTCCTGCCTGATGGCACCGTGATCGACGGTGAGCTGGTGGCGTGGCGTGACGGCGCGCCGCTGCCGTTCTCCGAGCTGCAGAGGCGCATCAATCGCAAGACCATCGGCAAGAAGCTGCTGGCCGACGTGCCCTGTGCGATGATCGCCTACGACCTGCTGGAAGTGGGCGGTGACGACCTGCGCGCGCGGCCGATGGAAGAGCGGCGCACGCTGCTCTCGCGCGTGGTGGCGGCGCTGCCCACCGGCGGCACGCTGCACATGTCGCCGGTGATCGGCGCCACGTCGTGGGACGAGGTGCAGGCGGCGCGCGCCGGTTCACGGCAGATGCGTGCGGAGGGATTGATGCTGAAGCGTCGCACCTCTGCGTATGGGGTGGGGCGACGGGTGGGTGATTGGTGGAAGTGGAAGGTGACGCCGCTGACGGTGGATGCGGTGCTGGTGTACGCGCAGTCGGGCAGTGGACGCCGTGCCGGGCTGTTCACCGACTACACCTTCGCGGTCTGGGATGGCGATGCGCTGGTGCCGTTCGCGAAGGCGTACTCCGGCCTCACCGATGCCGAGATCAAGGAAGTGGACCGCTACGTCAGGCAGAATACGCTTGAGAAATTCGGACCGGTGCGCACCGTCACACCCGGGCTCGTGTTCGAGCTGGCATTCGAGGGAATCCAGGAGAGCAGCCGGCACAAGAGCGGCATCGCGGTGCGCTTTCCGCGCATGAGCCGCTGGCGCAAGGACAAGCTGCCGAAGGATGCCGATTCGCTGGAGACCATCCGCGCCATGCTGCGCAGCGAACAGCAGGTGCCATGACCATCGCGCTCCAGGCGTCGGCACTGGATGGGTGGTTCACGCAGCAGGGCTGGGAGCCGTTCGCGTTCCAGCGTGAGGTCTGGCGCGCCTATGCCGACGGCGCATCGGGGTTGATTCACGCGGCGACCGGGACCGGCAAGACGTATGCAGCCTGGATCGGACCGGTGCAAGCCTGGCTCGACGCCAATCCCGCCGCGCCGTCGCCGAAGAAGCGGAATGCACAGGCGCCGCTGCAGGTGCTCTGGATCACGCCATTGCGTGCCCTCGCCGCCGACACCGAGGCCGCGTTGCGCGCACCGATCGACGCGCTGGGTGTGCCGTGGAGCATCGAATCGCGCACCGGCGACACCACCGAGAAGGTGCGGCGTGCGCAGCGTGAACGCCTGCCCAGCGCGCTGATCACAACCCCCGAGTCGCTGGAACTGCTGCTCTGCCGCGACGACCAGGACACGTTGTTCGAGACGTTGCAGTGCGTGATCGTGGACGAGTGGCACGAGCTGATGGCCACCAAGCGCGGTGTGCAGGTGGAGCTGGCATTGGCGCGCCTGCGCACCCTCTGCCCCGCCTTGCGCACCTGGGGCCTGTCGGCCACGCTCGGCAATCTGGACGTGGCTTGCGAGACGCTGCTCGGTCGCACCGCCGACGGCGCACCGAATCGCGGTGTGCTTGTGCGCGGCATCGTGCCCAAGGAGATCTCGGTCGAGTCGCTGATCCCGGCCGAGATGGAGCGCTTTCCGTGGGCCGGTCACCTCAACACCAAGCTGCTGCCGCAGGTGATCGAGCGGCTGGAGGCGGCGCAGTCGGCGATCGTCTTCACCAACACGCGGTCGCAGTGCGAGATCTGGTACCAGTCCATCCTCGCCGCGCGGCCCGACTGGCTGGAGCAGGTGGCCATCCATCACGGCTCGCTCGACAAGGCGCAGCGGGCGGTGGCCGAGGAGGGGCTCAAGAGCGGGCGGTTCCGCGCGGTGGTCGCGACGTCGTCACTGGACCTCGGCGTCGATTTTGCGCCGGTGGACCTGGTGATGCAGATCGGCAGCCCGAAGGGCGTGGCGCGACTGCTGCAACGCGCTGGCCGTTCAGGCCACTCGCCGGGGCGGGTATCGCAGATCGTCTGTGTGCCCACGCACGCCTTCGAGCTGGTGGAGGTGGCGGCGGCGCGGGATGCGATCCGCGATGGCCGCATCGAGAGCCGAGATCCCGTCGATCGGCCGCTCGACCTGCTGGCGCAGCATCTCGTCACGCGTGCCATCGGCGGTGGCTTCACGCGACCCGAGATTTTGGCCGAACTGCAGACCACGCGGGCTTACGCGCAGATCACCGACGCGGAACTGGACTGGGTACTCGACTTCATCACCCGCGGTGGCGAGGCGTTGCGCGCGTATCCGGAGTACTCGCGGGTGGTGAACGAGTACGGGCACTACTTCGTGAGCGATGCGCGCGTGATCCAGCGCCATCGCATGAGCATCGGCACCATCGTCAGCGACACCGCGCTGGCGGTTCGCTTCCTCACCGGTGGCCGCCTGGGCACGATCGAGGAGAGCTTCATCGCGCGCCTCAAGCCCAAGGATCGGTTCATCTTCGCCGGGCGCGCGCTGGAATTCGTGCGGATGAAGGATCTCACCGCGTGGGTGCGCAAGGCGCGCAGCAGCTCGGGGGCGGTGCCGAGCTGGCAGGGCTCGCGCATGCCGCTCTCCACCGAGCTGTCGCTGGCGGTGCGCGACAAGCTGGAGGAGGCGCGCACCGGCATCTTCAGCAGCGTGGAGATGGAGGCGGTGCGCGGCATCATGCAGGTGCAGGCGGAGCGATCGCTGATCCCGGCCACCGACGAATTGCTGATCGAGCGCGTGGACACGCGCGAGGGGCATCACCTGTTCGTGTATCCGTTCGACGGGCGCCTGGTGCACGAAGGGCTGGCGGCGCTGTTCGCGTACCGCATCTCGCAGCTGACGCCCATCACGTTCAGCTTCGCCTGCAACGACTACGGGTTCGAGCTGCTGTCACCGGAACCGATTCCGGTGGAGGAGGCGCTGGAGGCGGGGCTCCTCAGCACACGTCACCTGCTGCACGACATCACCGCCTCGCTGAACGCGGCGGAACTGGCGCGGCGTCAGTTCCGCGAGATCGCGCGCGTGGCCGGACTGATATTCCAGGGATTTCCCGGCCAGTCGAAATCGATGAAGCAGGTGCAGGCATCGAGCGGGCTGCTGTACGACGTCTTCGCCAAGTACGATCCCGACAACCTCCTGCTGCTGCAGGCGCAGCGTGAGGTGCTGGAACGCCAGCTCGAGGCGAGCCGCATCGGGGCCACGCTGCGGCGACTCAACGCCAGCACCGTGCGCCTGATCGACGTGGTGCGACCCACCCCGCTCGCCTTCCCGCTGCTGGTGGATCGCACCCGGGCCAAGCTCAGTTCCGAGAAGCTGGCGGACCGGGTGAAGCGCATGACGGCACAGGTCGAGCGCGGCTGACGTGCGCGGGGCCGTGGACGGTCTCGTCCGGGCATGGACTGCGTTGACCGAAACACCGGCGCCCGCGCATCGTAGGCAGCGCATCCTGCGTGCCGGCCGACGCCCGGCACGACTCCCGACCGCTCCATCGTGCCGAACACCGCGCTGTCGCCTGCCGACCCACCAGCCGCAGTCATCGCTCCTCCCTCGCGCAGCCTGATCGCCGCGCTGGTGCTGCTGCGGTTCCTGCTGCCACTGGTGACACGACACGGGGCCTGGGGCATCCATCGCGACGAGTACCTGTACTTCGCGATGGGGGATCATCTCGACCTGTTCCGGATGCAGTTCCCACCGCTGATCGCGATGGTGGCTGCCGCCGGACGGACGATCTTCGGCGAGTCGGTACTGGCGGCGCGCGTCCCTGCCGCCGCCGCCGGCGCCCTCTTGACCGCAGTGGTGCTGCTGCTGGTGCGCCGACTCGGCGGCGGCTGGCGTGCACTCTGCCTGGCTTGGGTGGCGCTGCTGGCAGCACCGGTGTTCGTGCGCTCGTCGCTGCTGATGCAGCCGGTGATCTTCGACCAGCTGTGGGCGACGCTGGCCATCGCCGCGCTGACACTGGCGGCGCACGAACGCGCGCCACGCTGGTGGCTGCTCGTCGGCGTCGCCCTCGGCCTTGGCGCCCTGACAAAATTCTCGGTGGCGTTCATCGGCATCAGTGTGGGGGTCGCCACGCTGCTGAATGGCGAACTGCGTGCGCACCTGCGCACAGGCTGGCCGTGGATGGCCCTGCTGCTGGCCGCAGTATTGGCATCGCCCAGCATCAGTGGGCAGGTACTGCATGACTGGCCATTCCTGGCGCAGATGCGCACGCTCAGAGCCGGACAGCTGGAGCAGGTCTCTGCGACGGCATTTCTGCTGGATCAGCCGATGCTGCTGGCAACCGCGATGCTCTGTGTGCTTCCTGCGATCGTGTCCGCCGTGCGCGGCAATTCTCACGAGCGCGTGCCGGTGCTCGCCGCCGCTGCCATGGTGCTGCTGATGCTGGTGTTGCACGGCAAGTCGTACTACGCGGCACCGCTCTACCCAGTGCTGATCGGCATCGGTGCGTTGGCGCTCGAGCGGTGGGCGCTCCAATTACGCTGGCTGGTGCCTGTCGTAACGACGTCGATGCTCGCCGGCGCCATCGTCGCATGGCCGATGGGAATCCCGGTGCTCTCCCCGCAGGCGACGATTGCGTACATGCGGACACTCGGCATCACCGAGGAGTCGAACGTCGGTGTGCCGTTGCCGCTGCCGCAGGACTACGCCGACATGCTCGGCTGGCGCGCGCTGTCGGATTCGGTGGCGGAGGTGGTGTCGCAGTTACCGCCGGAGCAGCGCGACGATCTCACGCTGGTCGGCGGCAACTACGGACAGGCAGGTGCGCTCGCGTTTCACGGTCCATCGCGACGGGTGCCGTATCCGCGCAGCACCGCCGGTGACTTCTTCGCCTGGGGTCCCGGCCCGGCCAGTGGCAACACCGCGCTCGTCATCGGCTCCGACGACGACACCGAGGCGACACTGCGCCAGCTCTACGACTCCGTGCGCGTGATGCGCGTCGTGCTCAACCCACTCGGTGTACCCGAGGAGCGGCGCGTCTCGCTCTACCTGGCGCACGGTGCCAAGCAGTCGCTGCACGCGCTCTGGCCATCGCTGGGACCCAACTGGCAGTGAGCCGTCAGCGACCCGCGCTGCGCGCTTCGAGCGCGGCCAGCGACGCACGGAAGTCCTTGTCACGACCGTTCAGTGCAATCGCCTTCCGGTATGCGGCGCCTGCTTCCGGCATTCGCGCCTGCTTCTCCAGCACCTGGCCGAGTCGCCACCACGCATCTGCCGCCGACTGCTGCGTGAGTAATGGCGGGGCCGCGAGATACGTGCGAAGCGCGGCCTCGCCCTCGGCCAGCGCCACGCCATGGATGGCCGACAGCTTGCCGAGCGGATACAGCACGCCCCGATCGGCGGGCATGAGCGCGCGATAGCGGGTCCACGCTGCCCGTGCCTCATCGATCCGTCCGTTGCCGAAGGCACTTTCGCCGAGTGCGAACCACGCGCCGGCGCTGTCCGGGAAGGTGGTCGTGAGGTGGTGGTACAGGCTGTCCGCGAGGGCGTCACGCCGGTCGAGGCGCGCGAAATAGCCGCGCAGCAGCTGGGCGCGATACGGTGCATGCACTTCGAGCTGGTCGATCACGCGCTCCGCCGCGGCGGCGTCACCACCGAGAAACCACGGCAGCAGCTGCCTGAGCCAGGCCAGCGATTCGAGGGCGCGCACGTCCGCCGAATCACGCGCCACGGCGGCGGTGAACTCCTGCACCGCGGCACGAGACGACGTCACGCGCAACGGGATGCTGCGACGATGCCCGCGCTGCAGGTTGGCGAGGCCCGCCAGCGTATGCGCCTGGGCAGAGGCGCGAGGCGATGCATCGAGTAGCGTCAGCGCGGAGTCAGGTTGCTCACGCTGCACGAGGGCACGAACCGCGTCCAGATCGATGCCACCAGCCTGCGCGGTGAGCGAGAACCCACCGGCCACCGCCAGGATCAGCATGGCTGCCGCACTACCTGCCGTCGTCGTCGTCGTCGTGCGACCACGCCGTGGCGGGAAGTCACGCTCCACGGCCTTGCAGCGGGCACTGATGTGATCGGCCAGTTCACGCAGCTGCGCCGGATCGGAGCTGCCTGCCAGACGGCGCACGTCGATCCAGAGCGTTTCCAGTTCACCCAGTACCGCATCACGCCGCGCTTGCAGTACCTGCATCCGTTCACGCGAGCGCAGCAACGCAGTGCGCTGTCCCTGCAGCAGGCCGATCGACTCCGGATCGCCGCCGTCCGACTCCAGCAGCACCAACTCCGCGTCGAGCCGGTCAAGCTGCTCGCGCGGTGCCGCCTTCTCGAGCATTGCGATCTCGCGATCGGCGGCGACGATCGCGTCCTGCAGGCGCCGCGCTGCCGTGGACGACTCGGCATTGACGTTGCCACTCACTGGCGTGAGCCGACCGGTGGCGGCGAGAATCTGCGACACGAACTCCTGTGGCGTGGATGGCTTCTGTTCCGTGCGATTCCCGCGCAACACCTTCTGAATGCGCGGATCACGCCAGAAGGGCGCATCCGTCGACTTGTACGCCAGCCGGCGGCTGTCGAGCCTCGTGAGGCCATGCGGCTTGCCGGCGCGGGTGGCGAGCCATTGCATGCTGACGGTGACGCCCGCCAGTACGATCAGGAAGACGCTCAGCAGCAGCAGCACGGTAAAGATCTGCATCGAGGCCAGCCACCGCACGGAATACCAGGCATGTGACGACGGCGCCAGGTCGCGCAGCGCGAAGCGGGGAGCGTCCATCGCCCAGACCATCAGCGGCATCTCGACGAGGAGCATCACATAGGCCGCCAGGTACGAGAACCGCGCCGCCTTGACCAGCGCCGGCAACCGGTCGTACACGTCACCGCTGCGGCGCCAGCCGCGCGGCCACCAGAACGTCCACCACCGCGGCGGCAACGTCATCACGCGCCAGATCGTCTTCCATGCGAACCCACGCTGCCGGGCCTCACGCAAGCGCGTGCCGTACGACAGGAACATCAGCGGGATCGCCAGCCAGCTCGCCGCGGACACGCCGAAGAAGGGCCGCTCGCGCAGCGCCGAACTCACGGCGATCGTGACCGCCAGAACGGTGGCGATCACGACGTACGAGACGAGATGCTTGAACTCCGCCAGCTCGTACCCCAGCGATTCGTCATCGTGGGCTTCACCACCCAGTGCCGCGCGCAGGCTGCGTCCGTCAGCAAAGCGCCGTGTCGGGTCCTTTTCGAGGCACCGCATCACGGCATCGGACACATCCGGCGGCACGGCGGGCGCGATTGTGGCCAGCGGCTTGGGTGAGGCCGACACATGCTGCATCAGCAGCTCGCGGAACGTGCCGCCATTAAACGGCAGCTGACCGCTGAGCATCTGGTAGCCGACCACGCCGACGGAGTAGAGATCACTGCGCCCGTCGATCGCCGGCTCTGCGGTGGCCTGCTCGGGCGACATGAAATGTGGCGTCCCCATCACGGAGCCGACCTGCGTCAGGTTCGTCCCCGACTGCAGCGTGTCGGCACGCGCGATGCCGAAGTCGGTCAGCATCGCGCGCCCGGTGCCGTCATCGAGCAGGATGTTGTCCGGCTTGATGTCGCGGTGCACGATGCCCTGCCGGTGCGCGTGGTCGAGTGCCTCGGCCACCTGCGAGAGCAGCGTGCGCGCCGTCTCCACTTCCATCACGCTGTCGCGTTCGAGCCGGGTGGCGAGCGACTCACCGCGCACGTAACCCATCACGAACCAACACAGCCCGCGTCGTTCGCCGAACGCGTACAGCGGCACGATGCCGACATGCTGCAGGCTGGCGACGGTTTTCGCCTCGCGACGAAACCGTTCCAGCACGCCGGCATCAGTGGCCGATCCCGGGGGCAGCACCTTGATCGCAACCAGCCGCTCGAGCGCCTTGTCACGTGCGAGGTACACGGCGCCCATGCCACCGCGACCGATCAGGCGCACGATCTCGTAATCGTCACCAATGGCCTGCACCAGTGCGTCGCGCAAGGCGTCGGTCGACGTGTCTTCACCGGGAACGACGGTGGCGGCGCTGGCTTGCATCACTTCTCCGGTGCGTACGTGCGGACTGCGGCTCGCCACCTGCCGGTGGGTGCGTTCGATGCCTGAGGTTAACGCGCATGCCCTACGCCGCCCACCCCGCAGTGCTGATCGCGAGCGGTCGGGGACGCGGTCGCATGCCGCGGTACATTTCACGCGTGTCCCACACCTTCTCCCTCGCCGGTATCGAAGTCGAGCTGCTCGCCGACCGCGCCCTGTTCGTACCGTCGTGGCGCGCACTCATCGTCGCCGATGTCCACTGGGGCAAGGCGGCCGCGTTTCGCGCGTTGGGCGTGCCGGTGCCGCACGGCACCACCCGCACCGGCCTCGCGAAACTGGATGCGGTGCTGTCGCGCACCGACGCGTCACACCTCTTCGTGCTCGGTGACCTGCTGCACGCGCGGGCGGGCATGGCTCCTGCCACCGTGCGCTCGCTGGAAGCCTGGCGGGCGACCCGCCCCGCACTCGCGATCACGCTGGTGCGCGGCAATCACGACTACCACGCCGGTGATCCCCCCGCATCACTGGGCATCACCTGCGTCGATGCGCCGCTGCAACTCGGGCCATTCGCGCTCTGCCATCATCCCGGCGAGTGTGACGATGGCTACGTGCTGGCCGGACATGTGCACCCGGTGGTGAAGCTGTTCGGCCGTGGGCGTCAGAAGCTCACCCTGCCCTGCTTCGCGTTCGGCGCACGAGGCGGCCTGCTGCCGGCCTTCGGTGAGTTCACCGG
>JANMON010000072.1:0-3830 GCA_031369265.1 Gemmatimonadaceae bacterium | reverse complement strand
GGTTGATCCGCACCAGCAGCGGCCCGCACATCGCCTGGAATCCCGTCGAGTCGAGCACCGGCGCGCTGTATGCGCTGCTCAGTGATGCACAGCAGCCCGCGCACGCGGTGGTGCTGAACCCGCGTTCGCAGGCGACGCGCTGGGACCCGGTGGCGCCGGAGACGATGCCGAGCGATTTCCCGGCGTCCCAGCTCGTACCACCCGTGGCGATCACGCTGCGCGCCGCCGATGGCGTCGAGAGTCACGCGCAGCTGTTCCTGCCGCCGGGCCTCAAGCCCAGCGACAAACGGGCGGCGGTGATCTTCCTGCACGGTGGCTCACGTCGGCAGAAGCTCCTCGGCTGGAACTACGGCAGCTATTACCACCATGCCTACGCCATGAACCAGGCGCTGGCGCTGCAGGGCTACGTGGTGCTGTCGCTCAACTATCGCAGTGGCATCGGCTACGGCACGGATTTCCGCGAAGCGCTGCGCTACGGCGCCAGCGGTGCCTCGGAGTATGGTGACGTGGTGGCTGCCGCGAAGTACCTCGGCGGACGCACCGACATCGATGCCACACGCATCGGGCTCTGGGGTGGTTCGTACGGTGGATTCCTGACCGCCTCGGGGCTGACACGCAATCCGGAGCTGTTCAAGGCCGGCGTGGACATCCACGGTGTGCATGACTGGAACGTGGGCATCCGCACCTTCATGCCCGATTACGATGTCTACGAGGACACCGCCGCCACCCGCCGGGCCTTCACGTCTTCGCCCCTGTCGCAGGTATCGCGCTGGCGCGATCCGGTGCTGCTGATCCACGGCGACGACGATCGCAACGTGCGGTTCATCGAGACGCTGACACTGATCGAGGCGCTACGCCGCCAGCAGGTGCCGGTGGAGCAACTCGTCTTCCCCGATGAAGTCCACGGATTCCTGCGCCACGACTCCTGGATCCGCGCCTTCGAGGCTGCCCTCGACTTCTTCAAGCGTCGGCTGTGACGGCGGAGCGCGCGTGTCTCAGCTGTCCGGAGACGCGATCGGTATTGCGACGAACCGGTTGCCGGAGAGTGCGTCACCGCGACGGTGAATGAGGTAGGCGCGGACGGGCTGCCCGTCATCGAACTTGCCCTGCAGCATCAGAAGCCCGGTGCAGAGGAACCGATGGCAGATGTCGGCGCGCAACTCGGGTGAGAGAGTGCAGCCGAGTGCGCCCTGGTAGACGCAGCCGTGCGTCATGGTGCGCTCACCAAGGTGCTGCAGGTAGCGGCCGATGATCGTCTCGTCGTCGGCTGACGGATCACGCTGCAGCTGCGCCAGCATCGTGTCCTCGGAGATGAACGCATGATCGCCGCCCTGCCGGCAGCAGCGCCCGCGACAGGCCGCACAGCCGGCCAGCAGCAGCTCCGACTCGGCGCGCTGCGACGGGGTCGGTGCGGTGGCGACGATGGGCGCGGTGGCCGGCGGCGGATGTCGCGACGCCGCCAGCTGCGCCCGTGCGCCGGCCAGGCTCTCACGCAGCAGCGCCTCGTGCGCAGCGCGACGCCGCTGCGACAACCGCGACACGCGATCGTCGTTCCGCGGCAGGAGTGCGACCGGGTACGTCACCGCGTCCGCTGGTGTCATGCCGCGCCGCGCCGCCGATCGCGCCCGTCGCGCTTCGAGTTCCAGCTGCTGTGCGGCGGCGCGGGCGGCGGCCGCTTCACGGCGTGCGCGCTGCACTTCGCCCCGACAAGCCTGACTGTCGCAGTGGCCGCGTGCACGCTGCGCCGACGTGAGCGGTCGCGTGCACTGCGAGCACTGCGCCGCCGGTGCCAGTGCGCGGTGCAGGCCCGTACATCGGGGCGATCGACAGAGCACTCCACCCAGTGGCCGCCACGCCGGCAGTGTCGCGCCGCAGATCACACAGGCGGTGACCGACGCCTCGATGGCAGGCTTCATGGCTCCGACGGGCTGACGTGAGCACCGGGTGCAGCGGCAACGCTGACCGTTGCTGCTGGCATCGTACGACGCCGCGCACACTGCATCAACGCCATGGCAGCCGTGTCGCTCTCGGTCCTGCCCTCCGTTCACCGGCGGGTGCAATCGAGCGGCATGACCACGCCGACATGACGGTGGATGCGCATCGCCTCATGCTCGTGCCTCCACGCAAGTCGATGTCTGGCGCGGCGCAGGGGGGTTGACAGCCCGCCGCGGCCACGACACACTGCTGCCCATGAGTCATACGGTCCGCGCCCTCTTTACCAGCTTTTATTACTTTGGCCGCCTCGCGGACCAAGGTGGTAAAGCGCGCGCGTAACACCGCGACCGACTTTCCTCCGAGGCCCGCAGCGATGCGGGCCTCTCGCTTGTCTGCGAGGCCCGGCGCTGCGGACTCCTCTCCCAGAACGCCTCACGGCACAAGAGCCCCGCCATGCAGACCCAGCACAGCACCACCGCCGACCGATCGCCCGAACAGCAGCGCGCCGCCGAGCGTGTGGAATCGTTGCGCGCCTCCATCGACCGCATCGACGAGATGCTGGTGTCGCTGATCGGTGAGCGCCAGCGCCTGGCCCGCGCGGTGGGCGTGGCCAAGCGCACCGCCGCGCTGCCGCCCGTGGACCAGTCACGCGAGCACGACGTGATTCAGCGGATCGCGAACCACGCCGTCGATCACGGTGTGAACGAGACCGAGGCGAGACTGCTGGCGGATCAGCTCATCCGGCTGGCGCGCACCACGCAGGGATTGCCGGTGGTGAGTCGGCGGGACGCGGCGGCGGCCTGATCGCCGACCGCTGGAACGGCGCCACACGCTCGATGGTGGCGCCCGCGAAGTGGTGGGGCTGCGCGTAGACTATCCGCACCCGGATCGTCGTCGCCCTCACCGCCACCCCGCATGACCACACGCCGCGATTTCGTCGCCACCACCGCGTTCGCTGCCGGTGCGCTCGCCCTCGGCAAACCACGTGATGCCGCCGCGTTGTCGCGCCTGGTGCCGCACGTGCAGGACCGCATGGACGCGCCCACGCGCGACCTGCTCCTGCTGGCCATCGACAGCTGCAAGCGCGCCGGTGCCACCTACGCCGACGCCCGCATCCAGCGGGTGCAGCGGAACGCGGTCTTCACCCGCGAACGGCAGATCCTCGACGTCATCGACAGCGATACCATGGGCTGCGGCATCCGCGCCCTGGTGGACGGCTGCTGGGGTTTCGCGGCCACGCCACGCCTGACCGCCGACGGCATCCAGCGCGCCGCCAACGAGGCCGTCGCCACCGCCAAGGCCAACCGCATCGCGCGTGACAAGCCGGTGGAACTGGCACCGAATCCCTCGCACCCCGACGCCACCTGGTCCAGCGGGTTCACCATCGATCCGTTCAGCATCTCGATCGAGGAGAAGACCAACCTGGCGCTGGCGATCAACGCGGCGGCACTCGGCGTGGCTGGCGTCCGCTTCGTCAGCACGCAGTTCAACTTCCTCAAGGAAGAGCGCAACTACGCCAACACCGATGGCTCGGTGATCGCGCAGACCTGCGTGCGCACCTACACGCCGATCGCCATCACCGCCGTCAGCGCCGATCGCAGCGACTTCGCGATCCGTGAGAGCGTGGTGCAGCCCACGGGGCGCGGCTGGGAGTCGGTGCTCGAGAACGACCTGGTGGTGAACGCGAAGAAGTGGGCCGAGGAAGCGGCCGAGAAGCTGAAGGCCAAGTCGGTGGAACCGGGGCGGTACGACCTGATCCTCGCGCCGTCCAACCTGGGCCTCACGCTGCACGAATCGGTGGCGCATCCCACCGAACTCGATCGCGCCTACGGCTACGAGGCCAACCTGGCCGGCACGTCGTTCGTCGCCCCGCCGGAGAAGGCACTCGGCACGCT
>JANMON010000038.1:0-27745 GCA_031369265.1 Gemmatimonadaceae bacterium | reverse complement strand
CGGGAAGTTCGCCTTGATCAGGCCCGTGATCACATTCACGCTCGGACGCTGCGTCGCCAGGATCAGGTGGATCCCGATCGCGCGCGCCTTCTGCGCCAGCATCGCGATCGGCGTTTCCACTTCCCCCTGCACCGTCATCATCAGGTCGGCCATTTCGTCGATGATCACCACGATGTACGGCAGGATCCCGCCGTCATACGTGTTCACCTCGAACGCCACTTCCGGATTGCGCGGCTTCTGCAGGCGTGCCCCCTCCTGCACGCGGCGATTGAAGTCCTGCACGTTGCGGCAGCCGTTGGCGGCCAGCAGCGCGTAGCGATCCTGCATCTCGAGCACCGCCCACTTGAGCACCGCCGCTGCATCGCGGTTGTCCGTGATCACCTTGTGGCGCAGGTGCGGGAGCGTGTTGTACACCGAGAGCTCGACCATCTTCGGGTCCACCATCAGGAACCGCAGCGTGGCCGGGGTGTGCCGGTAGATCAGCGAGGTGATGATGGTATTCACGCACACCGACTTGCCAGAACCCGTCGCGCCGGCGATCAGGAGGTGCGGCATCTTCGCGAGGTCCGCGATGACCGGACGTCCTTCGAGATCCTTGCCCAGTGCCACCGGCAATGCCGCGCGCGCCGAGTTGTACTCCGGATGTTCGACGATCTCGCGGAACGCCACCATCTCCGGGTTCGGATTCGGCACCTCGATGCCCACGGCACCCTTCCCCGGGATCGGGGCCACGATGCGGATGCTGTTGGCGCGCATGGCAAGCGCGAGGTCGTTCGAGAGCGAGGCGAACTGCCGCACCTTCACGCCGGCCGCCGGCTCGACCTCGAACTGCGTCACCGTCGGGCCGGTGGTGCGACCCACCAGCTGCCCCTCCACACGGAACGTCTTCAGCGCCGCCATCAGCCGCACACCGGACGCATCCAGCTCTCGACGGTTCGCATCCAGGTTGCGTGGGGGTGGCTCGGTCAGCAGCGATGTCGGCGGCAGCAATGCACTCGTGTCGTCATCGGCATGCGCGGTTGCCTCGATCGCCGCCGTCACTCGCTCCTCGCGCGACGGGGCTGGCGCCTTCAGCTTCGGTGCAATCGGCAGCACGATCGCCGGTGCGTCATCGTCGTCCCACTCGTCGTCATCGACGACCGGCTCCACCACAGCCGCCTTTCTCGCGCGCTTGCTGCCTGTCGTCACGTCACGCGCCAGTGAGGCCGGTGCGTAGTCGTCGATGGCCGGCATCTCCTCCGGCGGCGGTGCCATCTGCAACGCGGCCAGCGCCGCATCGCGCGCCGGATTCAGCGCGGCGGCCACCTTCGGCGCGCGATCGAAGAGCGCCAGCACCGGATTCCACGCCAACGTGCCGATGGTCAGCCCGCAGAGCCCGGCCAACACCGCCAGCCAGGCGCCGACGTAGCCGATCAGTTGCACCAGGTAGAACGCGACCAGGCCGCCCCACACGCCCGCCACCAGACTCGTCGTGCGACCCACACGCAAGCCAAGGGCAAACGCCACCGGCAGCAGCAGCATCACGCCGCCCAGGAACCAGAGCCACGAGCGATCCTCGGACCGATTCAGCCGTCCCAGCAATCGCAGGCCGTGCACCGCCGGCAGCACTGGCAGGAAGACCACGCCACTCCATCCCAGCACGGTCACCAACGGCGCCACGATGGCAGCGCCGATCGTCCCGAAGGCGCCCCGCACTTCGAGCAGGCCGCCGTCCGTGCCAATGGCGTAGGTCATCAGCAACCCGACCAGGAAGAGGGCCAGCAACAGCAGCCCGACGCCGCTCATCTCGCGCTTGACCACGGCCTATGCCCCGCTGCCGGACGCACTGCGCGCCACGATGGCCCGATCGCTGTATTCGGCCACCACCGGATACCGATCGATTGCGGCACAGGCCTCGAGGTCGGCGTCGAATCCCGCCGTGTGCAGTGCGCGACCATGCTCCGCGGCACCGAACAGCCGAACGATGTCGTCACCGAAGGTGGCGGCCAGCAGTTCGCACATCTGTGCGGCATCGTTGACCGTCAGTTCGGCGTTCGCCGCACGCAGCACCTGTGCGAAGCGCCCCGCACACGCAGAATCCTCGAGCGACGGCTGGCCCTCGCGTGATGCACAGACGATCGCCACGTCGTGGCCCGTGTCGAGGGCGACCTGCAGCCGCGCCAGCGTCACCGAGAAGTTGGCGTAGCCGGCCACGTAGACCGTCTTCGCGTCCTCGGAGGCCAGCAGCGCCCTGGTGCCGTTGGTGGTGGTCAGCAAGACCGTCTGCCGGCCGATCCGCTCGGTGGTGAACTCGAGCGGACTGTTGCCGAGGTCGAAGCCGGGAATCGCGACCATGTGACGCTCACCCGCCAGCGTCACTTCCCCCCGTTCGTACTGCCGCGCGGTGCGTACCGCATCCTCCGTCTCCACGAACGGAATCACGGTGCGGGCGCCGGCGTGCAGTGCGGCCGCGATGGTGGTGGTCGCCCGCAGCACGTCGATCACCGCCACCACACGCCCATCCAGCGCCGTCGGAGTCAGCTCCGACGGGGCCAGAAACACATCAAGGCGCACCGCTCACTCCTTCGCGAACAGATCGGTCTCGCGTTCGAGGAACTTCGTGTCGAAGTCGCCGGACTGGAACGTCGCGTTCTGCATCACCTTGGCCAGGAACGGGATGGTGGTCATCGGCCCCTCGATGATGAAGCTCTCCAGCGCCACCTGCATCCGCTTCACCGCCTCGGCACGGGTCGGCGCCTGCACGATCAGCTTCGCCAGCAGCGAGTCGTAGTGCGGCGGCACGGTGTAGCCAGCGTACACGTGACTGTCGATGCGCACGCCCGGTCCGCCCGGCGGATGGAACGTGTTGATCTTGCCCGGCGACGGCTGGAAGTTGCGGAACGGATCCTCGGCGTTCACGCGACACTCGATCACGTGCCCGCGCAGCGCTGGCAGTTCCGTCACGCGAAGCGGCAGCCCGGCCGCGACACGTATCTGCTCCTGCACCAGGTCCACACCCGTCAGCATCTCCGTCACCGGATGCTCCACCTGGATGCGCGTGTTCATTTCCATGAAGTAGTACGACCCGTCGGTGTCGAGCAGCATCTCGATCGTGCCGGCGCCGACGTACTCGATCGCCTTTGCACCACGCACCGCATCGGAACCCATGCGCAGTCGCAGGTCGGGGGTCATGGCCGGCGACGGCGCCTCCTCGATCAGCTTCTGGTGACGGCGCTGCACCGAGCAGTCACGCTCGCCAAGGTGAATGCAATTGCCATGGCTGTCGCCAAGGATCTGGAATTCAACGTGCCGCGGCTTGAGCAGGTACTTCTCGACGTAGACGTCGCCGTTGCCGAAGGCCGACAGCGCCTCGCTGCGCGCGAGGTTGAAGCTGCGCGCGAAATCTTCGGCATCCTTGGCCACACGCATGCCCTTGCCGCCACCGCCGGCCGAGGCCTTGATGATGACCGGGAACCCGATCGACTCGGCAAAGGCCAGCGCCTCGTCCACGTCGTCCACCGGACCGGGCGTACCCGGCACGATCGGCACGCCGCAGTCGGCCATCGCCTTCCGCGCCGAGGCCTTGTCACCCATCACGCGGATCTGGTGCGCGCTCGGGCCGATGAAGGTGATGCCTGAGGCGGTGCAGGTCTCGGAGAACTCGGCGTTCTCGGCCTGGAAACCGTTGCCCGTGTGTATCGCGTCGGCGCCTGTTATCTCGGCGGCGGCGATGATCCGCGGAATCTTCAGGTAACTCTCACGACCGGCGGCCGGGCCGATGCAGACGTCGTCATCGGCGAAGCGCACGTGCAGCGAGTCGCGATCCGCCTCGGAGTAGACGGCGACCGTCTGGATGCCCAGCTCGCGACAGGCGCGGATCACGCGCAGCGCTATTTCGCCGCGGTTGGCGATCAGAACTTTCTTGAACATGCGGCCTCAGGACTGCGCAGGGGCGCGGAACGCATCCCACGACGTATCGCTCGCCGAACCCACGCCCTGGATCTGCAATGCGAACTCGCTCGGGTTGGTCGCATAGAACAGCGCCTGGTCGTAGCTGATGATGCCGCGCGTGTACCACGAAAGCAGGCTCTGGTCGAACGTCTGCATGCCGTACTGCACGGTGCCATCCTTGATCAACTCGATGATGTCCAGCGACGCGGCCGGATCGCGGATCTTGTCGCGGACGGCCGCCGTGTTCACCAAGACTTCGCAGGCCGGCACGCGACCCTTGCCATCCTTGCGGGGCACCAGGCGCAGCGAGATGATGCCCGCCAGCGCGTTGGCGAGGTTGAAGCGCACCTCCGCCTGCTGGTGCGGCGGATAGAAGCTCAGGATGCGCGCGATGGTGGTCGACGCATCGGTGGTGTGGAGCGTGGAGAACACCAGGTGGCCGGTGTCGGCCGCCTTGAGCGCCGTGTCGAGCGTGTCGAGGTCGCGGATTTCACCGATCAGGATCACGTCCGGATCCTGGCGAAGCACGCGCCGCAAGGCAGAACTGAAGCTGAGCGTGTCGGTGCCCACTTCGCGCTGGCTCACATGGCTGCGGATGTCGCGGTGCAGGAACTCGACCGGGTCCTCGATCGTGATGATGTTCGCCGAGCGATTCTGGTTCACGTGGTGGATCATCGCCGCCAGCGCCGTGCTCTTGCCGGAGCCGGTGATGCCGGTGACCAGCACCAGGCCGCGCGGACGCAGCGCCAGTTCCTCGACCACGGACGGCAGGTGCAGTTCGGTGGCGGTGCGTGTCTGGTACGGAATGCCGCGCAGGGCGAACGACACCGTGCCGCGCTGCTGATAGGCATTGACGCGGAAACGGCCGATGCCGGAGACGCCGATGGCGAAGTCGGCCTCGCGCGTCTGCTGGAACTCCTTCAGGTACCGCTGCGGCATGATCTGCTCGGCGAGGGCCGACAGATCTTCTGCCTTCAGCGATGGATGATCGAGGCCCACCAGGTCGCCGGCCAGCCGGATCGTGGGCGGACGTCCGACCTTCAGGTGCAGGTCGGAGCCGTCACGCTCGATCAGCGACGCGAGCCAGCTGCGGAGCTGTGCCGAGAGCTGTTTGCCATGCCCGCTGATCGGCTTGTCACCGACCGACTGCGTGGCAGCGGCTGCCGTTGGATCACCCATTGGGGTCGACGCGGAAGAGAACCTGGCCGTACTCGACGGCCGACGAATCCTGCACCAGCACTTCCACCACCGTACCGGTAATGTCGCACTCGATTTCGTTCATGATCTTCATCGCCTCGATGATGCAGAGGATCTGCCCCTTCGCGACGCGCGTGCCGACCGAGGCGTACGGATTCGCGCCCGGTTCCGGCTTGGCGTAGAAGGTGCCGACCATCGGCGACTTGACCTCGAGCAGTGTGGACACCGGCTTGGCTGGCTCCGCGGCCGGCGCCGCGGCCACCGGGGCCGGCGCGGCCGCGACGGGCGCCGGTGCGGCCGGCGCCGCCATCATCTGCGTGCCGAGCACCGCCCCACCCCGCTGGGTCGGGCTCTTGGAGACGCGAAGCTTCATCCCCTTGTCCGACGTGATTTCCAGGGAGTCGACGGTCGATTCGTCGAGCATCTCGAGGACTTTCTTGAGGTATCGCAGGTCGATCATGAGTGGGCTCTGACGGCAGAGGACGCGAGTGTCACGGTCAATTCAACTCCAGCAACTCGCGAGGGAAATCGGTCAATCGTCGGGGTCCGGCGGTGGAGAGCAGCACATCATCCTCGATCCGGACGCCGCCCCAGCCCGCACGATACACACCTGGCTCGACGGTGACTACCGCGTCCAGGGGCAGAATCGCGTCGGCCGACGACGCCAGACGAGGCCCTTCGTGCACTTCGAGGCCGATCCCGTGTCCGAGCGAATGCCCGAACTCCTCCGCCAGACCGGCCGCCTTCAGGTAATCACGAGCGATCGCATCCGCCTCGCGCCCGCGCATCCCGGCGCGAACCTCGACGCATGCCTTCTCCTGCGCGCGCTGCACCGCCTCGTACATCACGCGCTGTTCGTCACTCGCGCGTCCCACCACCACCGTGCGTGTGATGTCCGAACAATAGCCCGCGTGAATCGCACCGAAATCGAGCAACAGGAAATCTCCCGGCGCCACCACCCGATCGGAACTGCGGGCGTGCGGCAACGCCGACCGCGGTCCCGACGCGACGATGGTTGCGAACGGAAACCCTTCACTCCCGGCATCCCGCAGCGCCTTCTCCAGCACACCGGCGATCGCGGTCTCCCGCTGACCGACACGAATCTGTGGCAGGGTCGCGTGAAGCGCATCGGTTGCCATGCGCGCCGCCACCGCGATGAGCGCCACCTCCCCGGCGTCCTTCCGTTCCCGGAGCGCCTCCACCAGGTCGCGCGCCGGACGCCACTGCCAGCGCGCCCCGTCGCTCAGCAGCCGCTCGAAGTCACGATGCAGCAGGTGCGCACTCTCGAACCCGATCACCTCGAGGCTTGACACCGTGGGCAGGAACGTCCAGAGCTCCGTCCACAGGCTGCTTGGCGCGATGATCACTCGCGCCGTCGCGCCGACCTCGTCCACCACCTGCGTCTGGTAGCGGAAATCGGTGAACAGCGTGACGTCACCGCGCTGCGTGACGAAGACGAGCGCATTGCTCCCCGAGAACCCGGTCAGGTACCGCACGTTGGCGAGACTCGCGAGCAGCAGGCCGTCCAGGTGCTGTGCGAGCATCACCTCTTGCAACGCGCCGATGCGCGCGGCGAAGTCGGGCATCATGCCTCGGACTGGAGACGCGTGACCAGCGCCCGCAGCCCCATGCCGTAGCTCTCGGCGCCGAATCCGCAGATCACCCCGAGGGCGTCGGCGGCCAGCATCGAATGATGCCGTACCGGCTCGCGGGCGTGCACGTTCGAGAGGTGCACCTCGACGTACGGCGTGCCGACGCTCACCAGCGCGTCGCGCATCGCCAGCGAGGTATGCGTGTAGGCGCCGGCGTTGATCACCGCGCCATCGACACGCCCTCCACGCCAGGTGTGGATCACGTCGATCAGCGCCCCTTCGCCGTTGTGCTGCGCCGACTCCAGTGACACGCCCAGTTCCGCGGCGATCTCGCCCAGACGACGATCGATGTCGGCCAACGTCTGTCGACCGTAGATGGCCGGCTCGCGTTCGCCAAGCAGGTTCAGGTTGGGCCCGTGCAACACGGCGATGCGGAGCGGCCGTGCCGGAAGTGCAGCCGTCATCAGGACAGGCCTTCCAGCCAGCGATGGAACTCGGACGGGGCGGCGCGAGGCGGCTCGGGTTCGGTCGGTGCCGGCGGTGGGACGACTGGCGGAGGGACTGGCGCCGGCGTGGGCCGTGCCGAGACTGGCGCTGGGGTCGGCACCGGTGTGGCGGTGGGCGCCTGCGTCGGCAGGTCCGGCGGCGTCCAGAACGCTCCCGGCTGCACCGGGGCCGCAGGACGCGGCGGTTCCGATGGCGGCGTCACGGACGGCGCTGGTGAAGGCGTGGCCGCGGCCGGCGCCAGAAACTGATCGAAGCCGGCCCAGTTCGGCGCCGGCGTCGAGCGCGGCGGCGGGATGACCGGCACACCACCGAACGTCGGTGACAGCGAGGGTGACGGTGGCATCGCCGGTGGCACGATCTCGCGCGGCGGTCCGGCGGGACGCACCGGCGTGTCGATGCGGGCGCGCGGCGGCGAGCCGCTGCCCGAGAAGAAGCGGTCGAACGACAGCAGCGGCGCCGGCGACGCACCCGTGGCCTGGTCACCGGCCACCGCCGACGGCAACTCCAGCACCTCCGGTACGGGCAGCGTCGGCGCCTCCTTCGGCAAGCGTCCGACCATCTGCGACGCGATCCGGACCATCATGTCGGCGGCGGCTTCGTCGGCCGTCGCGACCGTCGGCGTGCCAAACACACTTTCCAGCACCACGCCACCGCGACCGGCCGAGGCGCCCGAGAACGGGTCGGGAGCGCCCGCGACGTTGCGCTCGCTGGCGAATCCTTCGAGCTGCAGCCCGAACATCTCGCCTGGGCCCGCCATCGGTTCGCCGATCGGATCCAGCTCGGCATCCGGCGCGAACCAGTCATCGCCACCGCCAGGCGGCGCCCACGACGCACCGAAGGCGTCGGCAGGTTCCGACGGCGGCGAGACGTCATACATCGCTTCGAGCATCGACTGGGTATCGGCAGGACCGGAACTGTCAGAGCCCAAGTCGTCGAACTGCAACGCTTTATCCGCATCATCCTCCAGTGCCGTCTCGTCTACGGGAGCACTGAGGAGCGCCTCCAGTTCCTGCACCTTCCGCGACAACGACGGATCGTTCGGGGTTCGCGCCAGTAGCGCGCGGTAGACGTCCAGGGCCTGCTGCGTGAAACCCTGCTGCTGGTAGAGCGACGCCATGGTCTCGGTGACGAACTCCGGCGCGGTGGGCGCCGTCTCCGGAGACCGGTCGTCCCAGAACAGTTCGCCCGGCGCGTCGTCCGTGGGTGGCTCCGCGGCGGGCGGCTCGGTTGGCGCCTTCTGCGCGGCCTGATACGTCGGCGTGTCGCGCTCCTGCGCCGTGCGCCAGGAGGCGAAGCTGGCCAGTGCGCCGAACCCCGGACGCGCCATCACCTCATCCGACGGTGTGGGACGCACCGAGGTGGATGCGGATGGCGTGTCCAGCGTGGTCGGGAAATCCGCCGCTTGCATCGCGGGCAGCGCATCCGGCGCCGGCGATGGCGTGGAGAGGTCCACCTGCGAGTCGAGATCCTCGAACCCGAACCCGACGCCTTCCTCGGCGTGAATACCAGAATCGGCCGCAGCACTTCCCGCGCCCGCGTCGGCGACGAATTCGACACCGGTCGCGTCGCCGGCGGTCCCGTCGTCCGCGCTGGTGGCGCTGTCGTCGCCGAGCGTGCTGAGGTCGAACGTCTCCAGCGTGCGAACGGCTGACGGCGGCATCGGGTCGGTGCCGCGCACCAGACCGGGGTCGAAGCCCGGCAGGTCGGTTTCGCCAAGGATCGCGCGAAGCCCCGGCGGCGTCGGATCGGCGAGTGCCGATCCCAGTTCCGGCGCCGCCCCGGTCGGCCCGGCCGCTTCAGACGAAGTGAGTGTCAGGAAGTCCGGCTCCGCCGGCGCCTCGAACTCCACGGGGGCCGACGGAACGGCGTCCAGCGACCGCAGCAGCGCCTCGATTTCGGCGTTCTGCGGATCCGCATCCAGCACCCGGGCGTACCATCCCCTCGCTTCGTCGATCTCGTTCCGGCCCCGGGCGATGTCTCCGAGGTGGCGCAGCGCGATCAGGTTCTCGTCGTCGAGCGACACCGACGTCAGGAACACGTCCCGGGCGGCATCCAGGTCACCCTTCTCGAAGTAGGCGCGACCGAGCACGATGTGGCCGCTCATGTGCCCGGGCTGTGCCGGCAGGTGCTCGCGACAGAGCGCGATGGCGCCATCCAGGTCGCCGGAGCGGAGGTGCTCGTTCGCCAGCGGCACGAAGAAGCGCCGCGGGTTCTGCATGTACTTGGCTGTCAGATCCTGCAGCCGTGACCCTGGCGCCATCGCGTCCTCGGAAATTTTCTGCTGATGCGCCGGCGTGGCCGGGAACACCGGATGGGAGAAGATAGCCGACGCGGCGGACGAGCGTCAAATCGCCGCAATGCACAGAAGTCACGCTATCACTTGAAGTTGTGCCCCATGAAGGCCTAGCTTTCGCGGCTATTCTCTTCCGCGGTTCAGGCCGTTCCCTCGAGGAGTTCCGTTCAGTGCTGCAGACGTTCCGCTCGTTCGGTAAGTACATCTTCTGGGGCCTCGCCGTGACGTTCATCGGCGGCTTCGTCTTCTACGAATCGTCAGGCCTCTTCGGACGCGACAGCGGACCGTCGCTCGGCACCACCGTGGTCAAGGTGGACGGGCAGGAAGTGCCGTACGGCGCCTATCAGCGCGCGCTCGAGGCGGCGGTGCAGACCGAGGAGCAGCAGCGCGGACGCTCGCTCACGCTCGACGAGCGGGCCGAGGTCGAGAAGAAGACCTACGACGAGATCGTGACCGAGATCCTGCTGGAGCACGAGTACAAGAAGCGCGGCATCTCCGTCACGCAGGAGGAGATCGTCGAATACGCGAAGTTCTCGCCGCCGCCGCAGTACGCACAGCTCCCCGAGTTGCAGACCAACGGCCAGTTCGACTTCGAGAAGTACCAGCGCTTCCTGCGCAATCCGCAGGCGCGTCAGCAGGGATTGCTGGCGCAGCTGGAAGGCTACTATCGCAGCACGATCCCGAAGCAGAAGCTGTTCGAGCAGGTGGCCGCCGGCGCCTTCGTCTCCGACGCGCGCCTCTGGCAGATTTACCAGGACTCGCACGACTCGGCGCAGGTGTCGTTCGTCGCCATGCGGCCCGCTGCATCGGCGCCGGCCGAGATCAGCGACGCCCAGGCGCGCACCTATTACGACGCGCACAAGACCGCATTCCAGCGCCCCGCACGCGCCGCCGTCTCGGTGATCTCGATCCCCATGACGGTGACCGCCGCCGACAGCGCGGCGACGCGTGACTCGATCGTGAAGCTGCGTGCGCAGATCATGGGCGCCGCCGACCAGAAGGCGACCTTCACCGACCTCGCCTCGCGCGTGTCCAACGACAGCGTCTCGGCGGCGCAGGGCGGTGACCTCGGCAAGAGCACCGCCGACGGCTACGTGCCCGCCTTCTCGGCGGCCGCCAAGGCGCTCACGGTCGGCGAAGTCTCGCAGCCGATCAAGACGGAGTTCGGCTGGCACCTGATCCGACTCGATGCCAAGGCCGGCGACACGCTGAGCCTCCGTCACATCCTGCTCAACGTGACGATGAACGACGGGGCCGCATCGCGTGTGTCGAAGCGGGCGGATTCACTGGCCACGCTGGCCGCCACCGCCGACGATCCGAAGAAGTTCGACGCTGCCGCCAAGGCGCTCAGCCTGCCCGTGATGCGCGCCACTGCCATCGACGGGGAGCCGCTGACGATTGCCGGTCGCTACATCCCGAACGTCAGCGCCTGGGCCTTCAGCGGTTCGATCAATGGCGAGAGCAGCGAGATGTTCGACGATGCGTCGGGCTACTACGTCGCGCGCCTCGACACGCTGCATGCCGAAGGTGTCGCCTCGTTCGACGAGGTGAAGGAGACGATCAAGGAACGGCTGGCCCGGGAGAAGGTGATGGACGAGTTCATGACGATGGGGCGCAACATCACGCAGTCGGCGGCCCAGAAGGGCTTCGAGGCGGCAGTGCAGCTGCGTGCCCTCTCGCTGTCGAAGACGCCGATGTTCTCGCGCACGATGCAGACCGAGGGACTGGGCGGCTTCAACGAGGCGGTCGGTGCCGCGTTCACGCTGCCGATCGGCGCGGTGAGCCAGCCGATCCGCACCAGTGACGGCGTATTCGTGATCCGCGTGGACCAGCGCAAGCCGGCTGATCGCGCCGAGTTCGAGAAGCAGAAGGAGCAGCAGCGCGCGCAGGTGCTGCGCGGCATGCGCGAGCAGATGGTGCGCGACTACCTCGAAGGGCTGCGCAAGAGCGCCTCGATCGTGGACAGCCGCAAGAAGCTGAACGCGGCCGCACGTCGCCAGTCGGCCGCCGCCTGATGGTGGCCTGACGGCGCGTCGCGACACGGCCGAACGACGAAGCGGGGCACCGGAGAAATCTCCGGTGCCCCGCTCTGCTTCATGCCATCCTCACCTCACCGCAGCGCGGCGCATTACATCAGGCGCTTCGGTTCAGCGGTCGGATCGTCCACACGCACCGGAGACTCCGGCGCACGCGCCACGTCGGAGCGATACGACGGCTCGACGGAATCGCGGATGGAGCGGTCAGCCTCGTTCACGTTCTTCTTGAACTGGTTGATGCCCTTGCCCACCGCACCGGCGATCTCCGGGATGCGCTTGGCACCGAAGAGCAGCAGCACGATGACCAGGCCAATCACCATCTCACCCATGCCAAGACCGAACGGCATATGACTAACTCCTAGAAAAGGGACCGCGCGATGAGGTACGCAATGAGTACCCCGAGCAGACTCAGAAGGGACACGTCGAGCGCAATCGGGCCTAGCGCAAACTTGAGGATCACCAGGTCAATCTGCAACGGACCGAGGCTCGGCGTGACGCCGGTGGTCAGGAATTCCTTGACGCTGCCAGCCGGCAGGAACCGGCGCGAGAACTGGGTCAGGAAGCCGCCGACGATGAATCCCACCGCCAGCACGATCGCATGAAAGGCCGGCCGGTGCCGTGAGGAACCACTGCGAGAAGCCATCACCAGCGCCGATCGAGGACGTAACCTACCAGTTCCAGCAGGGCGGAACGGGCCGCGGTATCTGGCAGGGCCAGCGCGATCTCCTCCGCTTCCTGTGCGAACAGCTCACCCTTGCGGCGGGCGTACTCGATGCCGTCGGCCTCGACCACCAGGGAGATGACGCGACTGATGGCGGCCTCACCCGGCTCAGCAGACTCGAAGAACCGCTCCACCTCGCGGCGTGCGGTGGCCGGCATCCGACGCAGCGCGGCGATCAGCGGCAGGGTCACCTTCCGTTCGCGCAGGTCGGCACCTGACGGCTTGCCTGTGATCTCCTGCCCTTCGACGTAGTCGAGCAGGTCGTCGGCGACCTGGAAGGCCATGCCCAGACGTTCGCCAAAGCGCGCCAGTGCATGCCGGTGCGACGGGGCGCCGCAGATCGCGCCCACTTCGCAGGCCGCGCTCATCAGCGATGCCGTCTTCGCATGGTTGAGCTGGAAATACTCTTCCTCGCTGAACTGCAGGCGATCGACGGCCGACAGCTGCCAGAGCTCACCCATGGTCATGGCCTTCGCCGCATCGGCGATGACCACCAGCGATTCCATGTCGCGCGTGCTGACGAGGTGACGCACCGCCTGCGAGTACAGGTAGTCACCCATGATCACGCTGACCTGGTGACTGAACACCGCGTTGACCGTCGGCATGCCGCGGCGCATGACGCTGTGATCGACGGAATCGTCGTGCACCAGTGTCGCGAGGTGAATCAGCTCCACCACGGCGGCGTGATCGATCGCCAGCGTGCTGCGCGTCTCCTCGACGGCGTTGGCGAGCAGCACCAGCGCGGGGCGCAGCAGCTTGCCCTGCATGCCCTGGAGATGGCGGTTCACGTCGCCGATGAGCGGGTTGTCATCCGCGACGATGTCCCACATGCGCGTCGATACGAGTTCGAGCTCCGCTCGCACCGGGTATTGAATGCCGGCGAGCGGGTTGTCGAGCCCGGCCCTCGCGGGAACCGGTAGGCTCATCTAGGCGGGCTGCTGCAGGGTCTGGATACGGGCCGCGACGTCTCGGAAGCGGATATCGACGGCGTACACTCTTTGATAATAGCGTAGCCCGTCTTCCCGTGCCCCGATCGACTCGCTGGCGAGCCCCAGCAGGTACAGCACACCCCGCAACGTGTCATCACCATGCGCTGCCGCCGGGTCCTCCAGCGCCCGCAACAGCAGCGTCCTGGCCACCACCGGCTCACCCTTGTCGAGGAAGCAGCCACCCAGCGCCTCGATGGACTCGACGCGACGCAGCCGGCTGCGCGCCGCGATCTGGAACTCGGCGATCGCATCGTCCACCAGGCCCATCTCGCGGAAGGCGATGCCAAGATCGAAGTGGCTGTCGACATCATCGATGTCGATGGTCTTCTCGATGCCGTCGCGGAACTCGGAAAGGATGTGCTGGAAGTCGGCTTCCTCGTCACCCGTTTGCTTGGGCTCGCCAATCGTCATGCGCGACGAGACTGGCTCATCGTCGCGCAGCATGTCGGCGAGGTTGACGAACGACGGCGTGGGACGCTTTGGTCGGAACGGCGCAGCGGGTGCCGGCTCGGTGGCCGTCGGCACCGACTGTGCAGCGGCCGACGATTCCGCGGGCCGCGCAGCAGCCAAGGCTTCGGCCGCGGCTGCACGGGTCCCGGCACCCGGCTCGGCGGGCTCTGCCGCAGACGCGGCGTCGACCAGCAGCTCGTCGGCATCGTAAATGGGTAACGGCACCGGCGCGGACGAGGCGGAGCCCGAGGTCACCTCGATGGTCGCCAGCAGCACATCGTCCTCGAGTCCCGGGCCGTCGTTCGCTGCGGCCGGAACGCTGTTGAACCCGAACGGGTCATCCAGATCCAACTCGGCAGCTGCGGTTGGCGCGGGCTCCTCGGCGGGCTCCGACGCAGGACCGTCCACCTCCAGGAACTCGAGCGTGTCGGCGGGCATCGACCCCTCCGGCAGGCCCGTGAGCTCGACGGAGGCCACCGGCGGGGCGGCATCGACCGGCGGCTCTGGGGCCTCGAAGCTGGTGGCCTCGAAGCCATCCAGCGTCGCTCCAGTCGCCACCTCGCCGGCAACGGTGTCGTCCGCCGCGGCCGTCGGCTCCAGGCCTTCCAGACTCGGCACGGGCGCGGTGCGTTCCGGCTCGCTCCCGGGCATCGGTGAGGTCTCGAGCAGGCCGAAGTCGTCGTCACTGTCGAGCAGGATCAGGGAGAGATCGCTGCGCTTCTCCTTCACCTGTTCCGATTCGGGTACCCAGGCGGAATCGATCTCGCGCGCGACCTGCGCCACCCCTTCGGCTTCCTCAGCACGACCCGCCACCGCATGCAGTCGGTGCAGCACGGTGAGGTGCGGCAGGGCGTCCGGCTTGCGGCCGGCGCGCAGCAGTTGCTCCACCACCACCGAACGCACGTGCACGTCTTCCGGCGAGAGCTCGGCGAATTCGCTCAGCGCCTTGAGCGCCTCACCGTGCTGGCCGAGCTTCTCCAGCGCCTCGGCCACCGACAGGTAGTGGCGTTGTGCGTCCACCACCATACCCTTCTCGGCCGAGAACCGCGCCAGCCGCCGCAGCGTCGGCACATGGCCCGGACGCTGGCGGAGGATCTTGTTACAGAGCGCGATCGCGTTGTTGAGGAACCCGCTCAGCGCGTACTCGTCGGCGCTGCGCTCGAACAGCGCGATGGCATCGTCGATCTGGCCGACGCGCAAGTGCAGGTCGCCGACGCGATTGCGCAGCGCGACGTCCACGTCGTCCGTGCCACCGTGCTCGGAGAGCAATTGCTGGTACAGCGCGAGCGCCTTCTCGGGCTGCTTCTTCAGCTCGAGTGCGGCGGCCTGCTGTTTGAGCACTGCCGGTGATGAAGCCATGCGGACGACGAGGGTGGTACAGGGGGTGGACCTGCTCAACCGATAACGACCAAGCTAGGGCTAAGTCACAGCTGGCTCAAGCGATTACGTGATCAATACGACGCCGGGCGGGCCCAGCGCCTGCGAGCGTCCGGTGCCTCAGGCACGGCGCTGCGATCAGGCCATCACATCCTGGATTCTGTCGATGCGAAGTGGCGCCTGTGCCTCGCCGCGGCAGGCGTAATAGCACCGGTTGCAGTCGATCGGCGTGTACCGGCGCCAGTCTTTCCAGTGGAAGTCCACCGGGAAGTCCGGGCACCGTCGTACGCCACCGGTCGGATCGATGTGGATGGTGCTGATGCCGCTCTCACAGGGCTCGGTCATCTCGCCGCGCGTGTAGCGCGGCAGCTGCTCCAGGTAATGATCGGAGTTCGTGATCACGCCGCGCCGCCGCTTCTTGTACGCCAGCAGCTCCGCCACCAGCTCCTCGATCTCCGCCTGCTGGCCGGCCGTGAGCAGGTGTTCCCCGTTCCCGTTCTTGAAGTCGGTGTAGACGCTGAAGTTCACGCCGCAGCCGAGTTCCGCGGCGCGAGCGAGGATCGGGCGCACCTGGTCCAGGTTGTCGTGCTTGATGACGGTGTTGAAACGGATGTTGTCCACGCCGCGCGCACGCATGCCCTCGACGCTGTCGAAGATCTTCCGCGTCAGGCCTGGAATCCCGCGCGCATCGTCATGGCGACCGTCGAGGTAGTCCAGCGAGATGCTCAGCTGGTTGATCCCCGCCTGTTTCAGCGACACGCCCCGGTCGGCGGTCAGCATGCCGCCGTGCGTGATCAACGTCATGTACTTCCAGTTGATCGCGCGATCCACGCCGGCCACGAGGTCCTCGAGGTCGCGGCGCAACAGCGGCTCGCCCCCGGTGAAGCAGACCAGCATCGGGTTGAAGAACTTCGCCGCGTCGGCGTAGCTCTTGAGCTCGCGCTCCTTCTCCGACGCGTCCGTCTTCCAGTAGTCGCAGAAGCCACAGCGCGCGTTGCAGCGCAGCGTGACCTCGAAGTGCACCAGCACCGGCATCCGGCGAACCCGCAGCGAGACGTACTTCCGGAAGAATCCCGGGACGTGCCATGGCTTGAACCGCGCAGAGAGCATTCAGGGCGAGGTGCTGCCAACCGGCCGTCGGAACGACTGCTGGTTGAAGTCGAACTTGAGGTCGGGCTGGGCCTTCAGCGCGATGAAGAACGAGAACGCGAAGTTCCCGTTGGGAGCCTGCGTGAAGTTGAAGATCGCGCGCCAGTCGTGCAGTTCCCGCTGCAGCGAGACGGTCTGCGCCGCGAACTGCCCGCGCACCGCATCGTAGGTGGTGGAATACTGCGTGGCCCACTTGGGCGTGATGTTGAACGTGGTCTGCACCTGCAGCGCGCGGATCGGCGGATTGATGATGATCGGCGAGCCGGCGCCCACGAAGAGCGCGTTGTTGTCCACGCCCTCCAGGTTGCCGTTGCGGTTGATGCATTCCTGCAGGATGAACGGGTTGGTGTTGCCGATGCCTTGCAGCAGCGAGGCGCATCGCTCTTCCACCGGTGCCAGCTGGATCAGGTTCGCGCCCACCGGTGGTCGCTGTCGCGTAGAGGAATACGACAGGTTCACCGACCATCCCTGCCCGTTGGGGATGGCACCGAAACCCGGCCGCACCTGGTTGCCGTTCAGGCCACGGTTCACGCCCTGCAGGCCGCTGTTCTGGTCGTTCCGCATCTGCATCGAGTCGGCCGCCGTCAGGTTCGACGGTGCAGCCTCGAACTCGCCCACGCCAAGCCGCTTCGCGATCCAGCGCACCACGCCGGTGGTGCGATCCTGGCGCAGCGACGTGCGGATCTCCTCGCGGAACGGCTTGAACACCGCCGTGTCGGAGATCGGGTTGCCCTGAAAGAGCGAGAACCGGGTGCCGAAGTCGAAGCCCGGCAGGAAGTCGGAGCGCAGGCCAAGTCCCCACGAACTGGTGGTCAGGCCGGCCCAGCGCGACACGCTGGACGGATTGGCCGATCGCTTCCTGATCTCCTGGTACTGCAGGAAGTTGTAGGACAGTCCGTCGGTCTGGATGCTCAGTGCGCGCACCTTGCGCCCCGCTTCCGGCGCCGAATCGGCCGGCGCCTTGAGCTTCACCTCGACGTTCTGGCTCAGGCTCAGCGAGAGCATGTTCTGTGGCAGCGCGCCATTGTAGCCCTTGCTGAACTGGTTGATCGCCCGCAGGTACTCCTCGCTCACCTTGCCGCGCGGTGCCACCGACCAGGCCAGCGTGGGCGAGAAGGAATGCCGGAAACGCGTCACCGGCCCGACGCCGGGAAAGAACCCGAAGAGCGTGGGCGCGATGGCGAGGTTGATGCTGGGCCGCTTCGACTGCGCCACGTAGCGACCGCCGGACAGCGACGACCGCACCCAGAACGGGCCCGGGTCCACGTTCGCGAACTGGATGCTCGGCGACACGTTCCACTTGCCGCGGCTGAACGACGGCAAGCTGAACGTGGTCCGCCAGTCCACACGCGTCTGCGTGAAGCCGTCGAAGAACCGGATCGACTGCACCGTGTCGCGCACCCCGTTGCCGCGGTCGAGGATCTCCTCGATGGTCTTCTGCTGGATGCCGGTGTTCGCCTCGTCGTTGATGTCGAAGGCGTTGTCGAGCCGGAAGCCGAACAGTTCCAGCGGCGTGTTGAACTGCAACGCCGTGTTGCGGTAGTCGAGTGGCGGCGCGACGCTGTCCACGCTGCCGCCGGCGTTGGTGAAGTAGCGGTACGCCGACTGCCCGCCCGACTGCTGGTTGGTGCGGCGCGTCTCGGAGGCGGTGATGGTCGGCGTCCAGGTCAGCCAGGTGCCGGCAGTGATCGGCGCCGAGTTGATGTTCAGCGACGGCAGTGTCTGGTCCACCTGCGGGCGGCCGGTGTACTGCGTGCGGTTTGCACCGAGCGCCACGGTGAAGGGACCGACACCGGTGGTGTAGTTGGCGGACGACCGGAACGTAGCCAGCGCCGCGAACGGGTTGAACGCGGTGGTGCGCTGCACCAGCGTGTTCGACACGTAGTTGATGTTGGTGTTGAAGCTCGTCTTGCGCGAGAATCGCTGCTGGTGCGACAGCTGCACGTTGGTGTTGGTGCTGCCGTCGGTGAGGCGCTGAAAGGACGCGCCCGCACTGCCGTTCAGGAACCGGCGCAGCCAGTTGTAGCGCCACTGCAGGTTGTAGCGCGTGAAGCCGAAGTCGTTCGGGTTCCGCGGGTCGATGTTGGCGCCACTGCGCCAGTCCACCCAGGCCTGCACGTCCTGGTAGTCATCGATGTTGAAGTAGTACCCGAGGTTCTCGATCGTGCGCCGGTAGAGTGGCCCGTTGCGCACGATCTCGCTCACGCCGAGACGCGGGTTCAGCATGCCGCTGCGACGGCCGGACCGCACGTCCTGGAAGTAGAACGGCAACCAGAACACCGGCACGTCGTAGATGTGCAGGATTCCCGGCCGTCCCACCGCCAGCTTGCCCTTCACCAGCTTGAGTTCGCGGGAACTGAAGTGATAGTGCGGCAGCGAATCGTCGCAGGTGGTGATGGTGCCGCTGCGGCCGAAGAAGGCCGCCTCCAGCCCGAGGCTGTCGTTGGCGAAGCCGGCACTCTGCGCGTCGATGAAGTATTTCTGGCCGCTCTCGATCGTGGTGCGGACGTAGCCCACCGTGCCGCGGCGCTCGGTGGTGTTGTAGAACATCGTCCCGCGCGACACCACGTCGTCCCCGCCGCGGGCCGGGTCGCGCAACACGTTCTCCGCGCCGCGGGCCCGGACCACCTTGGTCGAGTCGTCGTAGACGATGGTGTCGCTGACCATGATCGTGTTGTCGCGACCGATCGCGGCGCGCGCACTGTCGTCCCGGATCAGCGTCAGGATCTTGCGGCTGGCGTCGAAGGTGATGCTGCGTCCCTGAAACCGCGTCACGGTGTAGCCCTGCCGCGCCAGCAGCGAGTCGATCACCGGATCGGAATCCGCCCACTTCACGATCTCCTTCGGCATCGAGTCGGCGGCGGCGGCCGAGTCACGGGCCGCCTTGCTGGTATCGCGCGGCAGGTTGCGGCGCAGGGTGTCGGCGCCGGTGCGCCCGGGAGCAGCGCGCGTCGGCTTCCCCCCACCCTGCGCTCCCAGCGTGCCGCTGCCGAGCACGCACGCCAGCAGCAGGAACAGGACGCGCCGCATCAGGCCAGCGCCTCGACGTCGGAGTCCAGCTCTCGCTCCGACGCGAGGCGCCGGCGTTCCTTGCGCGCGAAGACCACTGCACTGGCGATGATGCTCACCTCGTACAGGCCGTAGAGCGGCAGCATCAGCATCACCGTCGTCGTGATCAGGTCACCCGGCGTGATGATCGCCGCGCCGGCGAACGACGCCACCATGGCATGGCGCCGGAACTGCCGCAGCTGCCTGGGCGTGATGATGCCGAGGGCCGTCAGTCCCACCAGCAGGATCGGCAACTCGAACACCGCGCCCATGCTCAGCGCCAGCGAGGTGGCAAAGTCGAAGTAGTCGCGCGCGGTGATCATCGGCTCCAGCGCCGCGGTCTGGAACTCCATCAGGAATTTCAGCGCAAACGGGAGCACAAAGAAATACGCCATCGACGCGCCCATCATGAACAGGCAGGTGGCCGCGAACAGCAGCGGCACCACGACCTTCTTCTCGTGCTTGTAGAGCGCCGGCGACAGGAAGGCCCAGAGCTGGTACAGCAGCACCGGCGCCGCCAGTGCGAAGCCGACCCCGAACGACACCTGCATCACGATCGAGAACGAATCCCCGGGATGGGTGAAGATCAGCTTGCGGCCCATCAGGTACGGCAGGATCGGACGCTCGAGCAGGCCGATGAAGTCGAACTTGATGACCAGCAGGAAACCGATCGCGACGCAGATGGCGACGGCCACGACGATCTTGAGGAGCCGCGATCGCAGCTCCTCGAGATGGTCGAGAAATGGCATGTCACTCATCGTCGCCCCGTGGGTCGATCAGGGCGTGCCGGCCTTCAACCGCTCACGGGCCAGGTCGGCCTCGTCGCTCCGCGGATACGTCTTCACCAGCAGGTCGAGCACTTCCCGCGCCCGATCCGGCTTGTTCTGCGCACGCAGCAGCGCGGACCGCTTGAACATCGCGGTCGGCGCCTTCTCGCTGCGCGGAAAGCGCGTGTACACGCTCAGGTACGCCGCCTCGGCATCCAGCGGCTTCTGGTCGCGCTCGAGCGTCTCGGCGATGTAGTACTGCGCGTCGCCCGCCCGCTCGTGCTGCGGATACTGGATCAGGAAGTCGCTGAAGCCGGCCCGTGCGGCTGAGGTGCTGCCGCGGCGCAGCTGATCCAACGCCATCGTGTAGAGCTGGTTCGGACCCGGCCCGCCGGACGACGCAGCCATGGCGGTCGAATCGGCCGGACGCGTCGGCGGTGCGCCGGTCGTGGTCGGCGAGGTCGTCGGCGACGTGGTCGGGGGAGTGCTGGCCGGCGGCGGCACCACGGCCGGTGCCGCCTGCATCATGCCGTTGCGCTGCTCGAGTTCAGCGCGCAACTCCGTGATGCGCGACTGGCTCTGGCCCGTCAGCGCCCGGATCTCGATCAGGCCGTCGCGCACCTTGAACAGGTCGCCCATCACGTTGCCCTGAAACGACGCCAGCTCACCCTTCAGGCCGCGCAGCGAGTCGTTCAGGATCACCATCGTGCGGATCACGCTGTCGAACTGTCGGCGACGCATCGAGTCGCGGAACGCATACTCCGAGCGCATCGCCTTGAGGTCGGTCTGCAGCATCAGCACGTCCTGCTTGCTCGCGACGCAGGCAGACAGCGATGCCACGCCAAGCGCCACCATCACCCATCGACGCGCGCTCATCGTGGCGGCACCCGCAGCGACTCGGCGCCGCTCAGGATCTCGAACTCCGCGCGCCGGTTCTTCGAGAACGCATCCTCGTCCTCGCCGGTGGCCGACGGTCGCTCCTCACCGAACGAGACGATGTCGATCCGCGCCACCGCGATGCCACGATCGCTCAGATACTTCCGCGTGGCCGCCGCGCGACGGAGGCCAAGGGCGAGGTTGTACTCATCGCTGCCGCGCGAATCGGTGTGCCCCGAGATGCGGATGCGAAGTGCCGTGTTCGTGCGCAGCACCGGCAGCTTGGCGTCGAGCACCACGCGGGCGTCGCCAGTCACGTCCGACGCGTCATACTCGAACAGGACCGGCGCCTCCAGCAGCGCGCGCAGGTTGGCACTCTCGGCCTCCGACGCCGCGCCGGCGCGGGCGATGCTGTCGGCGCGGGCGATCGAGTCGCGCACGAACTGCTCGCGGGCGCGCCGGGCCGCCGCATCGTCGGCAGCCGGCGCCGTGCTCGGCGTCAGCGGCACGGGTGCCACGGCGACCGGCTTCTTGCGGCAGGCACCGAACAGCAGCGGCAGGAGCATCAGGGTGGCGCCAGCGAGGCGACGATTCATCAAGAACTCCGTGCAGGAGAGGTGTGTTGAACGACGACTCAACGTACGAATCGTGAGGACCAGGCAGCGAGCCGTGCGCCGCCGCTCGTGGTGAGTTGACGCGCGCGTCCCGTTTCCGTGTCGATGATCCACAACTGCCGCGCGCCGGAGCGCGTGGACGCGACCACGACGTGGCGCGAATCCGGTCCCCAGGCGGGATCCTCGTTCGCACCGTCGGCCGTCAGTTGCTTCACCGCACGATCGCGCAACGTGATGACCATCGTCTGGAACACGCCGTTGAGCTGTGACTGGAACACGATGGCCCGCCCATCGGGCGACCAGTCGGGACTCGACCGGTACGCCTGCGACGCCGAGGACAGCGCCGCCAGCAGGTCGGCATTCGTACCGTCATCGTCTGCAATATACACGTCGGGACGACCGGCCCGGCCGGACGTGAACGCAATGCGACGCCCGTCGGGGCTGAAGCTCGGCGATGTGTTGTCCGACCCGCGCCCGATCGAGATGCGACGTGGCGTTCCACCACCGGCACCCACCAGATAGAGCTCGGTGCCGAAATCATCGCCATGTGCATACGCGATACCGGAGCCATCGGGAGTGAAGGTCGGCGAAATATTCAACCCGCTCGGCGGCACCACGCGCCGCGACGCTCCGCGCAGGTCGCTGACGTAAATGGCGCTGCCGGCCGGCTCGAGTGCCGCGTACACCACCGACTGACCACTCGGATGAAATCCCGGCGACAGCGCGCGCCCACCCGCTGGCGAGAGCGCGGTTGCGTTCGCGCCGTCGCTGTCCACCAGCCAGATGCGTCCCCCGCTCACATACGCGACACGGGTCGCGGCCACGCCACGTTCACCACTGATCCACTCCTCGAACTGGTCGCTGGCGCCGTGCACCGCCATGCGCCAGGCCTGCCCGTTGATTGCACCCGGGAGCGACACGGTGCGCCGTTGCAGGACCTGCTTGGCCCCGACGTCGTAGAGCACGAGGTTGGCGCCCGCCGCCACCAGCGTGACCTGCACCACCCCGTTGATGCCGAGTCGTGCCGCGGCCGCATAGTCGATCGCCGCCGCACCCGGGGGCGTGGGCAGTGCGAGATTTTTCGGCAGGACCGTGACCCGGTCCCCGAAGTCGAGATCGCGCATGATGATCGAACGCACGGAATCACCGGCGGCACCGGCGATGGGCAACACGTAGATGCCCGGGCGCTTGCCACCTTCGCCGTAGATCAGGCCAAGCCGGACGCCTTCCTGCGCCCGCGCCACGGACACACCGGCCAGCGCGATCAGGAATAGTGCGCGGCCCAGCAGGCGAGGCGCGGAGGAGCGGATCGAGATACTCACCTCAGGACTGTGGGATCGAAGCTGAACACCACCGGCAGGACATCGTCACGGAACCCCGCCGGCAGCGCACCGAACGACTTGCGCTGCCCAACCGCCTCGACGGCACCGATGCATTCGAGGTCGAAGGCATACACACCGGACTTCGTCACCAGTCGCAAGTCGGAGACCGAGCCATCGCGCCGGATCAGGAAGGACACCTCGGCACGCAGTGCTCCACCGGGACGCGGCTTGAAGTTCAGCGCGATCTGGCGCGTGATGTTTTCCAGATACCCAGGGAACGGGAAGGCGATCCCAGGCACACGCACGCTGGCCACGTCGCGTCCGCGTCCACCGGTCGGGCCACCGCCCGCAGGCGTCGTCCCCGGCACCGAGGCCTCACCGCCGGAGCGGGGTGCAACCGGCTTTGGCGGTGTCACCGGCTTCTTCACCGCCGGCTTCGCCACCGGCTTGGTGGTCGGACGCGCCGTGGGTCGCTTGGCGGTCAGCGTCGTGCCTTCCTCAGGTGTCGCCGGCGCGGCGTCGGGTGTGGCATCGGCGGGCGTGGGCGGCGTCGCGGTCGTGGGTCCCTGCGTCACCGAACCGAGGGCGCGGGGTCCTGCGGGCGCGGCCACCAACTCCACGTTGTAGGCCGGCGGCGGCGGCGGCGGGAGCGTGAGTCGCGTGAGAAAGATCGCAGCCGCGATCACGATCACGTGGCCCGTGACCGACCAGATGGCAGCAGTGCGCGCAGTGAGCGGCGTCCGCAGCGGCTTCTCGACCACGCCGACCGGGGGCACGCTCATGTCGTTCACCGCGCCGACTGCTGTTCGGCCACCAGGCTGACGTTCTGCAGCCCGACCTCACGCAGGATCGCCAGCACCTGCACCACGTCTCCGTACGCCGCCCCTTCGTCACCGCGCAGGTAGATCGTACGGCCCGTGGCCCGCGCGGCCAAGGCGGTGAGCGTGCTGCGCAACTCGTCGCGGGCCACGCGCTCGTTGTCGAGCACGATCACACCGTCCTGCGTGATCGTGATGTTGATCGGGTTGTCCACCTGCGACGCACGCACGTTGGCCTTCGGCAGCTTGACATCCACGCCGCCGGTGAGCAGCGGTGCGGTGATCATGAAGATGATCATCAGCAGCATCATCACGTCGATCAGGCTGACGACGTTGATCTCGGCGTTGAGCGGCGTGCGTGAGCGGGCGCCGTGCTTGCGCATCAGATCCGGCCGTCGCGCACGAGCAGCGCCACCATGTCGGTGCTGAAGGCGTCGATTTCGCTGGTCAGGTGATTCAGCTTGCTGGCGAAAAAGTTGTAGCCGAACACCGCCGGAATCGCGACCGTCAGCGCCAGCGCGGTTGCGATCAGCGCCTCGGCCACACCCGGGGCCACCGCACTGATGTTGCCGCTGCCACTGGCCGCCACGCCGAGGAAGGCGTTGATGACACCGAGCACGGTGCCGAGCAGGCCGATCAGCGGGCTGACGGCGCCGATGGTCGCCAGCCACGGCAGCAGGCGCTCCATGCGATCGCGCTCACCGGTGCCTTCCTTGTCGAGCAGCATCTGCAATGCCTCGACCTGCGCCTGCGACAGTCGCGCCTGCCGGTCGGGCCCGCCCGCCAATGCGGGGCGGGTGTCGTGCATGAAGCGGTCGGCGCGACGCAGCACCGCATAGAATGGCGAGCCGAAACCGAGCTTGGCCCGCGTCGCGACATCCGCAAACGACTCCGCCTGTCGCACGAAGTCGAGCAGCGGGTCGGCCGCGGAGCGTGCGCGTCGGAACTCGCGCTGCTTCATGGCCATGATCGTCCAGCTGACGGCGCTCAACCCGAGCAGGAAGACGAGCACCGCCCACGACACCGGTGTGCCATGGGCGAGCAGGCCGAAGATGGAGCTGGTCGGCGCCGCCTGGATCTGGAGAAGTGCAACGATCGGCATCATGCGGTGGTTCGGGTGCGCTCCGTCCGGAAGTACTCGAGGGTCGCCTTCAGCCCCACGTCCAGCGACGTCTGCGGCGTCCAGCCCAGCACCTCGGCGCTCTTGGCGAACGCCAGGCACGACTGCCGCTGCTCGCCCGCGCGCGCTGGCGCATGCTGCAGCGGCACCGAGGCGTCGGCAGCACGCTGCAGTCCGGCCGCGAGGTCGATCACGCTGGTCTCGACGCCGGTGCCGATGTTGAAGCCGCGGTTGTCGAGCCGGCCGGCCGCCGGCAACTCCGCCGTGGCGGCGAGCAGGTTGGCACGTGCCACGTCACCGACGTACACGTAGTCGCGCGTCTGCATGCCGTCGCCGTAGGCCGTGAGCGGTATCCCGGCCAGGATGCGCTGACAGAAGATCGCCACCACGCCGGCTTCGCCATGCGGATCCTGTCGCGGGCCATACACGTTGGCGTAGCGCAGCGCGACGGTGTCGAGACCGTGAATACGAGCGAAGTAGCTCATGTAGTACTCGACCGCGAGCTTGGCGATGCCGTACGGTGACTGCGGATCCTTCGCCGCCGTCTCCACCGTCGGCATCTCGACGAAGTCGCCGTACTGCGCGCCACCGCTGGACGAGAAGATGAAGCGCGTCGGATAGCCAGACTTGCGCACCGCTTCCAGCATGTTCAGCGAGCCGCCGATGTTCAGCGCCGCATCCCAGGCCGGATCGTCCACGCTCTTGCGCACGTCGATCTGCGCGGCGAGGTGAGCGACGACATCGAACTGTCCGTCGCGGATCAGCGTCGCGACGGCCGGCGAGGCGATCGAGTCACGCACCACCGTGGCCGCGGGATTGACGTTCTGTTCCTTGCCGCTCGAGAAGTCATCGAGGATCGTGACGTCGTAGCCGGCGGCGATGAACGTGTCGGCGACGTGCGATCCGATGAAACCGGCACCGCCGGTGACCAGGGCGCGCTTGCTCATCTGGTACCACGCATCGCAACGGCGATCGTGGACGGTCGAACGGCAGACGCCTGCGACGAGGTCATGAGCGACATGAGTGGGCTGAAAATGGCTGAGCCCGGTCGGTGGGACCGGGGTGACCGCGGGAGCTGCGGTCCGACTCCAGCCCAGAAACTAACCGCACCCGCCTGCTGAGGCATGAGCGACTCAGCGGGCGGGTGCGATCGTACTTCAGCTCGTGCCATGCCGCACTACGGCATGCGGCTGACCAGCTGCGCCTTCATGCCGACACGGATCGCCGGCTGGTCGTGTCCGACCACGATCGCGGTGGCGCCCTGCGGCGTCACGCGCACCACGCTGACCTGCGCCACCGTGTTCGGTGGTGCCACATCACGGCCGGTATCGGTCAGTGACGCACCCGGCGCGTAGAGGTTGAACTGGTCGCCGACCTTGCTGCTGGCACCCACCGGGAGGGCGATCACGACGTAGTTCTGGATCGTCGGCAGGACGACCTCACCAGCCACGTACGCCACCTCGTACACCGGGCCGTTGGCCACGTCGCTGGGCCGCACGGTTTCCGGCGCTGGCAGCGCATCGAGCGGCAGCACCACGTCGCCCCGCTTCATGTTGGCGTACATCGCCGTCACGCGCGCACGCGCCGCGCGGCCGGTGCCGATCGCCACCAGTTCGATCACGCCAGACGGCTGCACCAGCTGCGCCCGCAGCTTGTCGTGCCGCACCTCGGGGCCGAGTCGGTAGACGCCCATCTTCTGTCCGACGGTGCCGCGAGTGCCGGTCGGCAGCAGGACATCGACGTCGTCGTAGAGCTGAAACTGGTCGCGATTGCTGCCGGCGGCGACGACCGTCGGATCAGCGCGCGACATCAGTGCGCCGCGATTCTGTTTCGCCGTCAGCGAGATCAGGAACGGAGCGGCGTTCGCCTCACCGCGTCGGACGGTGGGGCGCAGGGCGCGACCGTTGAGCGTGGCGTTCTCGAGCACCGACGTGGTCTGGCCCGCAACGGGCCGACCGAGGACGCGACGCTCCACGGTCGTGTCCATCGGTTCCGCGCGTGCGACCGGGGCATTGAACGTCGGCTTGCCGTCGGCTCCGACGTACAGCCGCTGCCCCGGGAAGATCAGGTTCGCATTCTTGATCTGCCCCGCATTCGCCCGGAAGAGTTCCGGCCAGCGCCGGTAATCACCGAGGAATCGCCGGGCGATGTCGGCCAGCGTGTCACCCTTTCGGACGACGTGCAGCACGGTGCCAGGCTGCAGCGCCTGCGTGGTGTCACGCGGTGTGCGCTGGGCGAGAGCCGGTGACGCCATGAGGGCGAGGCCGAGCCCGAGCAGCAACGTGCGCTGCGAGAGCGTGGCGGAGGCATTCAGGAAACGGCGCATACGCAGGTGGGAGCGCGGGAAACGTCCACGGGAAGCGCGACGGAACAGCGGGTCGCACCACGGAGGGGGCCGCGTGGTGCGCGGTGCCCCGATCGGAGACGAACATCGGCCGGGGAGGAAACGTCCGGAGCCTCCCGGCGCGAGGCGCGAGGAGGCTCCGGTGCCGCAGGCTTCGGCGGCGGGTCAGAACGGGAGATCGTCTTCCTCGTCCTCGAGCGCACCCGGGAAGTCCGCGAACTCGTCGCCACCCGCCTTGGCGGCCGATGCGGCCGGCTTGGCCGCCGGCGTCGCCGCACGGGCCGGACGGGCGTAGGTGCCACCACCGCTGCCGCCCGACTCGCCGTCACCGTCCCCGCGTCCGCCAAGCAGGATCAGCTCGCGCACGCGGATCTCCGTGGAGTAGCGGGTCTGGCCTTCCTTGTCCTGCCACTGGCGGTACTCGATGGCGCCTTCGACGTACACCGGCTTGCCTTTCTTGCAGTAGTTCTCGACCACGTCGGCCAGCTTCTGCGTCCCCTGGTTCCAGGCGATGCACTTATGCCATTCGGTCTTCTCCTGCTTGTTGCCGGACTGGTCGTTCCAGGTACGGGAGGTGGCCAGCGAGAAGCTGGCG
>JANMON010000028.1:0-3079 GCA_031369265.1 Gemmatimonadaceae bacterium | reverse complement strand
TTTCTCTCGTAGGACGCTGCGATTTCTCGCGATTGCTGGCCGCGTAACAAATTCAGCTAAACCGCCACCCGATTGCCGTATGCGCCCGGGAGCGGAACGTCGCTCGCCGGGCGTTTTGCGTTCCGGCAATTGCAGGGCAAGCTTCAGGATTGCAGGACGTCGCGATTTGACCGGCCAGCTTGTGGCGCGACGCTAAACACGACCACTAAAGCGACCACCGATCCGCCGAGGCCATCGGCAGGTCATCTTCTGCGCGGAAATGGCGCGGAGGCAGATGATGGGCACTACCCTGGCGCGTTCGCGCGCCACCGCCGCCGTCACGCAGGTTCCAGCGCCGCCGCCTCCGTCGGCGGCCGCTCCAGCCACACCGGAAGCCAGCACGCGTCGCTCCCTCCTCCGACCGCTCGGCATCGTCGGTTACGACGCCCTCGAGCCGGCCCTCCTCGCCGCCCTCGCGACCGAGGAGCCGTTGCTCCTCGTCAGCGAGCATGGAGCCGCCAAGACGCTGCTCCTCATCCGCCTCGCGAACGCGCTCGGCCTCGAGCTGCGCCACTACAACGCGAGCCTCCTGCAGTTCGATGATCTGGCCGGCTTTCCCATCCCCGACGAGCAGGGAGCGATCCGCTACGTGTCGCCGCCCGGCGCGATCTGGGATGCCGAGGTCGCGTTCTTCGACGAGATCGGCCGCTGCCGACCCGACGTCGCGAACAAGCTGTTCCCGATCATCCACGAGCGTCGGATCCAGGGACTGCCGCTCACGAAACTGCGGCATCGGTGGGCGGCCACCAATCCGCCGGTCGGCGCGCACGAGGCCACCTCGCGGTTCAGCTACGAGTCGGTGGAGGCGCTCGATCCCGCGCTGGCCGATCGCTTCTCGTGGATCGTCGCGCTGCCGCACTTCGGCGACCTGTGCGACGCCGATCGCCGCGCGATCATCGGCGGCGTGGGCGAGCAACCGGCCGACGGAGCACACGCCACCGTGTCTGAGCTGGTGAGTGCGACACGCGCGCTCATCCCAGGCATCCGCTCCGCCGCCTCGCACCAGATCGCGACGTACGTGGATGTGCTGGTGGCGAAGCTCGGAACGGCAGGAATCCCGATCGGTGGTCGGCGTGCGGCAACGCTCTTCCGCAACGTGGTCGCGATGCGCGCCGCGCATCTGGCGCTCGGCCTGCGCGGCAACGGGCAGGCGTGTCTCGCGGCGCTGCTGGCCTCGGTTCCGGACGTGGTGCGCCGAGTGATTCCGCGCAGCACGCTGCAGACGGCCCACGAGGCCGCATGGAAGCAGGTGTCACTCGCCGACGATGATCCGCTGCGCACGTTGCTCGCGGTGCGGGAGCCGCTGCAGCGCGCGTTGCTGGCGCTCACGCTGCCCGGGCTTCCGACGCTGGCGCGTGGCGACGCCCTGTGCACGGCGCTGGCGGCCATGCCGCCGGTCGATGCCGCCGCGGTTGCCTGGTTCGTACTGCCGTACCTGCTCGCGCGACCACTTGTCTCACTGGCCGCGACGGAAACGGTGGCGGGGATGGTCAGCGACATCGCGTTTTTGGGAGTCGGCGTGAGCGGATATGCTCCGCACCGTGCATGGGCGCTGGAAGTGCGTTCGGCGCTCTCGCGCACCACGCTGTGCGCTCGCGATGCGGAGTTCCTGCATGGCGTCATCGCGAAGTATGCGACGCCCAGCGGACAGCTGACCGGTACGGCGCTGCGGCCTCCACACGAGCTCATCGCGCACCTCATGTCAGTGCGTGACACCTGCGTCTCGGCGCTCGGAGCGCCGTGGGAGGACGCATGACGACCAGCGGCACTGTACGACGGAATCGCGATCACGTGCCGGTGCTGCACAATTGCGGTCCGGTGCCACAGTCGGTGTACCGCACGGGCACCGTGGGTGCACACCTGGTGGTGGATCCGCGCGCGCTGGTGACGGCATTGCTGGCCCTCGCCGGGGTGCCCGCACTGCCGGCGGCGATGTACGCACCGGTACTGGAGCGACAACTGCATCCCGCACTGGTCGCAGCAGCAGCCGGGGTCACACTCGACCTGGTGTCCAAGGCTCTCGGCACACCCAGCCCGGTGGACGATCGAGAGTTGCTCGAACGGATCGCAGCCGGGCGCCGTGCCCTGGGTCGGTGGCGTGCGGGGTATCCTGAACTCGCGCTGCACCGGCTCGACCAGATGCGCGACTGCACCGCACGCATTTGCGGCGGAACACGCTTGAACGGCGTCGTGCGTTGGATGGATTCCATGTCGGCCCCGGTGCAACCCGAGGTCTCGTCCTCCGCGGGTGCGGACCTCGCCGCGCAGTACGCCCTGTGTGACATGACCTTCCTGGCCTACGCTGCACCACCGATCGTGTCGCAGCGCCGCGAGCCGTCGCTGCAGTACTTCCGCGTGCAGGGCGCACTCGAGGTTCGCAACTTCGGACACCCGGGTGCGGCATGACGACGCACACGATCACCGACGGTGCCGCGCTCCCCGACATCGACGACCTTCTTGCCACCGTGCTTGCGACCGCCGGCATGCATACGCGCGCACTCGACGCCTTGATCACCGTGTCGCGCGTGCAGTGGAGTGACGAGATCGCAAGCGCCTGCATCGATTGCTGCGAGCGTCCCCGGTTGCAGCTCAATCCGCAGTTCGTCGCGCGATACTGCGGCACGCCCGAGCGGCTCACGATGCTGGTGCTGCACGAACTCTCGCACGTGATGCTGGGTCACACACGACTCTTTCCCCGGCCCACGGCGCTGCACAACATCGCCTTCGACGCCATCGTCAATCGAACCGTGCTGGCGCTGCTCGAGGCTTCGCATGCCGCGGTGCAGCGCTACGCCGCACTGCCGATGGACACCTACCGCCCGGATCGGTCTCCGGAGTTCATCCTGCGACCGCCGCCGAACTGGCCGGACGCACCAGAGTGGCAAGTCTCGCGGAAGATGCCATCGGCGCTGCGCCGTATTCATCGGATGCTGTATGGCAAAGGCACCTGTGACGCGGGGCTGCTCGGCGTGACCTATGGCGAGATCATGGAGGCGCTGCGCGACACCGTGTCGGAAGCAGAAGCCAGTGGCGTCGAACT
>JANMON010000164.1:0-7784 GCA_031369265.1 Gemmatimonadaceae bacterium | reverse complement strand
GACTGGCGATGCCGCTGCATCCTGCCAGGGCGATAGAAGGCGCTGTGCACCGGTGCGCAGGAACGTCGGGCCGAACTGGAACGCGACGGCCGCGATCGCGATGACCGCACCGGCCACCGACAGCGCACGGATGGTGGTGGGACGTTCCAGCAGCGGCACCGCCGGCGATGAACCGAGTCGGCGCATGGCATCGGCCACCAATCCGTGTTCGAGCATCGCGGAGTGTCCGGTGTCGCCTTGCGGACGAAGCGTGACGGCCGTCAGCACCGCACCACCCAGCTGCGGCACACGCTCCTCCAGATACAGCGCCAGTCGTTCATCGGGCAGGCGACGCATCAGTGGCCAGGCGATCCAGCGGCCGACGACGATCGCGGTGACGAGTGCGAGGATCACGCGCGCCGACGTGATCGACGCAGGCGAGAATCGCGCCGCTTCGAGTGCGAACGATCCGGCGGCGAGCACCAGCACCACCGCCGAGATGGTGATGGCTGCACCGACGGCCAGATGTCTCGCGCGCCAGCGGGTGCGGGCGCGCTGGAGCAACGGTGCGAGCGAGGTGGCGGCGTGCAGTCGCGGTGCGGTCATGGGCAGCCCATCCGGTCGGCGTTCATGCAGGGCGATGTCATATCCTACTGCAGTCCCCGCGCGGTGATGACGGTGCGTCGGGCGACGACGCTCTCGGCGATCAGCAGCAGCACCGCCGCCAGCAGCAGGTACCACCAGGTGGACTGCCGTGCTTCACGATCCGCCGCGGTCTCGTCGGCAGTCACCGGCGCGGCCGAGGCGGTTGCAGTGGTGGAGGCGGTGAGAGCGCTGGTGAGACGCAGGACATCGAAGGGGGCGAAGTCGAGTTCGGATGGCGCGAGGTTGGCGGCCACCAGCAACGGACGAGCGCCCGGCGAACCACCGGGCCGAAGCTGGTGCACCCCCGCCTCGGTGAGCTCCAGCGCCGCCGGTGCGTCGTCGCCACCCACGCTGCTGCGTGCGCCTGATGGTGCGGCGGCGGTCCACCGCGTCACGCGCGCCGCGTCGCCACCGGGAAGGTCGGCTGGCCGCACGCTGGCGCCGATCTCGAGCGACCGGGGCACATCGCGCCAACTGGCGGCGTAGCGTGCGAGTTGCTGTACCAGTGGCAGGAAGGCCGGCTGGCGCGGCAGGTCGTTCCACGCCCCGTCGAGCGACGAGGCAAACGTGAGCACACGACCACGCCCCAGCGCGTGTTCGGTGAGGGCCGCCGCACCGTCGTCGAAGCGCGCCAGCACGCCGCCGGTGGTGTCGATGGCGCGATACCGGTCGAAACGCGCCGCGGCCACATCACCGGCGCGCGCGCCCGACATCAGTGCCAGCGCCGGGTGTCGCTGATCGAGTGCGCCGAGCACCGCGCCGCGTGCATCGATGCGATCGGTGGCGGCCTGAATGGTGCCGGGAATCAGCGCATCGGCGGCAGCGGGCCAACTGCGCGTCGTGGCCGGCTCGCCCAGCGCGGTGATCAGCCCACCGCCCTGCTCCACGAACTGCACCAGTGGTGCGGCGCCGATGGTGGTGGGAAACGCGCCGTCGGCGAGAATGACCAGCGCGCGCCCGGCAAGATCGGTTGCCGTGGCGCGACTCGGGGCCCGCGTCGTGACATCGAATCGCGGGGCGTCACCGATGGCCAGCGCACGCGAGAGATAGGGGTCGCCGCGACCCTCGATCACCAGCACGCGCAGCAATGGCGGTTGCTGCAGCAGGAAGTGGAACGCGTCGTCACCGGGGAGTGCATCGGCCGCCAGCACCACGCGGGCCGCGACGGGCTCCGGTGGCATCGGCACCGCCGCGAAGGTGACCGAGGTACCGCCGTCACGCGGCACATCCACGCTCCGTTGCTGGAGCACGCGACCACCCACTTCCAGCGTCACGTTCACGCCACGCGCCGCTGCACCGACGTTCGCCAGTCGAGCGGTGACGATCACCCGTGACGGCCCCTCACCGCGCTCCGGCCGCACATCCACCGCACGCACGCTGCGATCCGTGACCGGCGCCGCCGCGCTGACGTCGATCGGCGTGATGGTGGTGCCGGGGGCCATGCGTGCATCGTCGGTGAGATCCCATGCGCTGCGCTGAAAATCGGAGACGACCACCAGCACCTTGCTCGGTGCATCGCTGGCCGCGAGCCGCTGTTGCGCCACCGACACCGCAGGAGCCAGTCGGGTGGATTCATCGGTGGGCGCCAGCGTGGCCAGTGCGGCGCGCAACTGCGCGGCGTCGCCGGTGGAAGGCGTGAGTGCCACCGCAAGCCGGTCGAACGCCACCAGCGTCAGTCGATCACCCGGCGCAAGGCTGGCGATCACACTGTCGGTGACGGCACGCGCCCGCGTCCAGCGGTCGGCGATGCGCATCGAGAACGAGCGGTCCAGCAGCACCACCATCTCGCGACGGCGCTGGTCCAAACCGCCCGCCGAGGCGCGGCGGCCCAGCACCGGTCGTGCGAACGCCAGCACCAGTGCGATCACGGCCAGGGCGCGCAGCAGGAACAGCAGCGGGTCACGCAGGTGACGACGCGCGGTGAACGGCGCCTTGGTGCGCTCGAGAAACATCAACGACGGGAACGCGATCGGGTCGCGCTTCTCACGCTGCACGAGGTGCACCAGCAACGGCACCACGATGGCGGCCAGGCCGAGCAGGAAGAGCGGCGCCAGCAGCGGCATCAGACGGCGGTGCGCAGGAACTCGCGCCGCAGCAGGTAGTCGAACAGCACCCGATCGAGCGGCTGCGACGTGTCCACCAGCGTGTAGTCCACGCGCGCGCCACTGAGCCGGGCGCGCATCGACGTGACGTGTGCCTCCATCGCGGCCACGTACCGCTGGCGCACCTTGCCCGGGCTCACCGGCAGCCGCTCCCCGCTCTCCAGGTCGCGAAAGGTGGTCGCGTCGTCGAATGGGAAGGTGCGTTCGGCGGCATCGAGCAGCTGGATCACGATCACGTCATGGCCTGCGCCGGTGAGCGGTGCCAGCGCGCGCGACACGTCGGCCACGGGTTCGTAGAGATCGGAGATCAGCACGAAGATCCCGCGGCGCGGCTGCAGCTGTGCGACCTTGGCCAGCGGCAGTCGCAGCGATCCGCCGCCCGCGGCGGTCGCGCGCTCCAGCGCATGCAGGATGTTTGGCAGGTGCCTGGCCGCCGGCGGCACGATCTCGCGCACGTCGTCGGAGAAGGTCACCAGGCCAACGCGATCACGCTGCCGGCGCGAGAACCACGCCAGCGTGGCGGCGAGCAGCTTGGCGTACGCCAGCTTGCTGATGCCGCCATGTGCGAACCCCATCGATGCCGACACATCCAGCAGCACGGTGAAGTTGGAGTTCGTCTCGGCTTCGTACGTCTTGAGGTAGGTGCGCTCGGTGCGCGCGTACACGCGCCAGTCCACGTGCCGGATGTCGTCGCCCGGTGCATACGGCCGATGCTCGGCGAAGTCGGTGGACACGCCGAGGTGCGGCGACCGGTGCAGGCCGGCGATGAATCCCTCCACCACCCACCGCGCCACCAGCTCCAGGTTGCCGATGCGCGAGAGTGTTGCGGGGTCCATGGACAGGCGTTCGTTCACGCCAGGCACCGTGTGGCGCGCATCAGGTCAGTCCTGCCGTCGGCCGCGGCACAGCCGCCAGCAGCACTTCCACCAGCTTGTCGGTGGTGACCTTCTCGGCCTGTGCATGGAAGTTCAGCAGCACGCGATGCCGCAGCACCGGGGCCGCCAGCGCGGCAATGTCCTCCAGGCTCACGTGATAGCGCCCATGCATCAGTGCCCGTGCCTTGCCACCCAGCACCAGGTACTGCGCCGCACGCACCGACGCACCGTAGCTCACCCACTCCTTCACTTGCGGTGGCGCCACCGGTGAATCGGGACGCGTGGCGCGCACCAGGTGCACGGCATACCGCGCCACCGCATCGGCCACCGGCACCCGTCGCACCAGCTGCTGGTAGGCCACGATCTCGGCTGCCGTCATCACCTGCGTGAACGCGTGCTTCTGCATGGCGGTGGTCTGCTGCACCACCTGCAGCTCCTCGTTTTCGGTGAGGTAGCCCACCACCACCTGGAACATGAAACGATCCAGCTGCGCCTCTGGCAGCGGGTAGGTGCCTTCCAGTTCGATCGGGTTCTGCGTGGCGAAGACGAAGAACGGCGCATCCAGCGGATAGGTACGGCCCTGCACCGTCACGCGACGCTCCTGCATCGCCTCCAGCAGCGCAGCCTGCGTCTTGGGCGGTGTGCGATTGATTTCGTCGGCGAGCAGGATGTTGGTGAACAGCGGACCGGGCACGAATGCCATCCGTCGGCGTCCGGTCTCCGGATCTTCCTGGATGATGTCGGTGCCGGTGATGTCGCTGGGCATCAGGTCGGGCGTGAACTGCACGCGCGCGAACTTGAGGTCCAGCACCTGCGCCATGGTGTGCACGAGCAGCGTCTTGGCCAGCCCGGGCACGCCGACGATCAGGCAATTGCCGCCGGCGAAGAGGGCGATCAGCGCCTGCTCGATCACTGCCTCCTGGCCGACGATCAACTTGCGCAGCTCGGCCATGATGGCGGTGCGGCCGTCGCGCAGGCGATCGGCGAGCGCGATGTCATCCCCACCGGCGGGCGGCGTAATGGTGCGGTCAGCGGACATGATCAGTGCGTGAGAGCGTAGACGACGTAGTTCACCGCGAGCTTGTAGGCTTCGTTGGTGAGGGAGATCGGGAGCAGGCCCTGGTCGGAAAACTCCATGTAGTCGCCGATGTCGTTGTTGAAGTTGGCAATCATGACCAGCCGCTTCGTCGGATCGTTGTCCTCGTACGCGCCCCAAAACTCCGATTGCACGCCGAAGTTCGGGTGCGACATCTCCAGCTTCTCGATGCGGAAGAACGAGTCGAAGATCGGATGCGACGCGTCCAGCTTCACCGGTACCAGCGTCGGGAACGCGGTGCGCCACTTCTCCTCGAAGTTGAGCCAGTGCCGCCCGGCAAAGTCGTCGAAGATCAGGAAGCCACCCTTGTGCACGTAGGCCTGCACTCCAGCCAGTTCGTCGGGCGACATGGTCCAGAAACCCGGCTCCGAGACATAGGCCACCGGATACTCGAACAGCGCCTTGTCGGCGAACGACAGGATGTTGGTGCCTTCCAGCCGCGGCTTCATGGTGGACACCTCGTCCAGGATCTTCATGAAGTGCGTTTCCGAGGTGGGATAATCGTGATCCCACTTGAGGTCACGCCCACCACCCAGTGGCTCGAACTTCACGCGCAGGAAGGTGAAGCGGCCATCGTAGCGCACGTTCGGCTTGGGATTCTCACCCGGCGAGCCACGCCGGAAGCGCTGCGCCGGCAAGACCAGCAGGGGCAGCGCCAGCAGGGCCAGCAGCCACCAGCGGGTGCGTGAGGTCATGGGGCCGTCCCGGGTGAGCGGATGGAGAGCAGCAGGTCCTGCGCTGCCTCGAAGTTGGGGGCGAGGTCCAGCGCGCGCAGCACTTCGCGACGGGCCGCAGTGCGATCGCCCGATGCCGCCAGCGCCTGCGCCAGCCGATAGAACGCGTTGGCACGATCGGCCGGTCCGAGCGCCAGCACCGCACGACGAGCACGCACGGCGGTTGGCCAGTCACGGCTCGCGAACGCGAGGTCCGCCAGGTGCGCCTGCACCACCAGGTCGAATGGATCGACCAGTGTCGCGCGTGTGAACGCGGCGATCGCGGCAGCCGTGTCACGACGCGCCTCGAGCAGGCGCGCCAGTGACAGGTTCTCATCTACGGCATCGCCGTTGTGCGTCGTGATCGCCGTCAGTGCGGCGATCAGCGCCGCGGTGTCGGCCAGCGCGCCGTGCGCCGCGACAAGGAAGTGATATCCACTGCCCCGCTCCGCATAGTCGGGGAACATCGTCACCGCCGCCTGCGCGCTTCGCACCACCTGCGGCCACTGCTTTCGTTCTGCCGCCGATGCGGACGCCGTCAGCGCATCACGCAGTGGCCCGGCCAACTCGGTCTGTGTCGCACCGTCGGGCCCATTGCGCACCTCACCCCGCACCGCCGCGAACTCGCGCGCGAACCGGGTGCGGAACCAGCGATCGAACGTGGAGTCCAGCGCCGCCGGCTCGACGCCGTAGACCTGCCGCATCACGTCCGGCGTGCGACCACCGGCACGATATCCCGCCAGCATCGCGCGCAAGCCCGTGACACCCTTCTGTTGCTCCAGCATCTCGAACACGTACGCCGAGAGCGCGTACGAGAGGATCACTTCCTGATCGTAGCGCGGATGCACGAAGCCGTCGTTGAGCCGACTCACCGGCTGCAGGCGCCCGGCGCCGTAGGCCGCGATCAGCATCGGGGTCACGCCGCCGCCCCACTCCGGTCGCGCACGACGCTCTTCCAGCACCGACAGGCCTTCCGACACCCACCGCGGCACACGATTGTCGGTCATGCCGAGCGTGACGGTGTGCGCAAACTCGTGCCAGAGCACCGCGCCCCAGTTGAACTCTCCGCGCGGCCGCGCCGGCGGCGCGTCGATCGCGAGCACGTTGCCGAACGCCACGCCCAGCGCACCCAGTCCGGCCAGGCCCACCGCCCGCACGCTGAAATCGGCGTGGCTGCGGAAGAACTCGACGCGCACCTTCTCCGACGGCGCAAAGCCGTAGCGCGTGGTGAGCGCCGCCCACGCCTGCTCTGCCAGCGGTGCCGCGTAGAGCGACAGCAGGTCCGCGTCACTCTCCTCGGCCACGATGTCGAAGTGGTCGGTGCTGGTCGTGCGTGCGGTGGCGTAGGCGTCCAGGAGGTCGAGCGTGTTCTTCACCCAGACGTCGTACGGATCGAGGGCGAACGAGCGCTCCAGTGCCGCGCGGGCCGGCACGGGATGTCCGATACGCATCTCGTTGATGCCGAGCAGTGCCAGCGCGCGGGCGTCGAGCGAATCGCGCATGGTGCCGCGGCGTGCGAACTGCACCGCGTCGGCATACAGGCGATTGCGCGCCGACACCTCCGCAAGCTCCACCTCGGCCAGCGCCGATCCGGGGAGGCGGCGGTGTGCCATGTCGAGCGCGGCGCGGTGGCCGGCGCTGTCACCGGCCAGCCAGCGGGCTGCGGCAATCGCCACCCACGGACCAGGAGCGGCGCTGTCCGTCACCAGGCCACGACGCGCTTCAGTCACCGCCGCGTCGTATTGCTCGGCATCGATCAGGCGACGCGCCGCGAGGGCATGCCCATCGGCGCTGGATGGGTTGACGGCCAGCAGCTGCGGCAGTGGATCGGCGAGGCCGGCGCGAGCATCGAAGGTGTTGAGGCGCACCAACGCGGCCAACGCGCGAGGATGGCGCGGGTTCACCGCCACCACCTGCTGCAAGGTGGCGCGGGCATCGGCGAAATTGAACTTCTCGAGGAACATCTCGCCCAGCTCCACGCGAGCATCCAGTCGCGTGGGCTCCAGCGCCAGCGCGCGGTCGTAGAACTGCAGTGCGTCCTTGAAGCGCTGCGGGTCGGTGCGGCCGAGCAGGCGCGCGGCGATGGCCACGGCGTGGAAGTCCGACGCCGAGCGAAGTGCCCCGCGCGTGGTCGCGGACGTCACCAGTGCGTTCAGTCGTGGCAGTGACGTGGCCGCGTCACCACGATCGCGCTGCAGGCGCAGCCGTTCCACCTGTGCCCGCAGTGAATCGGGGCCGCGCGTGGCCACCGTCCACGATTCGGCAGCCGCGTCGAGCTGCCCGAGCACTTCGTGTGCGCCGGCCAAGGCCGGAGCGACGATGGGGTTGCTCTTCCACCGCGCCGCCCGGGCCACCGCGTCACCGGCGCGTCCCA
>JANMON010000100.1:0-14735 GCA_031369265.1 Gemmatimonadaceae bacterium | reverse complement strand
GTCGCCAGGCCCAGGATCAGCAGCGTCAGGATCGGAATGCCGAGCAGCGAGCCGGCGAGGATCGGGCGCAGGGCGAACAGGCGAAGGAAGGAAGTCAGCATGGCGACACCGGAGGAAAAGGTTGAGGATCCTACGCGCTGGGCGAGGCAAAGTTTCCAGGCTCGGTGACGTCGGTGCGGAGCCCGCCGACGGTGGCCGTCGTCACGAGGGTCTCGGCGGAGAGACCGTGCGCCGCGAAGGCGGCCTGCATGGCGGTGGCGATGGCATGGGCGTCGGCTGGCCGGCCGATGGCCACCAGCGCTGAACCGCTGCCGCTCAGCGTGCCGCCGAACGCTCCCGCCGCCCGCGCGGCTGCCACAACGGAGTCGTAGCCCGGCACCAGCGTGCGGCGGTAGGGCACGTGGAGCACGTCGTCGAGTGCGCGGCCCAGCAGCGCGGCATCGCCGGTCGCCAGTCCATGCGTGAGGGCCGCGCTGCGCTGCAGCGCGCAGATGGCGTCGCCGAATGACACATGCGTCGGCAGCACCGCACGCGCCGCGGCGGTGGTGACTTCGAGTGGCGGCACGGCGAAGACGAACGCCAGCGACGCATGCACCGGCAGCGACGAGAAGGCGTACGTGCAGGGTGTGGCAGCGGTCGCGTCGTCGTTGGCCACACCCAGCATGGCGCCGCCGAATGCGGCTGGCGAGGCGTTGTCCGGATGCCCCTCGATCTGCGAGACCAGCGTCGCGATGCCGTGCACGCCGAGTCCGAGGCCGAGGGCGACGTCAGCCAGCGCGGCACCGGCCACCAACGCTGCCGCCGACGAACCGAGTCCGCGCGCCACCGGAATGCTGGAGGTGACGTCGTACGTGATGCCAGGCGGCACGGCGCGGCCGGCTCGCGCACAGGCGGCCACGAAACCGTCGTGGATCAGGTCATCGGTCGGCGCACAGCTCAGCGATTGCAGGGAGCCGGCACGGGTCATGGTGACGGCGGTGCCGGCATCGTCCACCATCACGGACGCGGTCAGCCAGCGATCCACCGCCATGCCGATGCAGTCGAAGCCCGAGCCAAGGTTCGAGGTGCTGGCGGGAACGTGCACCGTGGCGTGCGCGACACTCATGCGGCAGCCGGTGCGGCGCGCAACACGCGTTCCATGTCCGCCAGCGTGGCATCGATCTCGATGCTGCGATTGGCGAACGCCGGTGCCGGTTCCATGTCACGGTGGTACGCCAGCATCACTTCCGGATCCTTGAGCATGTGGCCCGTCAGCAGCGCCACCACACGCGCGTTGCGGTCGATGATTCCGCTGCGCACCAGCGTCCGTGTGCCGGCGACACTGGCGGCGCTGGCTGGTTCGCAGCCCACGCCACTGGCATCGATCACCGCCTTCGCCTCCAGGATCTCGTCGTCGGTGACCGAGAGCACCACGCCGTCGGTGTCGCGAATCGCTCGCACCGCACGATCGTAGCTGGCAGGATCGCCGATGCGGATGGCCGTGGCGATGGTTTCGGCGCGCACGGTGTGACGGGTGGTGAACGCATCACGGAAGCTGGCGGCGAACGGTGCGCTGCCGGCCGCCTGCACGCAGGCCAGGCGTGGCGCGCGATCGATCAGGCCGAGTCGCAGTGCCTCGCGCAACGCGGCACCGAAGGCGGCGGTGTTGCCGAGATTTCCCGCCGGCAGCACCAGCCAGTCAGGCGAGTGCCAGCGCAACTGCTGCAGCAGGTCGAAGATGATCGTCTTCTGGCCTTCCAGACGCCAGGGGTTGATCGAATTGGCGAGGTACACGCCGAGCTGCTCCGACGACTCGCGCGCCAGGCGCAGGCAGTCGTCGAAGTCGCCTCGCACCAGCAGCGTCTGTGCACCGTAGGCGATGGTCTGCGACAGCTTGCCGAGGGCCACCTTGCCGGCGGGGACGAGCACCAGTCCGCGCAAGCCAGCGAGTGCCGCATACGATGCCAACGCCGATGAGGTGTTGCCGGTGGACGCACAGGCGACGGCGGTGGCGTTGATCCGCTTCGCCTGTGTGATGGCGACCGTCATGCCACGATCCTTGAACGAGCCGGTGGGATTGTGGCCTTCATGCTTCAGCAGCAGGTCCTCCACACCGGCCCACTGCGCCACGCGCGGCCGCGCCAGCAGCGGCGTGTTGCCTTCCCCCTGCGTCACCAATTCGGCATCGCTGACGTCGGGCATCACCAGTTCGCGAAAACGCCAGACACCCGATTCGCCGGCACCGGTGCCGTGCGGCCCGCGCGCGGGCATCAGCCGCGTGTCGAACAGGCTGCGCAGCGCGGTGCTGCAGTTCGGCGGCTGCGGATGCTCCAGATGCAGCAGTCCATCACACGTCGCGCACTGGACCCGCGCGTCGAGGGCCGAGTACTGCGCACCGCAGACATCGCAGACCTGCAGGCTGGCGCTCATCGCTGTTCGGCCAGCGTGAGCACGTCGGTGAACACGCCGGCTGCGGTGACACCGGCGCCGGCACCAGGACCGGTGATCACCAGTGGATTGGTCCTGTAGCGCGTGGTGGTGAACGAGAAGAGGTTGTCGGTGCCGCCGAGGGCGCCCAGCGGGCTGCTGGCGTCCACCGCCACCACGCCCACGCGTACGGTCTTGCCGGTGACGATGATGCGGTAGCGCAGCACCTCGCCACGTGCCTCGGCATCGGCCACGCGCTTTGCCCACGCCTCGTCAACCTCGTGCGTGCGCGCGAGGAACTCGGCCAGCGGCAGCTTGCGCAGCGCCACCGGCACCAGCGATTCCACCTTGATCTGACGCAGTTCGCCGGTGTATCCCAGCAACCGGCCGAGGATCAGCGCCTTGCGGGCCACGTCCATGCCGGAGAGGTCATCACGCGGATCGGGCTCGGTGTAGCCCTTGGCCTTGGCCGATGCGAGCGCCACGGAGAATTTGGTGCCCCTCGACATCTCGCTGAAGAGAAAGCCGAGTGTGCCGGACGGGCAGCCTTCGATCTGCAGGATGCGGTCACCGGAAGCCACCAGCTTGTTGATGGTATCGATCACCGGCAGGCCGGCACCGACGGTGGCTTCGTGCAACATGCGGCGGCCGCGGGCGGTGGCGAGTTTCGCCAGTCCCTTGCCGTTGCGGCCACTGGTCACCAGCGGGCGCTTGTTGGCCAGGACCAGATCCATACCCGCACCGAGCGCCGTCTCGAGGGTGGCCGAAGTTTCCGACGCGGTGACATCGACCACGATCGGACGTTCCAGCGCATGGGTGGCGATGGCGCGCAACGCGTTTTCGTCGGTGGAACGAATCCCGTCCGCCTGCTGCGCCAGCGGCGTGCCGTTGGCCTTCGCCTCCGCCAGGGCCATCAGCTTCTTCGGCGTCAGGCCGCGTGCGTCGAAGACGTAGCCACTGCGATCGATCACGGCCACCACGCGCACCGGCGCCGTGAGGCGACCACCGTCGGGCGTCCGGCGCTGCGCGAGTTGCAGCGCCAACTCACGACCGATGGCGCCGAAGCCCAGCACGATCACATCCGCGTGCTGACGCGACCCCGCGTCACCGCCGCCGATCTTGTCGAGGCGGAAGGCCGCGTGCACGGCGCGCTGCGCCAGTGCGGCGGCGGCATCGTCGATCACCACCGAGATGTTCATCTCGGAGGCACCCTGCGCGATCGCGACCACGTTGATGCGACTCTGCGCCAGCGCATCGAACAGGCGCGCCGAGACACCCGGTGTGCCGGCCATGCCGAGGCCGACGATGGCCAGCGTGGCCACCTTGCGACGCACCTCGATGCCATCGATGTCGTGACGCGCGATCTCGGTGGCGAACACCTCCGTCCAGCGCGTGGCGACGGCGGTGGCCATGCCCCCCGGCACCGCGATGCAGAGCGAGTGTTCCGACGATGCCATCGAGATCAGCGACACCGACACACCGAGGTGCTCCAGTGCACCAAGCGCGCGCGCGGCGACACCGGGAAGGCCCGCCATGCCGTTGCCGACGATGGTGACCAGCGCCTGGTCGGAGATCAACGCCAGCGCCTTCACCGGCAGCGACGGCATGCCGCGCCGCTTCTCGCCGACGGTGGCGAACGAGGAGATCTCGGTGCCCATCGCCGTGGGATCGGCCAGCGGGCGCAGATGGAGCCGCGTGGCCTTCGGCAGGCCGATCAGCGCGCGCGGATGCAGGATCTTGGCGCCGTGGTAGGCCAGCTCGGATGCCTCGCGCACGTGCAGGGACGGAATGAGTCGGGCGTCGGGCACCACGCGCGGATCGGCGGTCAGCAGGCCGGGCACGTCCTTCCACAACATCACGGTTTTGGCATGCAGCACGCGCGCCATCAGCGTCGCGGTGACGTCGGAGCCGCCGCGTCCCAGCGTCACCACTGCCCCCTTCCTGCCGCGACCGATGAAGCCGGAGATGACGGGGATGATGCGGCGCTTCAGTCGCGGCAGGATCAGCTTCGCGGCGGCGGCCGTGGTCTTCGTCACGTCGGGTGTGGCGCTGCCGGCCACGCCGTCGGTGTACACCAGCCGTGTGGCATCCACCGTCACGGCGGCGATGCCGCGCGCGGTGAGTGCCGTGACCAGCAGCATCGAGGCCAGGACTTCGCCGCGTGACGTCACGAAATCGAGCGACGCCGCATCCAGCTCACCACGACGCCGGCGCGTGCACTGCTTGGTCAGTTCGGCGAAAACACCGGCGATCGCGGCCGACAGTTCGGCGCGGACGGTGGGATCGGTAGTCAGGCCGTTGGCGACGGTGCGGTGACGGCTCTCGAGCGCGGCCAGCGTGGCGCGCGCGCGCGGTGCAGCACTGCCCGCGGCCAGCGTGAGCGCATCGGTCACACCGCGCATCGCCGAGACCACCAGCACCGGATTGGGCCCGCCATGGGTGGCGACGATTTCCGCCGCGTGCCGGAAGGCGTTCAGGTCAGCAAGAGCGGCACCGCCGAACTTGTGGACGGTGATGGAGGGCTGCGACATGAGCGGCGGGTGGGAGACGAGGCGCGGGCAGCAGGCAAGATGCCTCAACCAGCGCCGGGCTTCTACCCGTGGCGCTCAGGCGTTGAGCGGGATCTCCGTCACGGCCACGGCGAGGGCGTCCAGCACGTCGGCGTCGAGCTTCAAGCCACGATCTTTCTCCAGCAGCGCGAGGGCGGCCTCGATCGGCATGCCCGCGCGATAGGGCCGGTCGGCGGTCAGCGCCTCGAAGATGTCGGAGACGACCAGAATCCGCGCCTGCAGGTCGAGCCCTTCGCCCGGCACCTTCCAGGGATAGCCGGTGCCATCCAGCTTCTCGTGGTGCAGCGACGCCAGCTTGGCGAAGTCGGCGAACGCCGGCACGCGGCGCAGGATCTCCCAGGTGTGCACCGGGTGCGCCTGCATCAGGGTGCGTTCGGCGTCGAAGAGCGGGCCGTTCTTGTCGAGGATCGTGTTCGACACGCCCAGCTTGCCGATGTCGTGCAGCAGGCCGGCGCGCGAGAGGCGGGTCAACTCGGCGTCGTCAGTGAAGAACTTGGAACCCAGCTGCCGCGCCCAGCGCGAGACGTTGGTGCTGTGGCGATAGGTGAACGGGGACTTGGCGTCCACGATGTCGGCGAACGACTGCGCGACCAGGTCCAGTCCGGCACCGGCCACCACGCGGCGCGGCTTGTCGGGCTCCAGTGACGTGACCTCGATCTCCGGCGCCGATTCCTGCAGCCAGCTCCACCAGGCTTCGTCGTGACGCCACGACAACACCACGTCGGCAAGCTGCGGATCGAACCAGCTCTTGCGCCGATTCTTCACCATCACCATCGCCCCCTTCACGCCGTGCGCACCGTGGAAGATGTCCACGGTCTGCGCGAGGTTGGCGATGCGGGCCAGCAGCGGAATGGCGCGTTCCTTCAAGCCTTCGGGATGGCCGTTGCCGTTCCAGTGTTCGTCAAGCGAACCGATCGCGGCGCAGGTGGCCTCGGGAAACCCCATCTGGCGCGCAATGCTGGCGCCGCGTTCGCAGCGGATTGCGATCAGTTCGCGCGTCACGCCGCCGCCACGGGCTATGCCCATGAAGTGTGCGATGCGACTGCGCAGGCCACCATTGCCACCGGCGTTGCGGAAGGTCTCGATGGCGAGCCGGATCTTCCGGTTCGCATCAACGATCTTCATGCGCGGCTTCACCAGGTGATCATCGGTGCCGAACAACGCCGTGATGCGCGCCGCGTTGCTGGAGCAGCCGGCATCCTTCAGCAGCATGGCGTAGTACAACGCGGTGCGATCCTCGGTGCCGAGTCCGATGCCATCGGCGATGCGCATCGCGATCATGCAGCTGCGCAACGTGTGACCGGCGGGGGCGCCTTCGGTCAGGTCGAGGGCGTGCGACAGTGCGGCCAGCAGCTCGCCGATCGGGATCTCGAGCGCGGTCGCCTGGCGCAGGGGCGTGGCGACGGCGGTGTCGGTGGGTGCAACGCGAAGAATCGTCTCGACGGGCATTGGGGGGCGACAAGCAACTGACGGGAAGCACGGCACCGGCGGCGCCGCAACTCCACCACGAGTCTCGGCTGGTGGAGCGTCCGCGATGATGACGACCGAGGGGCATCATTCCGCACACCCGGTCGGCCGTGCATTCTTCCCCTCGCGTCGGTCCGGTGCCGACCGTCGCCCGCCGGATCGTCGGAGGCGGCTGCCGTGACAGACTCTCGCCCTGCTCCGATGTCGCATGCCCTGCTGGTCGGCAAGTTCCTGCCGGTGCACCGTGGCCATCTCGCGCTGTTCGAGGCCGCACGGACGCGCTGCAGCCGCACCACGATCGTGCTGGAACGCCGCTGGGACGATCCGATCCCGTGGGACGTGCGGTGGCGCTGGCTGGTGGAGAGCTGCCCGTGGGCTCGGGTGGTGGTGCCCGAACCGACCCTGCCGCCGCGCCCCGGCGAGGAAGCGGCGTCACTCGGCGAGTGGATCGCGGCGCTGGACGAGATCGCGCCGGAGGTGACCCACGTGTTCTCGGGTGACCCGGACCGGTTTGGCCTGGCGGCTGGACTGCGGGCGGAGTTCGTGCACATCGACCGCGCGGTGGATCGCGTGCAGGGCGCGCAGATCCGGCAGGACCCGTGGACACACTGGGAGCTGCTGGCCCCGGCGGCGCGGCCGTGGTTCATTCGCACCGTGGCGCTGGTGGGCGGCGAAAGCGTCGGCAAGTCCACGCTCTCGGAGCAGATCGCGCATGGCTACGACACCTCGTGGGTGGATGAATACGGGCGCACCTATACCACGGGTGTGCCGCATCATCACTGGACCGAACTGGATGCGGTGCTGGTGACCGATGGCCAGCAGGTGCTGATCCGCGAGGCGCAACGGCGCGCGCGTGGTCTCTGCGTGAGCGATACGGAAGCGATCGTGACCGCCATCTGGACCGAGTGGCTGCGACAGCCGGTGCCGGCCCACGTGTGGGAAGTGGCGGCGCGACAGCCCATCGACCTGTATCTCCTCTGCGACCCCGACATCGCATGGGTGCCGGACGGGGTGCGCGTGATGTCGAGCGATCGCGACTGGTTTCACGACCGGCTGATCTTCCATCTCAACCGGCTGGGCAAGCCGTGGGTGCGCATCAGCGGCGCGGGGCCGGCCCGACTGGAGTCGGCCACGGCTGCCATCGAGGCGGCGTGCGTGCAGTGGTGGCGCGACCTGCGGGCGTATCGCCGCCAGCAGCCCGGCAGCGGCGTCGGCCTGCAGGGGCCGGAGCCCACAAGCTGACGGCCAAGTTCGCGTAGCGCGCCGGCCGGGGTAGCTTCGCCAGCATGCCCGACTCGCCCCGGAACGCCGCCTTCGATGCCCAGGTGCTGGCCGCGCTGCCGCACGTGGTGCGTTTCGCGCGGTCGCTGGCCCACGACGACGCGCTGGCGGACGACCTGGTGCAGGAGACCTACCTGCGCGCCTACCGGTCGTGGGACACCTTCAAGCCCGGTCACGACGCCCGGCGCTGGCTGTTCACGATCTGCCGCAACGTTTATCTGCGCCAACGGGAACGGGATGCCCGTGTGGTGGATACCTCGGGCGAAGATGCGGAACTGGAGTCCCTGGCCGCCAGTGTGGAGCATGGTGCGGCGACGCGCAGCGGCCTCGGTGAATTGCTGGACCGGATCGACGTGGCGCCGGCGATTCGCGCCGCGCTGGCGGCGGTGCCGGAGGTGTATCGCACGGCGGTGATGCTGGTGGACGTGGAAGGCGAGTCGTACGAAACGGCGGCGGAGGTGCTGGGCGTGCCGGTGGGCACGGTCCGGTCGCGCCTCTTCCGCGCCCGTCGCCTGCTGCAGCAGTCGTTGTACACGCACGCGGTGGATGCGGGCATCGTCCGCACCCCGCACTCACCCGAGCCTGGAGGGGCGCGATGACGGACAGCGACGCGGGTCAGCCGGCATTCATCGCCTGTCGCTCGGCGGCGAGTGCGCTCTACGACTTTCTCGATGGCCGCCTGCCCGGCGCCACCGCCGCCTCGGTGCAGCAGCACATCGACACCTGTGCCGAGTGTGCCAGTCACTACGCCTTCGCGCGTCAGGTGCTGGACCTGATCCCGGTCTCGATGCCGCTCGAGTCGAGCGCGGCGCTCCGTGAGCGGATCGTGCAATCACTACAGGCCGAAGGCTACCGCGAGTAGCGAAGCCGATTGCGCGTCGCTCTCGCTCAGCGGCGAGCCCCTACGATCAGCACACGGCATATCGCAGCAAACGGCATATCGCAGAACGGTACAGCCGCAGAACAGAAAAGCCGCAGAAGACCCACATGCACTGTTTTTGCACTTCTGCGGCAGTTCAGTTCTGCGGCGGTAGCGCTTCTGCGATAAAGCTTGCTTGTTGTTGCTGTTGATGCGTTGCTGTGAAGATGTCACGGCGGGTCGGCGGGTGCGGGGGCGTGGTCAGGCGGCGAGGGGCGCGCCAGCGGTGAGTGGTGGATGGACGGTGGCTGCGTCGCGCGCGGTGGACAGGCCGGGTGGGAGCAGCTTGTACAGCACCGGTGTCACCAAGCGGCTGAGGAGCAGCGACGAGACCAGGCCGCCGATGATCACCACGGCAAGTGGGCTGTAGAGACTCGAACCCTGCAGCGCGAGCGGGAGCAGTCCGCCAATGGCGGTGGCAGTCGTGAGCACGATCGGCAGGAAGCGCACGCGGCCCGCTTCCTCGATGGCGTGATCCAGGTCGGCGCCCCCTTCGCGGAGCTGGTTGGTGTAATCCACCAGCAGCAGCGAATTCTTGATCTCGATGCCGATCAGCGCCACGAAGCCGATCATGGCGGTGAAGCTCAGCGTGTAACCGCTGAACCAGAGGCCCACCATGCCGCCGATCACGCCGAGGGGAATGACCGAAGCCACGATCAGCATGCTCTTGAAGGTCTTGAACTCGAGAATCAGCACGGTCAGGATGCCGAACGTGGCGAGCAGGATGGCGCCGCCGAATCCACCGAAGCTCTCCTGGCGGCTCTCGATCTCGCCCGCCGCTTCCCAGCGATGTCCGGGCGGCAGCGTCCACGACTCCACCGAATCGAGTGCGATGCGCGTGAGGCGATCGGTGTTGTAACCGGTGCGCACCTGACTGGTGACGGTCACGCTGCGTTCAGCATCGAAATGTTCGATCCGCGGAATCGAGCGTTCGAGCGACAGTGTGGCGACCTGCGCCAACGGCACCGGCGCGCCCGACTGCGATGGCACATAGAGCTGGCCGAGGGCGTCGGGTGTGGCGCGACCGGTGCGCGCCAGCCGTGCGGTCACGTCGTACGCTTCTCCATCGCGATCCTCGATGCGCCCAGCCGGCACGCCGGTCAGGCCAAGTCGCACCACCTTGTCGATCTCCACCACTGGCACGCCCAGGAGTCCGGCGCGTGCGCGGTCGATGCCGACGCGCAGGTTGGTGCGCGTGGTCCCGAGCGGATTCTCCACGTCGCGGGTGCCAGGAATACCGCTCAGCACACGTTCGAACCGACTGGCGATTCGTCGCAGCGAGTCGAGGTCGGGACCGATGAACCGGATCGCGATCGGTGCCGCCAGCGGTGGTCCGTTCTCGTATTCCAGCACGCTGATCCGGCCATCGGGATACTCGTCGAAGATGGTGCGCAGCGTATCGAGCATCTGCGGCGTGCGCACCGGATCGAACGTCGCCACCCGCGCCACCACCTCGGCGAAGCTGGAGCGGTCATTGACCGGCGCCACGTTGTAGTAGACGAACGGATTGCCGTGGCCCACGTTGCTCAGGATGTGCTGCACCGACGGGCGCGCCAGCAGCGTGCGCTCGACGAAGCGGGTCGCGCTGTCGGTCTGCGCCATCGTGGCATCGTCGGGCATGCTGACGGTGACGCGGAACTGGGGGATGCCGGCCTTGGGAAAGAGCGAGAAGCCGATCAGCGGCACCAGCGCCATCGCACTGACGAAGAGCAGGGCAGCACCAGCCAGCGTCGCACGTGGCCGGGCCAGTGCCCGGTGCAGCAGTGGCGTGTAGCTGGCGTCGATCACGCGCTGCACCCACTGCAGCACGCGGTTGCCATGGGCATCGCTCTGCCGTGGCATGACCACGCTGGCGAGGAACGGAATGATCAGGAGCGACACGATCAGCGACGCGATGATTGTCGAGATCACCGCGGCTGGCAGCGACCGGATGTAGTCGCCCGGACCGCCAGGCAGCACCATCAGCGGCACGAAGGCGAAGATCAGCGTACCGGTGGCGCCGAGAATGGCCGGGGTGATCTGGCGTGTGGCGCTGATGGCCGCCTGCGAACGCGACATCCCGCTGCGCAGGAACCGCGCGATGTTCTCGACCACCACGATCGAGTCGTCCACCAGCAGGCCGAGCGCGATCACGAAGCCGACGATGGTCAGCTGGTTGAGCGTGAAGCCGAAGTACTGCAGCATGACCGTGCCGACGGCCAGCGAGAGCGGGATGGAGACCATGACCACACCGGCGGCGCGCAGGCCGAGGGGCAGGAGCGTGGCGAGGACCAGGGCGATCGCGATCGCGAAGTCCTCGACCAGGCGCCCGAGGCGGTTGCGCACGTTCTCGCTCTGGTCGAAGGCGCGCTCGAGCTTCACGCCCGCTGGCAGCTGTCGTTCGAACTCCGCCACCACCGCCGCGGCGTGTGCCTGGACATCGGAGATGTTGGCGCCGTCCTGCATGCTGGCGGCCACGAACACCGCCCGCTGGCCGTCGTGCCGTGCGATGTGTGTGGCGTCGGCGTAGCCCCAGCGCACCTCGGCCACGTCGCGCAGGTGCACCACGCCGTCGGCTGAGGCGCCGACCACCGTGTTGCGCACCTGGGCCAGCGACGTGAAGGATCCGCTGGTCTTCACCACGAACTGGCGGCGACTGATGTTCACCGTGCCACCGGGGACGTTCGCGCTCTCGCTGCCAAGTGCGCCGAGAACCGCCGGCAGCGACAGCCGGCGCGCGCTCAACCGACCCAGATCCAGCGACACCTGCACCTCGCGTTTGGGCGCGCCGACGCGTTCCACCTTCCGGACGCCGGGCACGGTCGCCAGGCGATCCTTCAACGCCCGGCTGCGGGCATCGAGATCGGCGTAGGGTGCGGTGGGTGAGACCAGTGCGTACTGCAGGATGTTGACGTTGCCGGTGTTGTTGCGGATCACGTCCAGCAGCGCCAGTTCCGGTGGCAGCGTGGGCCGCAGCTGGTTCACCTCGCGCAGCACGTCGTCGCGCTTGCGACTGGCATCGGAGCCGTTGGCGAACTCGATCTGGATCACGGCCAGGCCATCACTCACGGTGGTGGCCAGCTTCTTCACGTCGTCCAGCTCCTTGAGGCGTTTCTCGAGCGGATTGACCACCAGCTGCTCCACGTCCGTCGGCCCGGCGCCCGGATACACCGCCACCACCGAAAAGCCGGGAAAGTCGATCAGCGGATCCTCGGCGCGCGGAATGGTGGCGAAGGCCTGGATGCCGGCAGCCAGCAGCGCGATCAGCAGGACGATCGTCAGCTGCGCATTGCGCACGAAGTAGTCGATGAGCTTCACGGCGCCGCCTTCCACTGCGGTGACGCATCGGCCACATCGCGCGTGGCTGGCCCGCTGATCACGCGCACTCGGCTGCCGTCTACCAGACGTGCCTGCCCGGCCGTCACGACCGTCTCGGTGCCATCCAACCCGGCCAGCACGGTGACGCGCGCGGTCTGCAACGCCTCGGCCACGTCGGCCAGCTTCACGACGCGGCGCGCGACGGTGTTACCGTCGGCTCGCACCACGAAGACCGCCGCCGAATCCGCGTCGGCATCCACCAGCGCATCCAGCGGCACCAGGACACCGGTGTGCGTGTGCACGGGCGACGTCGTGGGGCGCAGCGTGACCTGTGCCACCAGACCGCTCGGCAACGAGGTGGCGGCATCCGTGAGCGTGATCTCGACGCCGTAGTCGCCGGAGCCCGGTGATGCGGCCGCGGCGCGCTGCGTCACGCGGCCGGTGAAGGTTTGGTTGACGAGGGCTTCGAAGCGCACCGTGGCGGTGTCGCCGAGCCGCACTCGCACGGCATCGCGATCCGGCAGGCCGACGCGCACCACCATACCACGCCCGTTGCGGCGCACCTGCACCACGTTTCGGCCCGCCTCGACGACCTGTCCGGCTTCGGCGCTCCGCGACAGGACCACACCGTCACCTGGTGCGCGGATGACGGCGTAGTCCGCATTGAATTGGGCGATGCGGACGCCGTTGGCGGCGACGTCCAGCGCGGTGCGCGCATCCTGCAGCTGCTCGAGCGTCGTCACGCTGTCGGCGAAGAGCCGTGTGACGCGCGCCAGGTCGCGTTCGGCCTTGCTGCGCGCCTCCTGTGCGTTGGCCAGTTGCGCCGCGATTTCGGCCTGCCGCAGCGTGGCCAGCAACTGACCGGCGCGAACGTTCTGGCCGGGATCGACGAAGATACGCTCGATGACGCCGCCGATCTTGAATGACAACGCCACTTCCTCCTTGCCGGCCAGCGTGCCGGTGACACGGATCGCGCTGGCAGCGACACCGGCATCGCCCGAGAGAGCACCGACGCGCACCGGCACCGACGTGTCAGGTGGCGCAGCAGCCTGCGCATCGCTGCCGCTGCTGCACCCGGCGAGCGTGAGTAGCGTGAGGGACGACAGTGCCAGCAGGTAGGGAGCGAACTGTCCGAGTGTGCGCGGCGACGGGAGGGATGCAGCAGTGACGTGTGGCATCGGGTTACTCCGGGGGTGAGTGTGCGGCGGCGCGCTCGAAGTCCACCACGCGCTGGTAGAAGTCGTAGGTCGTGATCAGCCGATTGAGTTGTGCGGTGGTGAGCGACGTGCGCGCATCGAGCAGCTCGAGCTGCGATGCCAAGCCTTCGCCATACCGACGCTGCACCAGCTCGAAGGTGCGGGTGGCGGCATCGAACCGGTCGGTGGCGGTGACGATCGCAGTGCGTGCGACAACCGCAGCGTCGTGGGCCACGCGCACCTGCAGCCCAATGCTGCGCACAACGTCCTCGCGTCGCGCCCGCAGCTGTGCACCGTCGAGCGCGGCCTGCTCCACGCGCGCACGATCCTGCCCGCCATTGTACAGGTTCCAGCTCACTACCAGGCTGGCCACGCTGAAGTCCGTGTTGCGGCCGACCCGGATCCTGTTGCCCTGAAAGCCGTAGTCCACTGCCAGGTTCACGCTGGGCAGAAATGCGGCGCGCGCCAACCGTCGCTGTCCCTGTGTGGCATCGTACGAGCGGTCGAGCTGCACTAACTCCTCGCGGCGCTGCTGCGCGCGAGACTGCGCTGCGGCGAGGTCACTGCGGGATGTGAAGCGGGCCTCGAATCCGAGCAGTGAATCGGTGAAGAGCGCCAGCGGCGCATCCAGTGCGCGACCCGCGAGGTAGTTCAGCTGCTGTCGCGCTGCCTGCGCCAGCTGATGCGCCGCATCGCGTTGCTGCACCACCGCCGACTGCTCGGCGCGCGCGCGCAGCACGTTGTCAGGCGTGACGCGGCCGGCGGACAGCAGCCGTTCGCTCACCCGCAGCGCCTCGTCGAGCAGCGGGACGGTGGCATCGTACAGGTCCGCCGCGCGGCTGGCGCGGGCGTACTGCAGATACGCGGTTTGGATGTCGGCGGCCAGTTGCCGGCGCTGCGTGTCCCGGTCCGCCGCACTGGCATCGCGCAACGAGCGGGCGATGCGGTAGCCCTCCAGCACCCGCGGCTCGAAGAGCGGCTGGGCCAGCCGCAACGTGGCTTCCTGACGCTGGGGCAGGGTGAGGTTGATGTCGGTCGGGAACGCCTGCTGCCCGAGCAGTTGGTTGAGGGCGGCGTAGGCCGGGTTGATCAGTGCACCGAGGTTCGGGGTACCAGTCAGCGTAGAGGCGCGGGCGTTGGCCGTCAGCGACGGCAGGAAGCGGCCGCGGGCCTCGGCGATCGCGTTCTGGTCGCGTGCGACCGCCAGATCGCGGGCTCGGAGCAGCGGGTTGCCGGCCAGTCCTTCGGCGACCAGTGCGTCGAGCGGGGAGCGCGCCGCGGAGTGCTGCGCCAAGAGGCTGGCGACGGGCAGTGCGGTGAGGAGGGCCAGTGCGGCAGGGCGGCAGCGCATCGACGGGTGTGGGCGGTGACGGTAAGTCGAGCGTTCGTTCTAGTTCTGAACTCGAAAGTAGAGTGTGTCCTCTACTTGTCAATAGACGAGCGTTAGCTCTAATTTGGCTGACGTGTAACGCGCCGAGCCGGGTGTTACATTCGGCGACGGGAGGAGATCTTCATGAGCGAAGTCATTGTGCAGGAAGCACTTAAGACGCCTGAGACGCGCCTGTCGCGGACCCCGGTGCAGAAGCGGGGGCAGCAGCG
>JANMON010000340.1:0-6380 GCA_031369265.1 Gemmatimonadaceae bacterium | reverse complement strand
CGACCGATCCCCGAGCCCATCAAGGCCGAGCCGCCGTTCTGCATCACGGTGCGGACGTCGGCGAAGTCCACGTTGATGGTGCTCGACGTGTTGATGATGCCGGAAATGCCGGAGGTCGCCTGCAACAGCACCTCGTCGGCCTTCTTCAGTGCGTCCTGGAACGGCATCCCGCGCCCGACCACGGCCAGCAGCCGCTCATTGGGCACCACGATCATGGTGTCCACATGCTTGCGCAGCTCGCTGATGCCCAGCTCCGCCTGGCGCATCCGCTTCCGCCCTTCGAACAGGAACGGCTTGGTCACGATACCCACCGTCAGTGCGCCGGCCTCTCGAGCGAGCTCGGCGATGACTGGCGCGGCACCCGTGCCGGTGCCGCCACCCATGCCGCAGGTGACGAAGACGAGGTCGGCGCCGGAGACGATCCGGCTCACCTCTTCCCGGTTCTCCTCGATCGACTGCCGCCCCACGTCCGGACGCGCGCCGGCGCCCAGCCCGTTGGTGAGCTTGCGGCCGATCTGGATCTTCACGTTCGCCTTCGAGTTGTGCAGGGCCTGCGCATCGGTGTTGACGGAGATGAACTCCACTCCGCTCAGATGCTCCTCGATCATCCGGTTGACGGCGTTGCCACCACCGCCACCGACGCCGATCACCTTGATGACGGCGTTTGACGAATTGCGTTCCTCGAACTCGAAGATCATGGCGGTCATGAGGCGCTGCGCTCCGCGACAAGACAGAAGAAGAACCGGGCGGCCGGCTGGCGACCATAGGGCACGACGGCGCTGGCCCGGAGACACGATCTCCCCCGTCAGCGCAGATAGGCCGAAAGTATAGCAAACGGCATCGCGCAACGCTACGTCCATCCGGCACTGCATCGAACGAGGGGTGAAGGCGCGCCAGGCGTCCGTTTCACCGCACGGTGCGAGACGCCAACGATCGATGCTTCCACGACTTAGCACGACGCCTTCGCGTCAGACGACAGGAACGACGCAGCGGTGGGCGCGGCGCTCTCACACGTGCGCCAATGCCGTCCGTTGCCCGGAATCACTGGGACCATTCGGCGCCGTTGCTGCGAATCACGACTCTCTTCCCACACGCAGAAAAGGCTTGTCCGGATTCGCGTGCCGAATTTCCGGCGCCGGTGGCTACCGCAGATATGGTGGTCGCAGAGACGAAAAAGCGGACGAATCCAGAGGATCCGTCCGCCATCGGCCTACTCACAGACGCCGCGCGGGATTCGCGCTACCCTGCGCTGACCGCCATCAGAAGAAGTCCTGAAACCACTCCTTGAGCTTGCCGACGATCTGGTTCATGCCGGCAGGGGTCGCCGCCCCGGAGCGCTTCCCCGCCGACGCCGGCTGCAGCATCGACGCGATCGCAACCCGACCGGCGGCGAACTGCGCCAGCCCGACCACGCAGCTGTAACGCGGTGCGCCGACCGCCTCGATCAGGCCGTCCACGCCATGCGGTGCACCGATCCGGACCGTCTGGCCGAACAGGTCGGACGCCAGTTCGGCGATCCCCGCCGTGACCGAGGCTCCACCCGTCACCACCACGCCGGCGTTCAGCTGCTTGGCGAAGCCGGCGCGCTCCAGGTCGCGCTGCACGTGGTCGAAAATCTCGTCGGTCCGCTGCTGGATGATATGGGCCAGGAGCTCGTACGGGATCTGCCGGTCAACCTGCGTCACGGTGCTCGGCAGGGTGATGAACTGACCGGGCTGGATCATCGGCTCGTAGGCGCAGCCGTACTCTTCCTTCAACCGGTCGGCGTCCGCCGGCGACACGCCCAAGCCATGAATGATGTCGGCGGTGACGTTCTGGCCGCCGAGGTTGATCGTGGCGACGTGGCGAATCTTGCCTTCGAGGAAGACGGCCACGTCGGTGGTGCCGGACCCCATCTCGACCAGCACCACGCCGAGTTCCTTTTCGTCCTCGGTGAGCGTGGCGAGGGCGCTGGCGAGGGGCGCCAGCACCAGGTCCTTGGTGCGATACCCTGCCTTCTCCACTGCCTTGCGGAGGTTGTTGGCGGGTGACGCGCCGACCGTCACGAGGTACATCTCGGTCTCGAGGCGGGTGCCGACCATGCCGACCGGATCGCGGACACCGAGGTTCTTGTCCACCGTGTATTCCTGCGGAATGGCGTGCAGGAGCTCGCGTTCGCGCGGGATCGACTGGGCGCGGGCGACGTCGTTGGCGCGATCCACGTCGGCGCGGGTGATCTCGTCGCCGTTGACAGCCACGATGCCCTGGCTGGTCATGGTCTGGACATGCTCACCGGCGATGCCGACGTACAGCGACTCGACCTTCTGTCCCGCCATGCGCTCCGCATCGCCCAGTGCCTGCGCGATGGCGCGGGTGGTCTCCTCGATGTCCGAAACCACACCGCGCCGGAACCCGGCGGTCCGCGCGGTCCCAACGCCGAGCACCTTCAGCCTCGGCCGCCTTGGCAGCTCGCCGGTGACCTCCGCGATGAGGGCGGTGGTGTAGGCGGAGCCGATGTCGAGCGCGGCGACCAGGCGGTCAGAACTCATGGGAGTCGGGCGATGACGAGGTTGCGGAACCGCAGGTCGAGTTCGGCCGCGCGGATGCGTCGGCGCGCCAGATCCTGCTCAACAGGAAAGATGTCTGCCAATCGCGTCAGCGTCACCTGCGGCGTGATGCGAACCAGCTGACGGGTGGTGCGCAGCTGCCACTCGGTGGCCGACACGCGCCGCGCTTCCTCGATCGCATCGAAGAGCGCCGGGTCCTGGGCACGCAGGGTGCCGAGCAGGTTGAAGAGGCGGCGGTCGGCGACGGTGTCGCGCGAACCGGAGGGTGGGAGCACGACCGGCGCATCGAATGCGGCCTGCGCGGGGTCGATGGGCAGGCGGGTACCCGCGGAATCGACACCGCGGAAGCCGTCACGAGTCGCCACCAGCGCCACTGGCGTGCGTTCGACGATCGTCACCACCAAGGTGCCGGGCAGTCGCCGACGCACGCGGGCGCTGGCGACGAGCGGAATCTTCTCGACCTGTTCGACGAAACGCGCCGGATCATCGAACACGCTGGCGGAGGTGTCGGCGCCCAGCGCCGCGATGACGGCGGTCGGCGTGAGGAATCGCGCCCCCTCGAGCTGCACGGTCTGCACGTGGAAATAGTCGAGCGTCCCCAGCACACGTGGCAGGCCGAAATAGATCGCGACGCACGCCAGGGCGGCGAGCGATCCGCGCCCGACCATCTTCTTCCAGTGCAGCGGCACTTCGACGTGCGCGTCGCTGCTCACCCTCGCTGCCGTGGTCACGCGCCACCCCGCTCGATGGCCGCAAGCAGTTCGGGCCCGACCTGCGTCACGTCGCCGGCGCCCATGGTGAGCACCACGTCGCCGGCCTTCACCAGCGCGCGGAGCGCCGCGGTGGCGTCGGCGCGGAGTCCGAGCCACTCCGGGGCGTGACCCGCACGTGCGGCCGCGTCGGCGATCAGCTGGGAGGTGACACCGGCAATCGGCTGCTCTCGCGCCTTGTAGATGTCGGTCAGCGCCACCACGTCGGCACCCAGCGCGAGGGCGGTGCCGAACTCGCCGGCGAAGTCGCGCGTGCGGGAGTAGAGGTGTGGCTGGAAGAGCGCCACCAACCGGCGACCCGGGTACGCGGCGCGGGCTGCTTCGAGCGTGGCGCGCACCTCGGTGGGGTGGTGTGCGTAGTCGTCGATGACGAGGATGTCGTTGATCTCGCCTTTCCGTTCGAAGCGTCGCTCGACCCCACCGAACGCCTCGAGACCGGGGCGGAGCTGCTCGAAGGGGTAGCCCAGCAGGAGGCCGGCGGCCAACGCGGCCAGGGCGTTCCGGCGGTTGTGGTCGCCGGGGACGCGGAGGGTGAGGCTGCCGACCGGTGCCCCGTCAAACACGATGTGCATCGACTGGCCGTCGCGGAGTCCGACCAGACGAGCGTCGGTGCCATCGAGTCCGTAGCGAATGACGTCGGCGGCCTCCGGCAGTTTGAGCGCGTTCGCCCCCGCATCGTCGGCGCAGAGGACGATGCCGCGGGCGGTGGCCAGGTATTGCTCGAAGGTGGCGGTGATGTCGGCCAGGTCGGTGTAGATGTCGAGGTGATCGGCCTCGACGTTCGTGACCACGGCCACCGTGGGATGCAGTGCGAGGAACGACCGGTCGTATTCGTCGGCCTCGACGACCACAGTATTGCCGCCGCCCCAGCGCAGGTTGCCGCCCCAGCGCTGCACGCGACCGCCGTCGATTCCGGTCGGCGAGGCGCTGGTGCCGGCGAGCGCCTCGGTGGTCATGACGGTGGTGGTCGTCTTGCCGTGAGTGCCGGCGATTCCGACGATCTGCATGCCGTCCACCGCGGCGCCGAGGGCCTCCGCACGTCGGATGACGGGCAAGCCGAGTTCGGCGGCGGCGGCCACTTCGACGTGATCGGGGGCGATGGCCGACGAGGTCACGACGGCACGCGATCCACGGACGTGCTCGGCGGCGTGTCCACGGTACACCGTGATGCCGAGTGCTTCCAGATCGGCGTTGCCGGCCGCGTTCATGTCGCTGCCGGTGACGGAGATGCCGCGGCGTGCGAACAGCTCCGCGAGTGCGCTCATCCCGGCGCCCGCGATGCCGACGAAATGCACCGGCCTCGGATCCGGTTCGCGGAAGAGGCGCAGCGCATCGTCGCGCATACGGGCACTGGTGCGGGCATCAACGGCCATGTCGTCTCACTCGAAACTACGTCAGCTTCAGGGAACCAAGAATATGTGCAGCAATCACTTGCGCGGAGTCAACTCGCGCTCTGTGTCGGGCCGAGTGCGCCATCGAGGCGAGCGCTGACGGGTCGGCGCAGAGGGAGTCGAGGGTGGCCGACAGGGCGCCACCGGCGAGCTGATCCTGCAGCACCAGTCGAGCAGCGTCAACCGACGCGAGGGCCTGCGCATTGTGGGTCTGGTGATCGGCGGCCGCGGTCGGCAGGGGGACCAGCACCATGGGAATGCCCCAGGCACACAACTCTGCGGTGGACATCGCGCCGGCTCGTGCCACGGCAAGATCAACGGTCGCGTACGCCTGCGCCATTGGCTGCTGGTAGGCGATGACGCGAATACGATCGGTGGCGTGGTGCGCGAGCCGGGCGTGTTCGCCGCGACCGGTGACCCAGATCGCGCCCCAGTCGGGGGGCAGTTGTGACGGGAGCCAACCGGCGACGGCGTCATTGATCGCTCGCGAGCCTTGGCTGCCGCCGAAGACCAGCAGTACGCGACGCACGTTGGCCGGAAATCCCCAGGTGGCGCGGCCGGCCGCACGGTCGGGGAGGGGTGACGGCGGCGGCGTGATCGGGTTGCCGGTGACGAGGGCTCCGGCCCGTCCGGCGGACGGCAGCGTGCGGATGGCCTCAGGAAACCCGACGAACGTGTGGCGAGCCCGGCTGCTGAAAAACTTGACGGTCAGCCCGGCGACCGCATTCTGCTCCTGCAGGAAGTACGGCAGGGAATGCAGGCGCGCGTATCCCAACAGCGCACCGGCCGCGTAACCGCCCGTGCCGAGCACACCGAGCGGCGGGCGCTCCGCCGCCAGACTCCCGATGCTTTTAAAGGCGCTACGAAGACCGACGAGGGTTTTCCAGTTCTGCCATGGCGCGCTGCGGTAGAGCGGGTGCAGGTCGAGCAACTGGTGGCGCCAGCGGGTCGTGGGCAGCACCGTGGCTTCGATCCCACGGCGCGCGCCGATGAACATCAGGTCGAGATCGGGACGCTGGGCGACCAGCGCATCGGCGATCGCCAGCCCCGGGTAGAGATGTCCGCCGGTGCCGCCGCCGGCGATGTAGAAGGTGCCGGCGCCCGGCATCAGCGGACGCCGAGTCCGAGAATCGGGTCCGGCATCGCGTCGCTGTAAACGCGCTCGCGGGTGCTCCCGATGTTGACGAGGATGCCCGTCATCATCAGCGAAATGAGCAGGTTGCTGCGCCCGTACGAGATGAACGGCAACGTCAGACCCGTGTTTGGGAAGAGCCCCGTGATCACGGCGAGGTGCACGAATGCGGTGGTGACCGTGGTCAGTGTGAGGCCCACGGCGACCAGCTGCAGGAACTGGCTGCGGGCATCACGGGCGATGCGGAACCCGAGCCAGGCGTAGCCGCCGAAGAGAGCGACGACGGTGAACAGGCCGACGAAGCCCCACTCCTCTCCGATGTTCGAGCCGATGAAGTCGGTGTACTGGAACGGCAGGAAGCCGCTCTGCTGCCGACCCTCACCGAATCCGACCCCGAACATCTTGCCCGAGCCGATGGCGATCATCGATTGCCGCGTCTGGAGGTCGATGTCCTGGGCACAGCCGATGGCCTTCGGGCCATCGTGCCAGTCGGCGATGCGACATTTCACGTACCCGTTCATGCGGCTCCAGAGCACCGGCA
>JANMON010000036.1:0-16658 GCA_031369265.1 Gemmatimonadaceae bacterium | reverse complement strand
GTCGCCATCGATGAGCAGCGTACGCTGTTCAGCGACCGCCAGGCTGGCGGCAAGGTTGACGGCGGTGGTCGTCTTGCCGACCCCGCCCTTCTGATTCGCAATCGCTATGACTCGAGCCACGGGAAGTGTGCGACGAGGAGGATGAATGACCTGCGGCGAATATACCTCGCTTCCGCGCCCATCGTGCCGTGTCCCCGTTTCACGTGAAACGCCGTCGCGAGCAACCGTGCCGTTGTTTCACGTGAAACACATCCATCATATGGCGGGCTGATCCGTGTAACGCATTGTTGTGTAATCACTTACATGGCTCAGCGACCTCGTCGTGCGACCACGGAGAGCGATACTCGAGTAGGTCACCATGTTGACGACCGCCGCATGTCGACGGCCAGCATGGCGGGCACGAATGCGCCACTCCGGCGCCACTTCCCCCAACGCCACAACCCGCCAACTTCACCGCTCACCCCCGTCCCTTTCCCCCATGCCACTGCCCCTCTCCCCCGCCGGCTCGACCCTCGCCATCCGACGCGACGCCTTCGAACGCGCCGGACTCACGCGCGAGGGCATCGACCGCGTCCTCAACCTCACCGACGACGAGTTCCGCGTCGAAGGCGCCCTCATCGCCATCGGGCCGCTCGCCAGCCCAGACGACGTCCCGAACCTGATCGACCTCTTCGAAGAAGCCGGTTTGGTGTACTTCGATGACTTTATGGAAATCCCCGGCGGTTTCCCCGACTGGCTCGCCCTCTACGCCCGCCATACCTGACGCCCGACACCGGCCAACGACCCACGCATGAACTCCGCGCGCCACCCGGACTGGCCGGCGCACCACGCGATCAGCGACGCTCGACCGACGGCGGGGACGTCGGCAGTGGATACGGCGCCCGGGGACGCGACGGCGACGGTGGCGTCACACGATGCACACCATGCCACCCACACGCGATGCACCAGCTGGGGCGGAATCCGCGAAATAGTCGCATCACGCGACCCGGCTGCACTCGCAACGTCTCCGCATCACACTGCGGGCAGCGCACACCGTCGGGCAGGATCCAGAGAAAGACGATCGTCGCCGCGATGCAGCGCAGCACGAACAAGCCACCGAACACGAGGACGAACACCGCCGCATCAGACACGTTCGCACCTCCGTCGGTCAGGATTGTGCCGCTACATCGTCAACACGCCGGGCGTCGCGTGAACCCTGCCTCACGCGATGCCCACGTCAGGGCCGCTCGGACAGGATGATTACAGCCGCGCCTCGATCGCCGCCCACGACTCGACAAAGGCCACGCCATCATCGATCCGTTCCACGCCCACCTCGATGCCGCTCGCGATCGGCGAGCCATCCAGGCTGCGCGCGGGAATGGCCACGTCACCCGGCACGACGCCGCTCGGTAGACGCACCAAGCCATCCCCGTGCGCCGGGATCGCCTGCACCACGGTGGCCGGCACACCCTGCAGTTCGAACCGCGGATCGAACTCGTGATCACTCACCGGCATCGCGGCGGCGCGCCGCACCAGGCTGCGTGCACTCCAGGTACCGATCAGCACGCTGATGAGTACCGAAGCCCAGAGCGTCGCACCCACCGTCCCGGATCGCGTGAGCACCGATCCCACGAAACCGCTCAGGGTGGCGGCGCCGGCCAGCATCGCCCAGCGCGCACGCACCAGCGACTGTCCCGCCGAGATCCCACGTTCCACGCCGGCCACCATCACGCGGACACTCAACAACAGGCCGGCGAGGAACACCACATTCCATCCACTGAACCCACGCACCAGAAACGCTCCGGAAGATGCAAATGACACGTGAACCCTGCGATCAGCGACCCAGCGTACGCTGGAAGAAGGCCAGCGTCTTCGGCCATGCGGCGCGGGTCGCCGTCATGTTGGCGCCGTTCTGACCGTCCTGCTGGCGCAGGAAGCCATGGCCTGCCCCGGCCAGGATCACCGGCTCGTACGACTTCTTCAGCGCCTTCATCGTCGAGTCGGCAGCTGGAATGCTGGCATTCACGCGCGCATCGTTCTCACCGTACAGTCCGAGCACCGGTGACTTCACGTTCGTGAGCTCGGTGAGCGCCGGCGCGCCGCCGTAGTACACCACCGCACCCTTCAACTTCGGATGCGCACGGACAGCCGTGGCGAACGACGTCGAACCGCCCCAGCAGAAGCCAACTACGCCGAATTGCGCCTTGGCCGACGGCAACGACATGCCATATTCCGCAGCACGGGCGATGTCGCGCTGCACATCGTCAGCCGACAACGTGCGGATGAGCGCCGAAGCCTGTGCCTGCGCGATCGTGTCGCCAGCGGCGAGGGTGTACTTCCCCGACAACAGGTCCGGCGCCACCGCGATGTATCCATCCGCGGCCAGCTGATCAGCGACGCCGCGAATCCACGTGCTCAGCCCGAAGATCTCGTGCAACACGACCACCACCGGCGCCTTGTCGCGCCGCTCCGGATACACCACCCAGGCACGCAGGGAATCGGTGCCGCCCGGCGTGCGCGGAATCATCGCGTACTCACCATGACGAGGTGATGCCGCGAGTCGAGCCGCGACCGTGCTGGAACCGGCGGGCAGCGCGGCGTCACTCGGCTGCGCGACACCGGGCGACGCGCTGACCGATTCGTTCGCCATGTGATCACTGTGATCGGCAGCGCGCGGCACGGACGCCGTAGAGCAGGCGGACGCGAACACGGCAGAGAGAGCCAGGGCGGCTCGCGTGTTATGACGGAGGAATGGCATGCGAGGAATTCCGGTCGGAAGAGAAAAAGCTCGGGAAACGACAACGCCGGCGAGGCAGCCGCCTGCGGCAGATCGGAACGCGGTGCGGGACGAACGCGCTGCCACCATCAACGTCGCTCGTCAGGGATATGGTGCCGGAATGGGCGCACAATCGCCAACCGTTCAATGAGCCTCCCGCGCCGCCGAGCGCCCGAGCCGACGTCGCGCGACAGACGTGACAGGAGGACCGCCGCTCGTGATACGCACCCGACGCCAACGGCGCTTGTGCCACTCCGCATGGCCAGCGCTCGGCCGTTGGCGGACAGCCAGGATTGGGCGCGCGGCCCCTGTGACACAGCCCTCAGCCGATGTGTTGCGCCAGGAACGCCGGCACCCGCTCCGCCAGGTACGAGCGCGACCGGCGCGGCGAGTCGCCGGTGACGAAACCCACGTGACCCCCGTGCGGCACGAACTCCGTCTGAACCAAAGGGTTGGAGGACGCCCGATGCTGCACGTCCTCCAGCACCTCGCCGGGCAGGAACGGGTCGTCCACTGCACTCAACAACAGCAGCGGCACCCGTGCATGCTGCACGAAGTGTTTCGCGCTGGACTTCGTGTAGTAGTCCGACGCCCCCTCGAATCCGTGCAGCGGCCCCGTGATCAGGTCGTCGAATTCCCACAGCGTCCGGATACCGGCGATGACGCGGGGATCGGGAAAGCGATCGGGATACCGCGTCGCCTTCTCGAGCGCCTTCACCCTCAGCGTCCGCAGGAACCAGTGCTCGTACAGCCGCGAAACTCCCGTGCTGATGTGCCGAGAGCCGCGCTCGAGGTCGAACGGGACCGAGACCCCGACGGCAGCGCGGAGCGTGGCGGGTAGTGCGAGCGTCGTGTCACCCACCAGCTTGGTCAGCACGTTGCCACCCAGCGAGACGCCACAGGCCACCAGCGGCGCCTCCGGGTAGCGCGCTGCCAACCGGTTCAGAAACCAGACCGCGTCTTCGGTCTCACCCGAGTGGTAGAAGCGCGCCGCCCGGTTGTTGGACCCGCCGCACGAGCGCCAGAGCATCATCTCCGCGGCCCAGCCACGGGCGGCGGCGGAGCGAAAGAGCGACGCGACGTAGTGCGATCGCTCGGTGCCTTCCAGACCGTGAAACAGGACGAAACGTGGGGCGTCGGCGCGAGTTGCGTCGGCGCGCAGCACCACGACGTCATCGCCATCCGGAGTCTGCCAGGTCTCCCGCGTCGCGGCGACAGGCGGCTCTGGGCTGATGAACTTGCCCCACAGCGTCTGGAGATGCGGGTTCCGCGCGAACCATGGAGCGTGGAACGGGGCGGCGGGCGTCATCCGGTCGTGGTCTCGGCAGGTGGTCTGATGTGGCGTGCCCGGAACCAGTTGGAATTCCGGGGAGGTCTACATTGGGTCTCGGGTCTCGAATCGGCCATGCGCACGTCGGTGCGGACGCCGGGACGGATACCCCGCCCCGCAACCTAGCTGCACAGGGCGCACTAGTTCCTCACGTCTCCACGCCCCCAGCTGCGCATGCCCGTCCAGATCTTCGGCACCAAAAAGAACGCGGCCTCACGCAAGGCGGAACGCTTCTTCGCGGAGCGGAGGATCCCGGTGCACTTCGTGGACTTGGCGGAACGAGGGGCATCCAAGGGCGAGCTTCAGCGCTTCGTACAGAAGTTCGGCATCGACGCGCTCATCGATCGTGGCAGCCGGCGATTTCAGGATCTTGGTCTTGGCGTGGCGCGATACGGTCCCGATCGCTGGCTCGACATCCTGGTGGACGAGCCGCTCATCCTGGTTCAACCGTTGGTCCGGAACGGTGGTAAGCTGACCATCGGCGGTGAGTCAGACGCGGAATGGAAGGCGTGGCTGGCGGACGGCATCAAGTGAAACGGCTGTATCTTCGCTTCAACTGATCCGACAGTTTCGAAACATGAACGGAACAGGAAAGAAGCAGTAGGCTATTTCTTCCCTCGCCCACCTTTCTTCAGCGCCTTGGCTAACGGCCCGAACTCGCGCAGGCCTGCCTCGAAGAATTTCCGTTCCACGACGTCCACCAGGCGCGCCGCACGGTCAGCGAGCCGACCTCCAGTCTCGGTCACCATTACCGACCGCGCCCGACGGTCGGTCGGGTGTGGCTTGCGCGTCACCAGCCCCCGTGCCTCGAGTGTCCGCAAAACCTCCGAGGTCATCACCGGGTCGGCGTTGGCCTGAGCCGCGATGTCTGACTGGCGCACGTCGCGGTGGTGGGCGGAAAGCCAGGTCGCGGCGACCAGCAGCCTGAACTGCGCCTGGGTCAGCTCCAGTGGGAGCAGGGTGGCTCGCAACACCTGCTGCCATTCCGTCACGACGCGTTCGAGCAGCGCCCCGCGTGCATCGGCCGGGGCGACCTCACGTGACGCCAGGTATGGCGCATGGGTGTGGCTGGGCATGGCTGTGCTGCTCCGGAATCACGATGAAGCGCATTCTGAGGTGGCAGGACATTTCCCGTGCCGCTCAGAACTGCCTCGTACGCGAAACATCATGCAAGAAATGGGGTTACCCGCGCAGTCCTGATGCGAAAACTAGCGCGCATACGAATTAATGTGATTCGTATGCGCCTCATTTCCTCTTCTGCCGCGTCTGCACGTCGTGCGCCGACACCGGTCGTGCGGTTGGCGCAGGTGTCAGGCGGGATCAGTGGTCGGCGCGAAGCTGCCGATGAATCCGATCTCGGGCTCCAGGCTATGCCCGAACTGCTCCAGCACCGCGGCCTGCGCATGTGCGATCAGGGCGCGGACGTCGCCGGCGGTGGCGTGGCCGAGGTTCACCATGATGTTGGCATGCATGTGCGAAATCTGGGCGTCGCCGATCCGAAATCCCTTGAGCCCGCACTGATCCACCAGGCGTCCGGCACCGATCCCTTCGATCTTCTTGAAGATCGAGCCGGCGCTCGGGTGATGCTCCAGCCACGGATGCCGGGCCCCGCGCCAGCTCAGGTTCTCCTGCAGGATGCGGTGCATGACCCCGGTGTCGCCTCGGTCGAGGCGGAAGGTCACGTCGAGGACCACGTCGCGAGTGTGATGGAAGATGGTGTCGTCATACCCGAAGCCGACGTAGTCCGCGTTGACGCTGATCCGCTGCCCGCTCTCCCGCCGGATCCGGCAGTTCTCGAAGACCTCGGCGATGAACATCGTCCGCTCGCGCTCGGGCGCCGGCGACAGGAAGTGCAGGTTCTGCCAGATCGCGCCACCGACCGTGCTCGGGATGCCGACGTAGTGCTCCAGGCCGGACCAACCCCGGGCGACTGCGTCGCGGATCAGATCGGCCATGATCGTGCCACTTTCCGCCTCGCAGCGGCCGTCATCGTGCCAGATTACATGTCGTGCCCGGTTCCGGATCACCAACCCCCGGAATCCACCGTCGCCGACGAGGATGTTCGCGCCGAGGCCGAGGACGAACCACTCCACACCAGCCGCCTCCGCGCTGTCGATTGCGTGTGCCAGATCGTCGCCGGTGTCGGCATCGTACAGCAGGTCGGCCGGACCTCCGATTCGAAACGTGGTGTATGGCGCGATCGAGGCGTCGTGCAGCAGTCGCGCCGGATCGAGTCGCGCCGCGACGGCGTTCAGAGCATCGGCGGCGACCGGCGTGGTCCCGCGAGTGGTTGCAGTCGTCATCGCACCAAACAACACGACCCCGGCGTTGCATGCCAGAGTGCCACACGCACCCCTGCGGCGCACAGTCACCACCGAGCAGACCGTCCGTGACCCGATCCCGACCCCGTCGTTCCCCATTCCTCGCGCCGCTCTGCGTCGCATTCCTGGCGCTGGCCTCCACCGTCGGAGCGCAACGCGCGGAACTGGAGCGGGTGATCAAGCGCACGGTCCTTCGGAATGGGCTCGAGGTCATCGCTGTCGAAAACCACGGCATTCCGATCGCCACGGTGGAGCTCAACGTGAAGAACGGCGCCTTCACGCAGCGTCCCGAGTACGAAGGCCTGGCGCACATGTACGAGCACATGTTCTTCAAGGCCAGCAAGGCGTATCCGAATGCCGAAGCCTTCGGCCAGCGCGCGGCCGAACTGGGCGCACGCTACAACGGCACCACGCAGGAAGAGCGGGTGAATTATTACCTCAGCCTTCCGTCCGACAGCGTGCGCGGCGGGATCTCGCTGATCGCCGACGCCGTGCGTGGTCCATTGTTCCTGCCCGGCGAACTGGCGCAGGAGAAGGAAGTGGTGCTCGGTGAGTACGACCGCAACGAAGCGTCGCCGGGATTCGAGATCACGCAGAAGTTGAACGAGGCGCTCTATCCCAACAGCGCCAGCCGCAAGAACACCATCGGCAATCGCGACGTGCTGCGCACCGTGACGCCGGAGAAGATGCGGTTCATCCAGAGTCGATACTACGTCCCGAACAACATGGCGCTGATCGTCACCGGGGACATCAACCCGACGCAGATCTTCGCCTACGCCGACTCGGTGCTCGGAGATTGGGAGAAGGGCGCCGACCCATTCCAGGTGGACCCGGTGCCGCCGATTCCCGCGCTGACCGGACATTCGGCGCTGATCAGCGAAGCGGAAGTGGGTGCGGTCACGGTGCTGATTCAGTGGCAGGGCCCCAGCGTGCGGCGCGACCGTGCGAGCACCTATGCCGCCGACGTGTTCTCGGATGCGCTCAACACGAAGGGATCGCGGTTTCAGCGACTGCTCACCGACAGTGGCTTGTGGACGGCGATCGGCGTCAACTACTACACCCTCGACCAGGTAGGGCCGATCACGATCAGCGGCCAGACCACGCCCGAGCGGCTGAAGGATGCGCTGGCCGCACTCTGGCGCGAGATCGAAAAGCTGGACGATCCGGGCTACTTCAGTGTCAGTGAACTGGAGGCGGTGAAGTCACAGCGCGGCACCGAGAACCAGTTCGGACTGGAGAAGACCTCCGAACTCACGCACACGATCGGCTTCTGGTGGGCAGTGGCGGATCTGGACTACTTCATGGGTTACGTGGACAACATGGCGCGACAGACACCGGCCGACCTGCAGCGATATGCAGCGCGCTTCCTTGCCGGCAAGCCGAGTGTGACGGGAGTGCTGATCAACCCGCAGGATCGTGCGCGACTGAAGCTGACCGAGGCCGACGTCGTGGGACCCGTGAAGGGTGCGCGGGTGACGCCATGAGCTGCCGCCCCTCACACCCGGCGGCGATGCTGCGGAGCGTCGCGCTGCTGCTCGCTGCGGTCGTCTCCGCACCACCGTCGGCTGGTGCGCAGCAGCGTCTCGCCGATTCCGCGACCACATCGTTCGAGGTCAACGGCCTGCGCGTGATTCATCGGCGCGTGACGGCCAACGAGGTGGTGGCCGCGAACCTCTACCTGCTGGGTGGCGTGTCGCAGGTGCCGGCCGGCAAGGCTGGCCTCGAGCTGTTGTTGCTCGAGGCCTCCGAGCGCGGCACACGCAAGTATCCGCGTGAGGCGCTGGAGCGGAAGATGGCGCGCCTCGGCAGTGCGATCGTGGCCGCCCCGTCGATCGACTGGACCCTCGTTGGTGTGCGCAGCACGGTGAGTGCATTCGACTCCACGTTCGCCATTTTCGCCGACCGCATCATGCAGCCGCGGCTCGACTCCGGCGAGGTGGAGACGGTGCGCAGCACGATCATCAGCGGAGTGCGTCAGCGCGGCGACGACCCGGAGGCACTGCTGAACTCGTTTTCCGACAGCGTCGCGTTCGCCGGGCATCCGTACGGCACGTCGCCGGTGGGCTCTGAGGCCACGCTGAGCGGCCTCACGCTGGCTGACCTGCGCAGCTGGCAGAAGACGCAGATGGTGACGTCGCGCATGCTGCTGGTGGTCGTCGGCGACATCCCGCGCGCCAAGCTGGAGACGATGGTGCGCACCACGCTCGGCACGCTGCCGCGCGGCGAATACAAGTGGGCGCCGCCGCTGGTGCCCGCAGCGCGTGCCAGTTCGCTGCACACCATCACTCGCACCCTGCCCACCAACTACCTGCAGGGATACTGGGTGGGGCCGCGCGCCGACAGCAAGGACTATCACCCGATGCGGATCGCGATGGCCGCGCTGGGTGGTCGGTTGTTCACGGAAGTGCGCGTCAAGCGGAACCTGACGTACGCGGTCAACGCGCCGTTCGTGGACCGCGCCGTGACGGCGGCCGGCCTGTACGTCACCACCACGCAGCCCGACTCGGTGCTTGGCATCATGCGCCGAGAGCTGGGCGCGATGAAGAATGGCCTGATCGATCCCGATGGGCTGCGGTTGCTGGTGCAGCAGTTCATCACCGAGTTCTTCCTCGACAACGAGACGAACTCGGACCAGGCCACGTTTCTCGCGCGTTCGCAGCTCTATCGCGGCGATTGGCGCCTGGCGTCCGGCTTCGTGGACGAACTGCGCAAGGTCACGCCGGAAGACATCCAGCGCGTGTCACGACAGTACCTGACAGGCATCACCATGGCCTACATCGGTGATCCACGACGCGTGACGGCGGCGCGACTGACGGCGTTCTGACGGGCCGGCAGCACCGCTGGTCAGGACCGCGAACGCCGCTCGGTCATGTTGGCCGGCACGGTGCCGGACCGACGTGAGAGTTCCTCGCGCACGTCGCTGAGCCGCACACCCAGTGCGTGCAGGGCGACGATGGTGTGGTAGAGCAGGTCCGCGGCCTCGCTGGTGGCGCGCTCGGGGTCATCATCGGCGCAGGCCAGCACCAGCTCGGCCGCTTCCTCGCCGATCTTCTTCAGGCGCAGGTTGCGGTCGTCGAGCAGCTTGCGCGTGTAGCTCGGCTTCTCGGTGTCGGTGGCCTCGACGGCGCGTGCCGCGACGGTACCGTCCAGCACCGCGAAGGCATCGGATGGCGGCGGGCTGACCCCCGGCGTCGTGAAACAGGTCGTGGCGCCGGTGTGGCAGCTGGGACCGGCCGGGATGACCTGCGCGAGGATCGCATCGCGGTCGCAGTCCGCCGTCAGGGCCACCACGCGCTGGGTGTTGCCGCTGGTGGCACCTTTGTGCCAGAGTCCACGGGTGCGCGAGTGATAGTGCATCTCACCGGTGCGCATCGTGGTCTCCAGCGCCTCGCGATCGGCAAAGGCCACCATCAGCACGTCGCCGGTCAGCGCATCCTGCGCCACGACGGACACCAGCCCGCCAGCCTTGGCGAAGTCGATCGAGTCCAGATCAAGCATCGAGACCGGGATCTCCGCCCGGGCAGAGGATGTCGCGCACGAGGGTGTCGAGAGCGCCGTTGGTGGCAATGCTGTCGCCGCCGAATGCGGTGGGCCGATTGCGGAAGTCGCTGAACTTCCCGCCCGCCTCCTCGATCACCACCTGCACGGCGGCGGCGTCCCACGGATTCATCAGGTCGTCCACCATCACGTCCGCGCGGCCGGTGGCCAGCAGCAGGTAGCCGTAACAATCACCCCAGGTGCGCACCACGCGCGCCTGGTCGGCGAGCGTCTTCCAGCGGGCCTGCCGTTGCGGCCGCCCGGGAAAACGTTCGTCGGTACTGAGCAACGTGGCCGCGTCCAGCGAGGTGGTTTGCGACACGAAGGTCTGCCGGCCGTTGAACCATGCTCCCTCGCCGGGCGCAGCGGCAACCAGCTCCTGAGTGGGTGGGGCATAGATCGCGCCAGCCAGGACGCGCTCCCCCTCCACCACCGCCACCAGCGTGCCCCATAGCGCCACGCCGTGGATGAAGCTCTTGGTACCGTCGATCGGGTCCAGCACCCAGCGGCGTGGAGCGTCGGCATTCTCGATCCCGAACTCTTCACCAAGGATGCCGTCCTGCGGAAACCACTGCCGGATCCACTCCCGGGCGACGGTTTCCGCCGCGCGATCAGCGGCCGTCACCGGCGAACCATCGCCCTTGAACTCGACCGCCACGCCGGTGCGGAAATGTCGGTGTGCCTCGTCGCCGGCGAGCGTCGCCAGTTCGGTCACGGCCTGCAACAGCGGAAGCGTCATCGAACCACCAGGCCAGAGGCGCGCATCACGTCCTTCAATGCGCCGACAGTCGTCACGTTGTCATGAAGGATACCCGCCACCAGCGCGGCATCGGCATGTCCTTCGGCGAGCACATCCACGATGTGTGTCGCGCTGCCGGCGCCGCCACTGGCGATCACCGGGGCATGCACGGCGGTCGAAACCGCCCGCATCAGCGGCAGGTCGTAGCCGGTGCGAGCGCCGTCACGATCGATGCTGGTGAGCAGCACCTCGCCGGCGCCCCGCTCCACGCACTCCTGCGCCCACGCCACCGCTTCGAGGTCGGTCCGGGTGCGACCGCCGTGCGTCCAGACCCGCCACCGTCCCGCTTCGTCGAGCTTCGCATCGATGCTGGCCACCACGCACTGGGCACCGAACCGATCGGCGCAGGCCGTGAGCACGGTCGGGTCGGCGACCATCGCGGAGTTGAGCGAGACCTTGTCGGCGCCGGCTCGCAGCGCGCGCCCGACGTCATCGGCCGTGCGCACGCCGCCGCCGATGGTCAGCGGAATGAACAACCGCTCGGCAGTCCGGCGCGCCACATCCAGCAGCGTGGCGCGGTCCTCGGCGCTGGCCGAGATGTCGAGAAAAGTGATCTCGTCGGCACCTTCGGCTTCGTACCGTGTGGCGAGGGCCACCGGATCGCCCACGTCGCGCAGCCCCACGAAATTCACGCCCTTCACCACCCGTCCGCCCTGCACGTCCAGGCAGACGATCAATCGACGGGTCAGCACGTGCGCATCACTCCGACACCTGCAGCGCCACGCCGCCCTTGGTGCTGAAAATCGCGCCCGATTCCACGAACGCGTCGCGGACCGCGAGCCCCAGCGCCTTGAATGCCGCCTCCACGATGTGATGGGCATCGGTGCCACGGATCACGCGCAGGTGCAGCGTGGCCTTGGCGTTGTCGCTGAACGACCGCATCCAATGCTCCCAGATGCCCACCGGCAGCTTTCCGCGATAATACGGCCGGCCACCGAGGTCGATGGCGCATTGCACCAGCGCATCGTCCATCGGGATGGTGCGGTCGGCGTAGCGCGCGGCGGTGGGCGGCAGCGCGGCAGCCACCGCCGCACCGACGCAGATGGCCACGTCTTCGATCAGGTGGTGCGGCAGGTCGCCCCGCGCGTGCACGGTGATGTCGAGCCCACTGTACTTCGCGAACGTCACCAGCATGTGGTCGAGAAAGGGTCGCGACGTGTCCACGGTGGCGATGCCGCTACCGGGCGCCAGCACCACGCGAATCTGCGTCTCCTTCGTTTCACGGACGACCGTGCTCATCCCCGGAACTCCTCGGCAATGGCGCGGGCATCCAGCGCGCCGGTGTAGAGCGCCATGCCGAGGACGGCCGCGGCGACGCCGCGATCCTCCAGCAGGCGCAGGTCGGCGTCAGTGGCAATGCCGCCGCTGGCGATCACGGGCAACGATGTCGCGTCGGCCACGTCTTCCATCAGCGCCAGGTCGGCGCCGCCCATCAGCCCTTCCTTGTGCACGGCAGTCACCAGCACACCGGCCAGCGGCAGCGCCGAAAGCCGCTCCATCGCTTCATCGATGTCGAGATGCATGGTGGTGGTCCACCCGCGGGTCACGATCTTCCGCTCACGCACGTCGGCGGCGACGATCAGCTGCTGCGGAAACTCGTCCACCATCTCGGTCAGCCACTCGTGATCCTCGAGCGCGCGCGTGCCGACGACCACGTAGGTCGCGCCGGCATCCACCAGCCACTGGATCGCATCGCGGTCGCGCACACCGCCGCCCACCTGCACGGTGAGGTCGGTGCGATCGAGCAGCAGCTCGATCACCTTGCGGTTGTTGCCGCGACCGGTGGCAGCGTCGAGATCCACGATGTGCAGCGCCTGAAAGCCCTGCTTCTCCCAGTCGAGGGCCACGGCCAACGGGTCGGGGAGCCGGATGCGTTCGGCGGCGTACTCACCGCCCACGAGCTGCACACAGGCACCGTCACGCAAATCGACGGCGGGAATGGCGATCATGCCTGCACCTCGCGCAGCCACGCGTGGACGAAACTGACGCCCGCGGTGCTGCTCTTTTCAGGATGGAACTGCACGCCGGTGCAGGCACCGGCACGAAGCATGGCGGGAAAGCGGTCCTGCTCGTGCGTGCTCCATGCCACCACCACCGATGGATCCGCAGGGCGGCAGACGAAGCTGTTGGCGAAGTATGCGGTGCGCAGCTCGGAGGCGTCGAGCAGCGCGTCGCGTGCGTCGCCGAGTTCGAGCTGGTTCCAGCCGATCTGCGGGATACGCGCGGCGCGCAGCCGATCCACCCGACCGGCCATGATGCCCAGACCAGCACTGCCACCTTCATCGCTGGCGTCGAACAACACCTGCATACCGAGGCAGATGCCGAGCGTGGGCAAGCCGCCGAGGATCGCGTCGCGCATCACCCGCCGACCCTCGTCACCGAGCGCGGACGTGGCGGCGGGAAATGCACCGACGCCGGGGAGCACCAACGCGTCCGCCGCCGCGGCGCGTGCCGGATCGGTGTCGACCTGCACCTCCACGCCCGGACGTTCGAGCGTCTTGATCAGCGAGTGCAGGTTGCCGGCGCCGTAGTCGAAGATGCTGAGCTTCACGACTTTTTCCCCTTCGACTTCTTCAGCGCACCAGCCAGCGTCTTCACGCACTGCTCCACCAGCGGCCACGGCCCGACCGAGATGCGCAGGCAATCGCCGACGCGCGGCAAGTTCGGAAACGGTCGCACGCCGACCCCCTTCTCACGCATCGCCATACCCACTGCCACGCAGTTCGGCACTGGCACGCAGACGAAGTTGGCACTCGACGGCATCGGGTCGAGCCCCAGCTTGAGCAATTCGATCGTCAGGCGATCGCGATTCTCGATCGCCAGCTGGATGTGTTCCTCCACCCACTGCACGTCCTTCTGCAGCGCGGTCACGGCGACATGTTCGGCCAGCGCGTTCACCTTGTACGGACCGCGTGACTTCTCGACCTCGGCCACCAGCGATGGATGACCGAGCGCGTATCCCACACGCAGTCCCGCCAACCCGAACGCCTTCGACATCGTGCGCACCAGCAGCAAGCGCTGGGAACGCGCCAGCAGGTCCACGTTCGAGACCCCGGCGAATTCGACGTATGCCTCGTCCACGATCAGCACGCCGGGCGCATTGTCGATCAGCATCTCCAGCGTCTTGCGGGCGACCAGTGCGCCGGTCGGATTGTTGGGCGAGCAGACGTAGATGATCTTCGCGCCCGTGGCCAGCAGTGCATCCGCGTCCACTTCGTGATCCGGTAACTCCGTGATCAGCGTGGAGCGCATCACGTTCATCTTGGCGAAGATCGGCACCATCGCGAAGGTGGGATCGGTGGCGGCCACCAGGTCGCCTTCGTTCCCGAACGCGCGCATGGCCGAGTCGAGAATGTCGTCGGAGCCACAGCCAGTGACGACCATGTCAGGCGTGACGCCGGCATGTTTCGCCAGCGCCGCCTTGAGCTCCGTGCCGTAGAGCGTGGGGTACCGCGTGACTGTCGACGCGGCGAACTCGCGGATGGCACGTTCGGCGTTCGGCGGCACACCCCACAGGTTTGTATTGTCGGTGAGATCGAGTTTCACCGGGGTGCGCTTGGGATCGTACAGCGGCACGTCGTTGTACGCCGCCCGCGCGATCGCGAGACGGTCGGTGACCGGCGTGGTCATGAGGCGGAACTCCACTGCCGTGCGGTGACGGCGTGATTGGGCAACCCTTCGCTGTCGGCGAAACGACCGACGTCGGGGGCCAGTGAGGCGGCGGCGGCCGGCGTGACGCGCTGCCACGACGTCCAGCGAATGAAGTCCAGCGTGGACAGCCCGGAGTAGCAGCGCGACAGGCCGCCGGTGGGCAGCACGTGGTTGGCGCCGGTCATGTAGTCACCGAACGCCACGCTCGCCGCCTCGCCGAGGAACACCGTCCCGGCGCCGCGCAGTGTCGCGAAGGCAGCGTCGATGCTGTCGGGCGACAAGGCCAGCAGCAGGTGCTCGGCCGCCCACTGATTGGCGAAGGTCACCGCGTCATCCAGTGTGTCGGTGTGGAGCACGGCACCGGCGAACGCGAACGCATCGGCCACGATGTCACGCCGACTGATGGCGGGGAGCAGCGCGTCGATCGCCTCGCGCACCGCGGATGCGACGCCCGCCCCGACGGCCACGCAGACGACCGCGGCGCGCGGATCGTGCTCGGCCTGCGCCAGCATCTCGCGGGCGACGATCGTGGGGGCTACCGATTCGTCGGCGATGACCAGCAGTTCACTCGGACCGGCGGGCGAGTCGATCGCCACCGCGCCTGCGCACTGCAGCTTCGCTTCGGCGACATACGCGTTCCCTGGGCCGACGATGCGGTCCACGCGTGGTACGCTGTCGGTACCGTATGCCATCGCAGCGATCGCTCCCGCGCCACCGATGGCGAACACACGATCGGCGCCGGCAATCGCCGCCGCCGCCAGCACCACGTCGCTCGGCAATCCGTTCGACGACGGTGGTGAGCAGACGATGACGTCACGCACGCCGGCGACCTTGGCCGGCACCACGCCCATGATGAGCGAACTGGGATACGCCGCGCGACCACCGGGCGCGTACACACCCACGCGCTGCAATGGATCGGGACGGCGACCGACGATGATGCCCGGCTCCGTCTCGACTTCCACCGCCGTCGGGAGGAACGCGGTGTGCGCCCCTCGCACGTTGCGCACGGTGCGTTCGAGCGAGGTGCGCAAGGCGGGCTCCATGGCATCGCGGGCGCGGTCCCACGCGGCGCGCGGCACTTCGATCTGGCGCAGAGTCGCGCCGTCGAACTGCGCGGCCAGTTCACGCAGCGCCATGTCGCCACCGCCCTGTACGCGTCGGATGATGTCGGCGGTCTGCGTGCGCACGGCGTCGTCGGCCGAGGTGGAGCGATCGAACAGTGTGCGACGATCGGCGGCGCTGAGCGACGAGACCGCGCCGGTGAACCGGAAAGGCGAGCTCATGGCATCAGGCGCTCGATGCGAGTGACGAGAATGCCCTGACCGCCCAGCTGCTTGAGCTGGCCGATGGTGCGATAGATCGTGGCGGCGGAAACGACGGCGTGCACGGCGACCAGCTCGCCGTGATCCATGATGTCGATGACGGTGGGCCCGCTGATGCCGGGCAGGATGGCCTGCACCTGGGCCAGGTTGGCGCGGGGCACGTTGGCCATCAGGTAGCGACGGCTGCGGGCGCGGAGCACCGACGACAGGGCATCCACCAGTTCGTCCAGCTGTGCGCGGCGCGGATCACCGGGCGGGACGATGGTGATCATGCGGGCCGAGGACTCGAGCACCGTGGCGATCTCGACCAGGCCATTCACCTTGAGGGTGGAGCCGGTGGAGGTGAGGTCCACCACGATGTCGGCAATTCCCAGATGTGGAGCGATCTCGGCCGCGCCGGACACGGGTACGATGTCGACCGGGATGCCGGCCCTGGCGAAGAAGTCGGCCGTGATGCGCGGGAAGACGGTGGCGACCCGCGGCCGGCCCTGAATGCTGGCGAGCGTCCGGATCGGGCTCTCGTCGCGCACGGCGACCACCAGCCGGCACCGGCCGAACTCGAGATCGAGGAGTTCTTCGACGGTGCGGCCCGACTCGTTGACCAGATCCACCCCGGTGATGCCGGCTTGGGCGGCACCGTCGGCCACGAACTCCGGAATGTCGGCCGCGCGGACGAAAATGGCCTCGAACTCCCCGCCGAGGGATGCGGTCAGGGCACGGTCGCCCTTGCCTTTGACTTCCAGGCCGGCGTCGGTGAACAGGTCGCGGGCGTCGTCGGACAGGCGACCCTTATTGGGCAGGGCGATGCGGAGCATTCAGGTGACGAAGTGGGGGACAAAAACAGCGGCGGGCCCGCCCGAAAACCCACCGGCCGCCGCGAATCCATGTTGCAGCCCGCGAGAAAAAAACCAAACACCACACCCCGCCCACCCCCCACGGGCGG
>JANMON010000008.1:0-27339 GCA_031369265.1 Gemmatimonadaceae bacterium | reverse complement strand
CCAGAAGCTCGACCCCAAGCCCGGGATCAAGTACAGCGATCTGAGTGACAACTACATCATCCCCGATCTCATCGTCGACAAGATCGACGCCAAGTACCACGTCTTCCTGAACGACAGCAACCTCCCGCGCCTGAAACTGAGCAAGACCTACCAGGAGATCGCGCGCGACAAGAAGAAGTTCGAGGGGGAGAACAAGGAGTTCATCTCCAACAAGCTGAACTCGGCGAACTGGATGATCCAGGCGATCGAGCAGCGCCGCCAGACCATGCTGAAGGTCATGAACTACATCGTGGACCGGCAGCGCGACTTTTTTGAGAAAGGCGTGCAGTACCTCAAGCCGTTGACGCTGCGCGAAGTGGCCGAAGTCATCAACATGCACGAGTCCACGGTGAGCCGCGTGACGAACGAGAAGTTCGTTCAAACGCCGCGCGGCGTGCTGCCGCTCAAGTTCTTCTTCTCCTCGGGCCTGTCCACCACCGACGGCGACGACGTGTCGGCGCGTGGCATCAAGGACCAGATCAAGAAGCTGGTGGATGCCGAGGATGCCAAGGACCCGCTCACCGACCAGGCGATCGTCGACATCCTCAAGCAGGGTGGCGTGGTGATCGCACGACGCACCGTCGCCAAGTATCGCGACCAGCTGGGCGTGCTGTCGGCGCGCATGCGGAAGCGCGTATGAGCTCGAGCCTCACCGGCGCCACCGCGCGAAGCGTCACCACCAGCGCACGCGTGCTGCCCGAGGCCGCGGTGGACGTGAGTGTCCTCGTGCCCGCCAAGGACGAAGCCGAAAACCTGCCGCTGTTCATGGAGCAGGCGGCCGCGGCCTTCGCCGGTAGCGACGTCCGCTACGAAGTGATCGTGATCGAGGACGGATCGAAGGACGACTCGTGGGCGGTGTTGCAGCGCCTGCAGGAGCAGTATCCGTTCCTGCGCGCGGTGCGTCATCGCACGCAGCGCGGTATCGCCGACGCGCTCCGCACCGGATGGCTCAACTCGCGCGGTGAGGTGCTGGTCTTCTATCCCGCCGACCTCCAGTTCCGCCCTGACGACATTCCACGCCTGGTGGCGCCCATCCTCGCCAACACGGCCGACATGGTCACCGGGTTCAAGGAAGGGAAGTACGAGAAGGCGTTCGTCAGCGGCATCTACAACCGGCTCAGTCGCACGCTGTTCGATGTGCCGGTGAAGGATCTCAATAGCGTCAAGGCATACCGTCGCGAGATCATGAACGCCTTGCCGGTGCGTCCAGACTGGCATCGCTATATGATCGTCATCGCGCACTTCGAGGGCTTCAGCGTCACCGAAATCCCGGTGCCGCTGTACCCGCGGCACGCCGGCAAGTCGAAGTTCGGCATCGGCCGCATCCCGGTGGGCGTGATGGACATGCTCTCGGTCTGGTTCGAGCTGCGCTTCGGACGCAAGCCGCTGCTCTTCTTCGGCCTGCTGGGACTGGCGCTGTTTGCGATCGGCGTCCTCACCGGCCTGGTCGCCATCGGCATCCGCATCTTCGCCGGTGTGGGCTTTCGGCCGCTGCTGAACCTGATCGAGACCTGCGTCATCGTCGGCTCGGTGCTGTTCGTCGGCGGGTTCGTGGGTGAGATGATCGCCGTGCAGCGTGCCGAGCTCCGCGAGATCCGTCGTGAGCTCGACGAGAGGCGCCTCACGAACGTGCCGTGAGCGTCCGTCGCGTCCTCTTCGTCACGCACAACTTCCCACGCACCAGCGGTGATGCCGCCGGTGGGTTCCTGCTCGACCTGGCGCAGGCGCTGACGAGCGTGGACATCGCCGTGGAAGTCATCGCGCCGCACGCGCGTGCCCTGCCCGAGCGCGACATCGTGGACGGCATCCACGTGCAACGCGTGCGTTACGGCGACGACGCCGATGAGACGCTGGCCTACACCGGCACAATGGCCGAGCAGGTGAAGGCCTCCACGCGCGGCAAGCGCGCGATGGTGCGGATGATCGGCGCACTGCGGCGCGCCACCCGTCACCGCCTCGCCAGCGGCGACATCGACGTCGTGCACGCACACTGGTGGTTCCCGTCAGCGCTGGCGATCGGCCGCACCGCGATCCGCTCTCGCGTGCCGATGGTCGTCACGTCGCATGGCAGCGACGCACGCATGGCCACCGGCGTGACCGCGTCACTGGCGTCATTCGCGCTCGGTCGCGCGGCGCACGTGACCACCGTCAGTCACTGGCTCGCCGAGCGGTTGCACCCACTCACGGCCGCACCGATCACCGTGGCGCCGATGCCGGCCGACGTGATGCGGTTCACGCATCAGGCCGCGATCCGTTCCACGCCGGCGCGCCTGCTGTTCGTCGGTCGCCTCAACGCGCAGAAGAATCCGGCGCTGGTGCTGCGGGCCCTCGCTCAGCTGCCCGACGACGTCCACCTCGACATCGTCGGTGATGGACCCGATGCCAGCATGCTGCACGCCCTCGGCGCACAGCTTGGCATCGCCCATCGCATCGCCTGGCACGGACACCAGTCGCGCGACGCGATGCCGGCGTTCTACGCGCAGGCGTCGTGCACACTGGTGCCGTCGCGTGACGAAGGATTCGGCATGGTGGCAGCCGAGTCGCTGCTTTGTGAGACGCCGGTCGTGGCCAGCAACTCCGGTGGGTTGCCGGACATCGTGCGCACAGGGGGCTCGGGCGTCCTGCTCGAGTCGGTGGACGACGCGACACTCTGGAGCGCCGCCATCCGTGACGTGATCGCCGATCCAGCGCGACGCGCCACACTCGGCGCATCGGGACGCGTCGACATGATGGCGCTGGTGTCGCCGAAGGCGGTGGCGGAGCGGTATCGCGGCGTGTACGAGGCGGCGCGCCGCGGAATCGTGCGTGCGCGCTGAACTCAAGACCGCACTGCGCCTTGGCGCGGCGGCCGTGGTGGTGGTGTTCGTGGTCCGCGCGATCGGGACAAACTGGGCCGAAATCCGTGACAGCGCCGTCTCGGTGCGGCCCGACTGGTTCGGGCTGCTGCTTGCCACTGGCTGCATCGCAATCGGGTATGCGGCGCTGATCGCGTCATGGCGCCTGCTGCTGCGACGCTGGAACAGCCCACTGCCGGTGCTCGACGCCACACGCATCTGGTTCGTGTCGAGCCTCGGCAAGTATGTGCCGGGCAAGGTGTGGGCGATCGGTGCCATGGCGGTGCTGGCCAAGGAGGCCGGTGCCTCACCGGTGGCCGCCACGGGCTCATCGATCATCATGCAGCTGGTGAACATCGCGGCGGGCTTCGTGGTCGTTGCGCTGGCCGGGGCAGGGGACCTGCTGGCTGGGAATCCCCTGCTGCGCATCGCCGCCTGGGTGACGCTGGCAGCGACCGTGGTTGGACTGGCAATCGGACCGGCGCTGCTCACGTGGGCGGTGCGCACCGCAGCGCGGTTCTTGCGGCAACCACCGGTGGCGCTGCCGGTGATTTCACGCGGTACGTTGCTGATCGTGTTCGCTGCCAACGTCGCCGCATGGCTGGCATATGGCGTCGCCTTCGGCCTCTTCTGGCGCGCGCTGCTTGGGCATGGCGGTGGCGTCTCCGCCGCGGCGCTGGCAGTTTACACCGCGTCGTACCTGATCGGATTCCTCGCGATCTTCGCCCCGGGCGGCATCGGCGTGCGCGAAGCGGCGCTGGCCGGTCTGCTCATCTCGCTCCGGCTCGCGACACCGGCCGATGCGGCACTGCTGGCCGCGGCCTCTCGCGTCTGGCTCACGGTCGTCGAAGTGCTCCCCGGGCTGGCTTTCCTTCCCGGCGTGTCGTTGCGTCGCCGTCCCTCCATTTCGACTCCCGATGGCCCTGCTGCCTGAGATGCACTCCACCGACTCGACGGAACCACGCCACGCCTGGATCCTGGCCCTCGCGAGTTGCGTGATCGGCACCATGTTGCTCGCGTATCCGGCGCTGAGTGGCCAGTTCCTCGTGAACATCTACAGCGACCAGTACATCGCGGGCTATTCGTTCCGCGAGTTCGGCGCACAGGTGTTGCGGGCCACCGGCGGCTTCGCACTCTGGAATCCGTACCTGTTCGGCGGCATGCCGTACGTCGGTGCGATGCACGGCGACATCTTCTATCCCACGGCATGGATGCGGATGGTGATGCCCACCGACGTGGCGATGACGTGGGGCATGATCCTGCATTACATGCTGGGTGGGTTCGCGGGCTATCTGTTCTTCCGTGCCCTTGGCCTCCGGTTCTTCGGTGCGCTGGTCGGCGCCGTGGCGTATATGCTGAGCGGGTGGAATGCCTCGTACGTGAGCCCGGGTCACGACGGCAAGATCTTCGTCGGCGCGATGCTGCCGCTGGCGATGCTGTGCGTCGTGCGCGGTGTGCGCGACGGTCGCAACTGGGCGTGGGGCGCGCTGTCGGTGGTGGTCGGACTGGGCATGCTGAGTCCACACCCGCAACTGATGCAGTACCTCCTGATGGGCACCGGCATCTTCGGCCTGTATGCGGCCTTCGGCGTGGCGGGACATCCCGAGCGTCCGCTGGCGATCCGGCGGCTCGCACTCGCACTGGGCGCCGTGGTGCTGGGCTTCGCGATCAGCGCCATCCAGTACCTGCCGGTGATGGAGTACACGCCGTTCTCGCCGCGCGCCGGCGGCAAGGATTACGCCTTCGCCACGTCGTACAGCTTCCCTCCGGTGGAGCTCATCAACACGCTGATCCCCGAGTTCACGGGCATCCTCGAGAAGTACTGGGGCCCGAACGGCATCCATCATCACAGCGAATACATCGGCGCTGCCGTGTGGCTGCTGGCGATCGCCGCGTTCCGGTCGAAGGTGCGCACGCGCGACACGCTGTTCTGGGGGGGCGTGGTGGTGGTGTTCACGTTCTGGGCGCTCGGTGGGAACACGCCGTTCTACCAGCTGATCTACAACCTCGTGCCCGGCAGCAAGTTCTTCCGCGCACCGAGCACCGTGTTCTTCGTCGCCAGCTTCGCGATGGCGTTGCTGGCCGGCCTCGGTGCCCAAGGCTTGATCGAAAAGGCGCCATCGCGCCGCTTCCTGCTCGCCGGCACCGTCACCATCGCGCTGCTGTTCATGCTGGGTATCACCGGCGCGATGACGTCGGTGGCGAGCGCGTTCGCGGCTCCCGAGGTCGCCGAGCGTGTGACGAACAACGCCAGCGACCTGTCGGGCGGCACGCTGCGCGCGATGCTGTTCGCGACGCTGGCACTGGCGACCTGCTTCCTGCGGGGGCAGGGGCGCATCACGGCCACGGTGGCCGGCTGGGCATTGGTGGGGATCGTGATGGTGGACCAGGTCACCGTGATGCGCCGGTACTGGACCTTCATGCCACCGGCCAGCGTGAGCTTCACGCCAGACGCGGCCATCGCGTATATGCAGAAGGCGACCGCTATCACCCCCGGTCGCGTGATCGACATGCCGATCGACGGTAGCTGGGTGCCGCGTGATCCGGAGTTGCGCTACAGCGGCCTGATGGCGCACGGGATTCGCCAGGCGGTGGGTTATCACGGCAACGAGTTGCGCCGCTATGACGACCTGCTGGGCGAGGAGGAGGGCCGCACGCAGCTCGGCAATCCGAACTTCTGGGCGCTGGCGAACGTCCGCTACTTCCTCACCGACGCCGCCAAGTTCCCCGTCGATTCGGCGAAGCTGGTGGCCGGGCCCACCAAGGATGCGCACGGCTCCACCGTCTACCTCTACGAACTGCCGGGTGACAACCGTGCGGCGTGGGTGGCACCGGCGATCATCAAGGCCGCTGACAGCACCACGCTCACGACGGTGCTCGATCCGCGATTCCCGGTGCATTCGGTGGCGATCTTCAACGACAGCGCAGATGTGAAGGCGGTGCAGTTGAACGCGCCGCCGGCACCCATCGACCTGCCGGTGACTGTGACGAAGTACGAGGCCGGTGCGATCTCGCTGTCCCTGGGCGCTCCGGCACCGGCTGGCTCGGCGCTGGTGGTCTCGGAGAACTTCTATCCCGGCTGGACGGCGACGGTGGACGGAAAGCCGGCGACCGCCGCCCGTGCGATGTATTCTCTGATCGGCGTCCCACTGCCGACTGGCGCTCGCAGCGTCGAGTTGCGCTTCACGAGCGCCAGCTACGAGCGGGGCAAGCTGGTGTCGCTGGTGGCGCTGACACTGGCGCTGCTTCTGCTGGGCGCCGGCATCGTCATCGATCGGGGGCAACGGCAATCACCGCGGGGGGCGAGATGAACACGACGGACGGGCGGGCCTTCTGGAAGATGTCGGGCTCCGGCAACGATTTCGTCTTCGTCGATGCGCGAGCCTCGGGCGCTGGCCTGGACCCGCTCGAAACCGCGGCTGACATCGCGGCGATGTGCGCGCCGCACCTGGGCGTCGGAGCGGACGGCGTGGTCTTCATGGCCGAGTCTGCTGACGCGCCGTTTGCGATCCGGTACTACAACGCCGACGGCTCACGGGCGTCACTGTGTGGAAACGCCTCACTCTGCGCGGCGCAAAGTGCCGTCAGGCTTGGACTTGCGACGCGTGAACAAACGTTTCACTTCATGTCCGACGCGGGGCTGATCCAAGCCTCGATCGATGCGGTCGGAACGGCGTCGGTGCGGTTGGCACCGGTGACCGCGCTCGAGGTGGATGCGGTCGAGGGCGTGGCGCCGCGCGAGGGTCGGATCGGGTTCGCGGTGGTGGGCGTGCCGCACCTGGTGGTGCTGGTGGACGACGTGAGCGCGATGGACGTCGCTGGGCGAGGGCGAATCCTTCGATATGGCGCTGCCAGGAAGCCCGAGGGCGCCAACGTGAACTTCGTCAGTCCTCGGCCGGGCCACGCTGGGGAGTGGCGGATCCGCACCTACGAGCGCGGTGTGGAGGCCGAGACGTACGCCTGTGGCACGGGGGCGGTGGCGACGGCGGCATGCCTGATGGCATGGTCGCTGGCGCCTCGCGGCACAGTCGTGCGCCTGGAAACGGCCAGTGGTCGGATCCTCACCGTGCGGCTAGCGGAGGGCGATGACGCGAGCTGGAGCGAACTTTCGGGCGAAGGTCGCGTGGTGTTCGACGGGGTGCTGCGCTCGGTGCGCTGAGGATCATTTCGCACGCTGCAGCGGTGTGCGGTGATGTGGCACTTGGCACTGTCAGGGGTGGGTGTGACAGTGGCCGCCGTCAAGGGGTGTGGGCGGTCCGATTGTGTGGAACCGGGCCGTCTTTCCACAGGAAGGGACCGATTGAGGCACTTATCCACAGTTTTCCACCATCCGTAGTTTACATAATACTTCTTATAAGAAGTCGAATGCGTCGGTGCCCCGGGACAAACCAGCGCCACCACCGCGCCGGAATCGCAGCAGATGAGCACCCGGCAATGCGCATCCCGCACCCGCAGCGCGACACCGCTCGCCGCCGCGCCGCACCCAGACTCCAGCCGCATCACGCCAGCATCCGACCCCACGTGCGATACCGCGCCACACGGTGCGTCACGGCGTCGGATGCGACTCGGCCCGCAAGACTGGCGCATACACAAAAACGCCGCCGGAGCGATCCCGGCGGCGTTGCTACGAACTCCAATCGATCAGGCCGGCCCACACCAGACGCAGCCCATCACCGCGTCATCCGCCGGTTACTGCTTGACGACCAGCTCACCCATCCGGACACGCGCTTCAGCCGCCAACGGACCACTCTCGTCCTTGCCCAGTTCGGTCCAGAGCTTGAGCGCCTCGGTGGTGTTCCCGGCGGCCATGAATGCCCGCGCGGCATCGGCCTGGCGCTGCAACTTGGCATCACCCTGACTGCTGGCTGCGGCGGCCAGGTACGCCTTGGCTGCCTCGGCCGGCTTGTTCAGATTCTCGTACCCGGCCGCCATCAGCGTCTGCAAGGTCGAACCCAGCCGGCTCGCCCCACCGCTCGACGCCAGCGCCTCGAGCTTCTTCATCGCTTCGGCCGTCTTGCCCGCCGTCATCATCGACTGCGCCATCAGCAGTGCCGCACGGTCGCCGGCGGAGGTCCCGGCATACCGCGTCGCGACCTTTTCGAGTTCGGTCGCCGCAACCGCCGGGTTCTGCGATGTGGCCGTCTGGGCCTGGAAGAATGCGCGCTCGGCATTCTCGATCTTCGTCTCGGCCGACTTCTGCCAGACCACGACCGCCACCACCGCGGCTACGATGCCGCCGCCGATGATGGTCACGAGCTTCTGGTTCGCCTTGAACCAGGTGGCGAGCGAGTCGAGCCCGCCCTCTTCGAATTCCGACATCGGTACAGGTCTGGAGACGAGGGCCCGCAGAGGCCCGGAACGGTCGTGCGTCCGCCAGGTGCGAGGCGGGACGGTCATAGCCCACAAAGTTCGCAGGTCGGTGCCCGGCGGACAAGCGCACGGCTGAGCCGGTCCGCCTCACGGCCCGCGCGCCGCGCCCTCGCGTGACCCGGCCCGGGCCCTGTCGTCCATCCCGTGGAGCCGATCGTACCACCTGAGTATCCGGTCAGTATCCGTCGTAGGTGTCGTCGAGAGCCCGCTGTGCTCGGTGATGCGCCAAGGTACCCTTACCTCCATGCCCATGCCGACTTCTCTTGCACTCGTCGCCCGCCGCCTCGTGCTGCTGCTTGGCGTCGTCGCGCTCGTCATCGCCACGCCCCAGAGCGCGGCAGCCGAAAAGCCCCGAGGCAAGAAGCCGGTCGCCACCTCCAGTCGGAGCAAGCCGCGCGCGACGGCGGCCCGGAGCCGGAGTGCGAAGGCCAAGGCGAGGCCGACCAGCCGCGCATCCCGCCGTGCGGCCGCATCGCGTCGCAGCCGTGCCCGGAGCCGCCGCTCCCTCGCCCCGATCATCCCGAACGTCGCGCAGGCCTCGTTCGTCTCCGACTCCGCCGACGCCCTGCGCGACTCGATCGTCTCGGTGGCGCGCCAGCAGATCGGCACGCCGTACATCTGGGGCGCCGAGAAGCCGGGGCGTGCGTTCGACTGCAGTGGGCTGGTCAAGTACGTGATGTCGTGGCTCAACGTCAGCCTGCCGCGCACCGCCAACGAGCAGGCGTACACGGGCATCAACGTGGGCCGTGAGTTGAACCGCATGAAGCCGGGTGACCTGCTCACCTTCGGCACCAAGCGACGCATCACACACATCGCGATCTATTCGGGCAACGGCAAGTACGTGCACGCCAGCCGACCCGGCGTCGGCGTGGTCGAAAGTATGCTCGACACCCGTGCGGCCCGCTTCCGCGGCGCCGTCCGACTGGTGGCCGACGCTGACACCGGTGCGACGATCCGCTCGCTGCTACAGCCCTGACCTGACGTCACCTGCTCTATCGCGCGCCCCTGGCACCCAGCCAGGGGCGTTTCTACGTCGGTGCCACGCAGTGCCCAGTCCTGGGTCGGTTGCCGGGCTTAGTAGCTTTGGGATGCATCCATACGCTGCACGCGATCCCCCCTGCCCCTGGAACTGCATGCGCTATCGCGTGCTCGTGACCGACGAAATCGATCCGGATGGACTCGCCCTGCTGCTCGCGGAACCGCGGTTGCAGGTGGAGGAACTGCCCACCCTGCCGGCGGCCGAACTGCTGGCGCGGATCCCGGAATACGACGCGATCGTCGGACGCAGTGCATCGCGCATCAGCGGCGACCTGCTACGCGCCGCGACTCGCCTCCGCGTGGTGGGTCGTGCCGGAGTCGGTGTGGACAACGTGGACATGGCGACCGCCACGGAACTGGGTGTGGCCGTCATCAACGCGCCCGCCGGCAACACGGTGGCCGTGGCCGAACTGCTGTTCGGCTCACTGATCGCGCTCTTCCGCCACATCGTCCGCGCGGACACCTCGATGCACGCCGGCCGCTGGGATCGCTCGGCGCTGCTCGGCAGTGAGTTGAAGGGGCGCACGCTCGGCATCGTCGGTGTCGGTCGAATCGGCTCTGAAGTGGCGATGCGCGCTCTGGCGTTCGGCATGGACGTGGTGGGCTTCGATCCGTATGTCGGTGACGAGCGATTCCGAGCGCTTCGCATCCGGCGCGCGCCGTCACTCGAGTCGCTGCTGCCGGATGCGGATGTGTTGACGATTCACACACCGCTGACGCCGGAAACCACCGGCCTGATCGGCCGACGCGAACTCTCGCGCATGCCGTCAGGCGCCGTGCTCTGCAATCTCGCCCGCGGCGGCATCGTGGACGACGCAGCCCTCGCCCAGGCCCTGCAGAGTGGCGTGTTGCGTGGGGCGTGCATCGACGCGTTCGCGCAGGAGCCGCTGCCCGCTGATCACCTGCTGCGCAGCTTGCCGAACGTCCTGTTGACGCCACATCTCGGAGCGTCCACGGCGGAGGCACAGCGCAACGTGGCGGTGGATGTGTGCGAGGCGGTGCGGGATGCACTGCTGCACGGCGAGCTCACGCGCTCGCTCAACGTGGCGTCGGTCACGGGCACGGAATGGCGTGAGCTGCAGCCGGCGTTGCTGGTGGCGCAGCGCGCGTCGGCGATCGCGCGTGCGCTGTTGCTCGACCAGGGGATCAGCATCATTCAGCGGGTCCGACTGCGCGTCAGCTCCGACCTGGTGGGTGCTGGCGCTGCCCTGCTCTCCGCGGCGTGCGCGGGCATTCTCGAAGGCGTGATCGACGACGGCCGGCTGAATCTGATCAATGCGCGAGCGATGGCCGAGGCGCGTGGGATCGAACTGTCGATCGGCGAGCTGTCGGACAAGGATCGTTCATCGACGGTGGACGTGTCGCTGGGTGGCGGCGTGCGCGAGATCGGCGTGGTGGCGATGGCGCCGCCGGGTGGTGTGGCGCGCGTCACGCGGATCGGTGCATTTCATGTGGACGTCACGCCGCGCCAGACCATGATCGTGCTCACCAACAACGACGTCCCGGGTGTCATCGGACGTGTGGGGACGGCGCTCGGCGACGCGCACGTGAACATCGCCGAATACCATCAGGCACGCCTGGCACAGGGTGGCGAGGCGCTGGCTGCGATCTCGGTGGACGGTGTGGTGGCCCCGGCCCTGCGCGAGCGGTTGCTGGCGCTGCCCGATGTGCGCACCGCCACAATCGTGCGCTTCGGCAGTGGTAGCAGCGAGACGCCCGCGGCATGACGGCAGGATTGATCACGACCGATGCCGATGTGCGGCACGGCTTCAGTCGTGACGCGTCAGGGCTCGAGCTGATCCCCGACGCTGTGGCGCGGCCGACGACGCGCGCCGAAGTGCTCGCGTTGCTCGACGAGGCGTTGCGCGATCGCACACCGGTGACGACGGCCGGCGGGCAGACCAGTACGACCGCCGCATCGTTGACCGATCGCGGCCTGCTGCTGTCGATGCGCGCGCTGGCAGACGTCCATGACATCGATCACGCCGCACACACCGTGCGCGTCGGCCCCGGCGCGATGCTCGGCCCGCTGAAGCGTGCACTGGCCGCCGAGGGCTGGCTGCTGGCGCCGGATCCCACCAGCGAGGAGGAATGCACGGTCGGTGGCGCGATTGCCTGCAACGCCTCGGGGGCGCGCTCGCTGCGTTACGGCCCGATCCGCTCGCATGTACGCGGCCTGACGGTGGCGTTGATGAATGGCGACGTGCTCGAACTGCGCCGTCCGACACTGGAGAAGAACACCGTCGGGTATGCGCCCGTGCATGACATGGTGGACTGGTTCGTGGGCAGCGAAGGCACGCTGGGTGTGATCGTCGAGGCCGAGTTGTCGCTGCTGCCGCTGCCGGCGTGGGTGACAGGCCTCAGCATTCCCTTCCCCTCGGAACGCGATGCGCTGGCGTTCGTGATTGCGGCGCGCGAATCGCGCACGCTGTCGCCGCGGTGCCTCGAGTTCCTGGATAGCGGTGCATTCGCCATCGCGCGCACGGCGGCAGCCGATGACGGCTGGGCGGCGTCCGCGGGTGCATTGATCTACACCGAACTCTCCGGCACCGAGGACCAGGATCCGCCGCTGGACGCGTGGCTTGAGCTGGCGGTGCGACATGGTGCGCTCGACGACGACATCCGCGTGTACGACGGCGAGGCTGCGCTGCGCGACGCACGTCGCCTGCGACACGCCGTGCCGGCCACGATGCATGAACGCGCCGCGCCACATCGCGCCGCCGGTGGCCGGCGCATCTCGACCGACTGGGCCGTGCCGTATCATCGGCTCGGCGACGCACTGGCGGCGTCGCGGAAGGCGGTGGCGGAACGCGGGCTGGCGCAACCAGTCACGTTCGGGCACGCGGGCAATGGCCATCCACACCAGAATTTCATCGCGCGCGACAGCGCGGAACTGGAGCGGATCACCGACGCCGTCGGTGCAACGTTGCGTGAGGTCATCGCACTGGGCGGGACGGTGGCCGCGGAACATGGCATCGGCAAGATCAAGGCGCGCTGGCTGCCGCTCCAGATGTCGGGCACACAGCGGGCGATCATGCGTGCGGTGAAACACGAGCTCGACCCGCACAACCTGCTGGCGCAGGGCAACATCCTGTGAGCTACTTCCGCGCGGTCGTGCTGGATGTGGACTCCACCGTCTCGGCCGTCGAAGGCATCGACTGGCTCGCCGAGCGGCGAGATACGTCGGTGGCCACGATGGTCGCAGCATTGACAGCCGATGCGATGGATGCACGTGTCTCGCTGGATGAGGTGTACGGCCGGCGCCTGGCGATCATCCGTCCGACGCGCAGCGAGATCACCGCGCTGGCGGCCATCTATATCGCGCGCGCGATGCCGGGCGTGCGCGAGGCGATCAGCGTGTGGCGCGATGCGGGAGTGCACGTGGTGCTGGTCAGCGGCGGCCTGCGCGACGCGATCCTGCCGCTGGCCGGATGGCTCGGCATCCCGCCGCGCGACGTGCACGCGGTGGACGTGGAGTACGACGCCGATGGAGTGGCGAACGGGGTTCGTGGTGACGCGATCCTCGCGCGCAGCGGCGGCAAGCCGACGGTAGTGAGCGGCCTGGCGCTGGCGGGACCGGTGCTCGCGGTGGGCGACGGTGCAACCGATGCCGAACTGGTGCCGGTGGTGGATCGCTTCTTTGCGTTCACCGGCGTGGCGCGCCGCGAGCCTGTCGTCGCCGCGGCGGCCGGCGAGGTGCAGAGTTTTGCGCGGCTGACACAAATCGTCCTCGGGACCTGATGCTCACCAACGGTACGTTCTTCCTGCCCGGGCCGACCGAAGTGCGACCCGAGATCCTGCGGGAGATGGCGCGGCCGATGCTGCCGCATCGCAGCGCGGCATTCGAGGCAGTGTATGCGCGATGCGACGCGGGACTGCGGCCGATCTTCCGCACCGCACGACCCGTCTACATCGCATCGGCGTCGGCGACCGGGTTGATGGAGGGGGCCATCCGCTGCGCGCCCGCGGGCACCGTCTTGTCGCTGGTGAACGGTGCGTTCTCGGAGCGCTTTGCGCAGGTCGCAGCCAGTTGCGCACGCACCGTGGTGCGCGACGACGTGGAGCTCGGTCAGCACCACACACCAGAGATGGTGGCGTCGCTGCTGGAACGCACCGGCGCCTGCGTGGTGACGTTGACGCATTCGGAAACGTCCACCGGGGCGCTGAACGACATCGAGGCCATCGTGCGCACCGTGCATGCGCATGGCGCGGTGATTCTGGTGGACAGTGTGACTGGCCTTGGCGGCGCCCGACTCGAGGTGGATGCGTGGCAGCTGGACTTCGCCTTCACCGGATCACAGAAGGCGCTGGCCATTCCACCCGGCCTGGCGCTCGGTGTGGCGAGTCAGTCGTTCATCGATGCCGCAGCGCAGAACACCGATCGCGGCACCTACTTCGATCTGGTGGAATTCGAGAAGTACGCGGTCAAGAACCAGACGCCGAACACGCCGGCGATCTCGCTCTTCTACGCGCTGGCCGCACAGGTGGAAGCCATCGCCGCGGAAGGCATCGAGGCGCGGTGGGAGCGGCACCTCACCATGCAGGCCATGACGGCGGCATGGGTGAAGCAGATGGCGGCCGAGGTGGATCCGGCGATCGGCGTGCTGGCGCCGGTGCACGGGCGCTCGCCGACGGTGACCTGTGTCACCCTCCCTGCGACGATGTCAGGCACCGCTGTGGCCGGGGCAACGGCGACGCGCGGCTACGTCATTGGCGCAGGCTACGGTGCACTGCGCGAGCGCACGATCCGCATCGGGCACATGGGTGACCATACCGAGCAGGGATTGTCGCACTGTCTGGCCGCAGTGCGGCAGGCGATCGAATCGCTGCGCATGTGAGGCTGCGAGCAGCGCCCTGACTCAGGCGCCGTACACAGGTCGCAACACGGACATCGCCTCGTCCCACGACCGCGCCATGTCCTCCACGGTATGTGCGACATCGGGCATGCGTCCGGACTGCGACACGCGCACCAACCGCTGATGCAGGCCGCGCGCCGAATGCGACACATTGCGCAGGTGCGGCACGGCGGCGTCGACCGGCTGGCCGTGTGCTGCCAGCCACGCGCAGACGTCGGCACCGAGTTCGAACGCCGCACCACACTGATGCAGGGTGGCGAAGGCCCACCGCTGGTAGTACTCGGCGTCACCGCCGGCGAGCCAGGCGCCGTGGGCACGCAACGCTTCGCCGAACGCACGGACGGGATTGCGCGCGGGCAGGCGCGTGCCGTGGAAGCGCGCCAGCGCGACGCCCAGCGTCGCCCGCTCGGCCGGCGAGCGAGGCAGCATGCGGTCGAGCTTCACGATCCAGGACGACGGCGGAAGCTGGGCACTGCCGATGCCGGCGGTGAGCAGCGCATCGAGGTCGCGTCCGCCGACCTCGGCCCCAACGGAACCGTGCAGGTAGCGCAGGCTGTGGGCGTGTCGGTCGTAGCCGGTCGCGGCGATGACCGTTTTCAGGTGCTCGCGCTGGTAGCTGCTGGACGCCATCGCCGGGAGGTGGAATTCATCGACCTCGACCAGCACGGCGTTGCCGCGATCGAACTGCTCCACGAAGTGCGCCAGCAGCGGCCGCCACACGCACAAGTCATCGAGGCCGATGCCGTAACAGGTCCAGAGGTCCGATCGCGGAATGCGGGTCAGCGTCCACTGGTCGCCCTCGAAATCAGCGCAAAGTGTCGAGAACAGTACGGGCGCAGGGTCGAGGTCGAGCGCGTGCAGCACTTCGATCCAGACATCGAGATGCGTGTTGGTCGTGCTCCAGACCCGCTCACCGGTGTGCCATGGATGCGGTCCGTGCCACGCGAGTCGGTCACTGCCGACAAACCCAACTTGTGCATCGAATTCGGAACGCGCGGCCATACAGATTTTCCACCCATGCGCCCACGACATCGTAGGCACGGAAGTACGGGGTTGACCTGCTGCAGGCGAAGCGACCGTCGCTCCAACGCTGCCGGAAGAAGTGCCTCGGTGCTTTCGGACGATCCGCGAGCCGGCCAAATATTTAAGAATGCGCTTTCGCTACTGGGACGGTGTTGGCGGTCGCCGGACTCAGCAGGTCAAATGGTTCGGGTGTCGGCGACAAGGATTGATAACATTTCATCAGTCCCACACGCCACAGTCGGGCCCAAGGAGGCCGTCGGGAGCGCTCTCGCCGCCTCCGGCCGGGCATGACCCAAACACCTGCGAACCCGAGTCCCGCTCTCAGGGCGGCGGCTCGGCGCCGGTCTGGCGTCTCGCCCCGCTGCTGTCCACTACGCCATCCTCATCCTGACGAGCGAGGCGGCGAAGCGCGACACCGTACATCCGCGCGCGCTCGGTGGCGGCGGCGAGCCACGCGGAGGGTCCGGCGGCGGCTCGGCAGGCGGACGGCGCCGGGAGAGCCTCGTTAAGGAGCTCATCCATTGGAACGCGCGCGTGTGCCGGTGGCGGCAGTGCAGGACCGCGGAGGCGGACCGCGGTGGAGCACCGCGGTGGAGGCTGACTCAGGTGGTCTCGAGGGCGGCGAGCGCCGCGGCGCGATCGGCCGGCGCGTAGAGGTGCAGCCCGCACGGCACCAGCCCGACGGCGCGCAGCCGCTCCCGGTACCAGGCGGCGGGCCGCGGTCGCATCTCGGCGATGTCGCCCTCGATCTCATCGTGCGCGGTGAACAGTTCCAGCCAGGCCAAGCCGCCGGTGTGCAGCGCCAGCTGCTCGAGCGCAGCGCCGATCGCCCGCGTGGGCACATAATTCAGCACGCCACAGCAGATCACCAGGTCGAACCCCTCCGGATATTCCTCGTGCAGCAGCAGGTCGGCCAGCGTCTCCACCGATCCAAGCCGGAGACCGCGCCGCTTGCCGTACCGTCCCACCGCGTAGGTGCTGGGTTCCACACCGACGTACGTCAACGATGGCCGCAGTCGCTGCAGGATCGGCTGCCAGTGGCCCTCGCCCGCCCCGACATCCAGCACCGTGCGCACGGGTCGATCGAGGACGTATTCCGCCGCGGCCAGCGTGAATGCCACGATGCGCCGGATCTGCGCAGGTGTGCGCACGCGATGATGCCGGCTGCGGTACCACTTGTCGAAGTAGGCCTGGTCGTACGCCATGTCATGTGAGGAGAGGCATTGTGGCGGGTCGGACGTCACGGCAGATTCGCGCTCCGTGACCACCGCCCTCACTGAAGCTGACCGTGAAACGCTTCGCGCGCGACTGGCGGCGGCGCTGCAGCCAGGATGGCGCACCCGCTTCGCGCCGGCGCCGACCGGGCACCTGCATCTCGGGCACGCCGTCAATGCGGTGTACGTGTGGAGCATCGCGCGCGCATTCGGCGGCTCGGTGATCGTACGCATCGAGGATCACGATCGGCAGCGATCGCGCGATGTGTACGAAGCCTCGATTCGGGATGACTTGCACTGGCTGGGACTCGCAGGCGACAACGTTTCCCTGGACGTACCGGCGATTCTCCGCCAGCGTGATGCCGATGCGGTGTATGCGGCGGCGCTGATGCAGCTGGAATCGGCGGGGCGGGTCTACGCCTGCCGTTGCTCGCGGCGGCAGATCGCGGCATTGGGCGACAGCGCCGAGGAACTGCGATATCCGGGCACCTGTCGCGATGCGAATGTGTCCGCCAGCGAGACGCTCGCGCGTCGCCTGCGCCTGCCGGACGACGTGGTGCGCTTCGATGACCTGCGACATGGTGCGATCGCACAGCGGCCGGCCGAGCAGTGCGGCGACCTGCTGCTCCGCGACCGGCTCGGCCAGTGGACGTATCAGTTCGCGGTGGTGGTGGACGACCTGCGCCACGGCATCACGGTCGTGATCCGTGGCGACGACCTGCTGGCGTCCACCGGACGACAACGGATGCTGGCATCCTTTCTCGGCGAGACGCTGTCACGGCGTCTGCTGCACCATCCACTGCTGCGGCATCCGGACGGCGCCAAGTTGAGCAAATCACGAGGCGACGCAGGCCTGTCTGAGCTGCGGGCGTCTGGCTGGAGTCCGGCGCGAGTGCTCGGGCATGCGGCCTGGCTGGGCGGGCTGCAGCAGGAACCGTTGCCGCTCGAGGCCGCTGCGCTGGCCACGCTCTGGGACGCAACGGCTGGCGCCGCAGGACGCTGACTCTCCTGCGCCGAATGCGATACGGCTACGTTGCTCGCATGGCAACCTGCTCCCTGTGAGAATGACGGGCAACACGGCGCTGCAGGAGCTGTTCGACGCCTGTGGCACCGCAGAATTGGTGGCCGATGGTGTGCGCATGTCATCCACCGCGCTGCATCACGGCGCCAATGACTGGTCGCGCGCATTACGCCGTGCCGGCATCACGCGCGGTGATCGTGTGGTCTGTGCGTTGCCGAACGGTCCCGCCTTCGTGCAACTGCTGGTGGCGGCGCTCGCCGACGGGGTCACGCTGGCACCGGTACCGCCGACGGAAGACGTCGTGCCGCTGCTCGGCGCGTTGGATGCATCGATCGCAATCGCAACGCATTCGGCTCACGCGCAGGTCGTCGTGCCCTCGCACACCGGTGGTCCGCCGAGCGGCGCCATCACGCCGCGGCGCGCCAGCGAACGCACCGAAAACGTCGCTTTCCTGCTACGTAGCTCAGGCACCACCGGCACGCCGCGATGGATCGCCCTCCCAGAGACTGGCGTGCTTTCGGTGCTGGAAAGTCACCTGCCGCAGATGGCACTGGATGGCGGCAGCGCACTGTGCCTCCTGCCATGGCATCACGCGTTCGGCCTGGTGCTCGGCGCGATGGCGGCGCTGCTCCGCGCACGCCGGATCGTCACGTCCGCCGAGCCACCGCGCGACGCCGTCGCGATGATCGCGCTGGCGCAGGCCCACGCCGTCTCGCACCTGTGCATGGTGCCGCTCACGGCGCACCGCCTGGTCGCGACCAGCGACGGCATGACGCTGTTGCGAGGACTGCATGGTGGCCTGGTTGGCGGTGCGCCCATCGATGCCGCGCTGGCCGCGCACCTGACCGCGACGAAACTCCGCGTCGGCTACGGACAGACGGAGGCGAGCCCCGGCATCATGCTCGGCCAGCCCGGCGAGTTCGCGGCTGGGTTCATCGGGCGGCCACTCGGATGCGAAGTGCGCATCGAGACCGACGGCGTGCTGGCGTTTCGCGGCCTGAATGCGTGCAGCGGCATCTGGTCGGACGGCGCGATGGAAGCGCTGGATGCGCATCGCTGGCAGCGCACCGATGACATCGTGGCCATGCATGCAGGGGCCTACACCTTCCTGTCACGCGCGTCGCTCAGCTTCAAGCTGGCAAACGGCACGCTCGTCGTGCCACCGGTGCTGGAGCAGTCGATCCGTGACCTGGTGCCGCGCATCTCGGACCTGGTGCTGTCACCCACACCGCAGCAGCTGATCGCGGTGACCTACTCCACCCGCGACGACGCCGACATCGAGCAGCACGAGATGCAACGTGCACTGGGTGGTCTGTGCGCGTACGTCGGCGTCACGCGTCGCGTACCCTCGGGCGCCTGGCACCGCACCGTGAAGGGTGAGATCGACCGCCGCGAGCTCCCGCCCCTTCCCTGACGTCCGACACTCGCGATCCACGCCACGCGCGAGCACGACCTCCTGCCCTTCACCGCGATCCGTCATGCCCGTCACGCCCCTGCCCATCGATCTGTACGGCTGGTTCGACACCCTCACCGCTGACGAAAACCGGCGCCGCCTGGCGATGCGTGCGGTGCTCGAGCGTGACATCGCGCCCGTGGCTGACGAGCACTGGGATCGCGGCGTGTTCTATCACGACGCGCTGGCGGGTTTCCACGCACTCGATCCGCTGGAGCACCACTTCGACCGCGGCGCCACGAATCGTGCGGTGATCGATGGGCTTTACTCGCTGGAACAGGCACGAGTGGACCCGTCGATTGCCAGCTACTACGGCGTCCATGGAGGACTGTGCATGGGCTCCATCGCGCTGCTGGGCTCCGAGGCGCAGCGCGACGAGTGGCTGCCACCGCTGCGCCGCTTCGAGAAGATCGGCTGCTTCGGGCTGACGGAGCCCGACGTCGGGAGCGGTGTCGCGCGCGGACTCACCACCCGCTGCCGGCGCGACGGCGAAGAGTGGATCCTCAACGGTGAGAAGAAGTGGATCGGCAACGCCACCTTTGCCGACGTGGTGGTGATCTGGGCGCGCGACGAGGACGGCGGCGCGGTGAAGGGCTTCATCGTGCGGACCACGCTGCCCGGATATAGCGCGCGCCTGATGAGCGGCAAGATCTCTCAGCGTGCGCTGGCTTCAGGGTGGATCACGATGACGGACCTGCGCGTGCCGGAATCGGATCGCCTGCATGAAGCACACGGATTCGGCGACACGGCTCGCGTGCTGAGTGCGGCGCGTATCGGCGTGGCCTTTCAGGCGGTGGGCTGCGCCATGGGCGCGTACGAACATGCGCTGCGGTATGCCGGCCAACGCACGCAATTCGGCCGACCGATCGCGGGATTTCAGTTGGTGCAGATGATGCTCGTGCGCATGCTTGGTAACGTGACCGCGATGCTCGGCATGGCGCTGCGTGCCGCGCGTCTGCAGGATGCCGGCATGGCCACCGATGCCCATACCTCGCTGGCGAAGCAGTTCTGCGCCTTTCATTGCCGTGAGACGGTCCAGCTCGCACGCGAGATGATGGGCGGCAACGGTGTCCTGCTCGAACATGGTGCTGCCCGCCTCTTCGCGGACGCCGAAGCGATCTACTCGTACGAAGGGACGAACGAAATGACGGCACTGGTCGTCGGACGTGCGATCACGGGGCAGAGCGCGTTCGTGTAGCGACGTCGGCTAGAGCGGAGCGGCAGGTGTCGCGTGTTCGTGACGCGCGCGACGGAACTACCACGCGATTCCTGTGTCCTCGTGAGATCGCTCGACCCATCTCGGAATGCGCTCGGCCGACGTGCCGTCGTTGACGTGGCGGACACGAGTGATGTTCTCGCGTCGTGACGCGGCACATCGCATGCATGGGGAATGCCCGACACGATGCATCGACATACTCTCCGGAGATCGAACTCATGGATACAGGACGCGACTTCCTGCGCGCGCAGTTGAACAACAGCCTCGCACAGCATCACAACCTGATCATCTCGCTTCGCGACCACGCCGAGCAGGCTGACAGCGCGCGCTACCGTCAGCTCTGCACGCAGTACCTGCCGGCGCTGGAGCGACATCAGGGCATGCTGGAACAGTACGGTCGGCAGCTCGGCACCGAGACTGTGGGCGGCTCGATCAAGGACGCCATCGGCTCCGTGCTGGCGAAGGCGCGGGACGCGGTGGACGCGTTGCGCGAGAGCGACTTCCTGCGCGTCGTCGGCGACATCGTGCTGATCCGCCAGGCGCAGGACACGTTCCGCACCTTCGCCGTGGCCGGTGAACAGATCGGCGAGGCGCAGCTGGCGCAGATCGGTCGTGAGGCCGAGGCGCACCACGACGACATGCAGCGCGACTTCAACGATCTTGCCGCCGAGCTCTTCGTGCAGCATGCCAGCGCCACCAGCGACGCCGACATCGGTCGTCGCGCGGCGGCACCGACGCCGGACATGTAACCCGCGGCCCAGTGGCCACGAACGACTGCTGCCGTCACCCGGGCTCGAAGCCTGCGGTGACGGCAGCGTCATTTTGGTACGAACAGTGCCCCCGGGGCGACTCGAACGCCCGGCCAACAGTTTAGGAAACTGCTGCTCTATCCACCTGAGCTACGGGGGCCGACCTGTAGAATAACAACGGCCAGCGCCGCCGTCAGCCTGTGCGCAGCATGGTCACGTGTTCGATGCCGTCCTCGTCGTACGGCTCCGAGACGGTCCGAAAGCCGAGACTCCCGTAGAAGCGCTCCAGATAGCGCTGGGCACCGATGCGGATGGGTCCGGGATACAGCTGGCTACACTCGACCATCGCTCGTTCCATCAGCAGGCGGCCCAAGCCTTCCCCGCGATGCTCCGGGGCCGTCACCACCCGACCGATGGACGGCTCAGCATACGAGACGCCGGGTGCCAGAATCCGTACGCCGCAGGCCAGCTCAGAGCGCGTCGCATCCGACCAGCCGAAGAGATGGAAGGCGTCCACATCCAGTCCGTCGGGATCGAGGTACGGGCAGGCCTGCTCCACCACGAAGACCCGACTCCGCAACACCAGCATCGCATAGAGATCGGCGGCGGTGATCTCGGTGAAGTGGCGGCACTCGAAGAGCGGGTGGACCGGCATCAGTAGACCAGCGTGGATTCCACGCGCACGGCCGGCAGTTGCCGGCGCGCCGCCAGCGCCTCGATCTCGATGAAGAAGCCGAAACCCACCAGTTCTGCTGCCGCGTGGTGCACCAGTCGCGCGGCGGCCCGGGCGGTGCCACCGGTCGCCAGCACGTCGTCCACGATCAGCACGCGCGCGCCGGGCTGCAGAGCGTCGGAGTGCATCTCGAGCGCATCGGTGCCGTATTCCAGTGCATAGGCTTCGCGAAGCACGGTGCGCGGCAGCTTGCCCGGCTTGCGCAGCGGCACGAAGCCCGCGCCGAGACCGAGGGCCACCGGCGCGCCGAAGATGAAGCCGCGACTCTCGATCCCGATCACGTGCGTGACTCCCGCATCGCGCCACGGTGTGATCATCGCCACCACCGCCATCGCGAACTCCGCCGGACTGGCGAGCAGCGGCGTGATGTCACGAAAGTCGATGCCTGGCTTCGGATGGTTGGGCACCACACGCACCAGCCGGTGCAATTGCTGCTGGGCAGGTGTCGTGATCGGCATTGCTGCAGTCAGCGCAGGATGATGAAGGGATACGGCGCATCGGTTCGTGCATCCGGCGCCGGCGTCTCGACCTGCGTGATCTGCGTCACCGACGCGCCTTCCGGTCCACGCTGTATCGCCTGCTCGAGCGCCGAGAGGAATTGCGCGATGCCCGACGCGCGCATCTCGACGGTACCGTCAGGCAGGTTGCGCACCCAGCCGGCCAGGCCAAGCCGGCGCGCCTCGGTGCGCACGAACCAGCGGAACCCGACGCCCTGCACGCGACCATGCACGATCACGTGCAGGATCGTCCCCGTCGGTGTGATGCGGCCCGTGCTTTCGCTCATGCCGGTGGACCGTCCACCCAGCCATGCGTGCCGACCAGCGGCACGAAGCGCGCATCGGTGATGCTGGTGGTCTTCACGCCGCTGATGTCACGCGTGACCAGCACCACTTCCTGCTTCGTGCGGTCGCCGACGGGACACAGCAGGCGACCACCCACCGCCAGCTGGTCAATCAGCGGCTGCGGCACCGTCGGCGATCCGGCGCCCACCAGGATCGCGTCGTACGGTCCGTACTCCCGCCAGCCGATGGTGCCGTCGCCAACCAGGTACGACACGTTGCCGACGTTCAGTGCGCGCAGCACCTCCTTCGCACGATCCATCAGCGCCGGCACGCGCTCGATGGTGAACACCTGCGCGGCGAGCCGCGAGAGCAGCGCGGTCTGGAAGCCGGAGCCGGTGCCGATTTCGAGCACGCGCTCCCTACCGGTGAGGCACAGCACGTCGAGGTAGAGCGCGTGAATGCTGGGTTGCGAGATCGTCTGCCCCGATCCGATCGGCAGCGCCGCATCCTCGTACGCACGATGCCGCACGCCGGTGGGCACGAACAAATGCCGCGGCACTTCGTCGAATGCACGAAGCACAGCCAGGTCACGAATGCCGTTGGCCTGCAGCGCCTCGATGAGGCGTCGCCGCGGGCCGCGCATTTCGTGAATCATCATCAGGGCGCTCGCCACCAGGTGTGCGAAGCGTCGAGCATGGCGTGGTGTGTCAGGTCGAGGTGGAGGGGAGTAACGCTAATGTAACCGTCCTGTACGGCCCGGAAGTCCGAATCCGCATCCCCTTCCCACGAGATCGAGCCACCACCGATCCAATAGATCGGCCGTCCCCACGGGTCCTGCATCTTGGCGAGTGCATTCGAGTACGCCCGACGCCCGAGTTTCGTGAGCCGAATCCCTGCCACCTCGTCACCGCGACGCGGTGGAAGGTTGATGTTGAGCAAGGTGCCGCGCGGCATCTCGAGCGTCATCAGGTGGCCGAGCAGGTCGGTGAGCGGCGCCACCAATTCGTCGAGCTTGGTCATGTCGGCGCGCAGGTCGCCACCAGCGAAGCTGAGCGCGATGGCCGGGACGCCGAGCGACAGCCCTTCCATCGCGGCCGCGACGGTGCCGGAGTAGAGCACGTCCTCGCCCATGTTGTGGCCATGATTGATCCCGCTCAGCACCCAGTCGGGGCGCTCGGGCATCAGGGCCTCTATGGCCAGCATGGCACAGTCCGTCGGCGTGCCATCCACCTGCCAGCGGCGATCACCGCGACGCACCGGGCGCAGCGGGTGATGCAAGGTCAGCGAATGACTGGTGGCGCTTTGTTCGCGGTCGGGTGCGACGACCGTCACCTCCCCCAGCGGTTCTGCGGCGCGGACAAGGCAGTCGAGACCATGCGCGAGGATACCGTCGTCGTTGGTGCAGAGGAGTCGCATGCCGGCAGTCGTGAGGGACGGTGGGACCAGATGGTGGCGATCACCCGAGCCGCATCGCGCAGCGGCCGAAAGTGGCTCGGGGGGCCGTATCGGGTCGGAATCTCAACCTGAGCGATGATAGCGCCTGCGCGCGCCGCGCGGATGACAAATGCCGTTTCCGCCTCGTACCGGTCGCCCTGATGTGGTACGCGCTCCAGCAATGATCGACGAATGCCGCGGAAGCCGCACTGGGCATCACGGATCAATCGACCCGCGCACCAGGTGATGGCCCGTGTGGAGAGGGCGTTGGCAAGGCTTCGATGGAGCGGCATGGAAGTGCCGCGACGACGACGCGCCCCGATGACGAGGTCGGCGTGTTCGAGGGCTTGCAGCAACGCGGGCAGGCAGGCGGGATCGTGCTGGCCGTCGGCGTCCACCGTCACCACCGCCTCGATCGCCGGCGCCAGCGCAGCGATGCAGCGGAACCCGGTCACCAGCGCAGCGCCCTTGCCGCGATTGACCCGATGCCGCAACACGTGATCGGCACCACTCTGCTGCGCGGCACGGAAGGTGTCGTCTGTGGAGCCGTCATCCACGACGATCACCACCAGCGATGGTGCAAACGCGCGCACCCCGTGCACCACGGCGGCGATGGAATCCGCTGCCTGGTAGGCCGGGATCACACACGCCGCGCGACGCATCAGCCGGCGCTGGTGGTGACCGGCGACGTGAGCTCGCGCAGGATATGGCGCAGTTCGCTCTCGATGCCCTGCCAGGTGGCCACCTCGAGGGCCTGCCGAGCCTGCGGCCGCAACTCCCCTTCCTTGCGCAGCTCGTCGAGGCGACGCTTGGCGCCCTCGATCGTGTACTTCTCGGTGTAGAGCAGCTGCTTCACGAGCTGGATCAGTTCCACCTCGCGGCGCTGGTAGACCCGGTTGCCGGACCGGTTCTTCGCCGGACTGAGGAACCGGAACTGGCCCTCCCAGTAGCGCAGCACGTGCGGCTTCAGTTCCGTCAGTGAGCAGACCTCACCGATCGAGAAGAATTCCTGCACGGGCTCTCGTGACGATACGGCCATCAGTCACTCTCTGCGCGCAGCGCGCGCGCCATCAGTTCGGCAATGGCATCTCTCGGCGGCATCGCCTCGAAAAGAATGCGGTGCATTGTCCGTACGATCGGCATCTCCACTCCCCGCGCCAGCGCCAGCGCGTGTGCACTCTGGGTCGTGATCACCCCTTCGGCGATCGTTTCGCGCGCGTGCAGCACTTCCTCCACCGGTCGTCCCTGCCCGATCTCCACACCAACCGTGCGATTGCGGCTCAGGGATCCAGTGCACGTGAGCACGAGATCTCCCATGCCGGCCAACCCGGCGAACGTCGGCGCCTCGGCCCCCAGCGCCACACCCAGTCGCGTCATCTCGGCGAGGCCGCGCGTGATCAACGCCGCGCGCGGATTGAAGCCGAGCCCAAGACCATCCAGCACACCGGTCGCGACCGCCATCACGTTCTTCAGCGCACCACCGAGCTCGACGCCGACCACGTCGCGCTGGGTGTACACGCGGAACTCCGGCGACGAGAACAGCTGCTGCGTGCGCAAGGCGGCGGCGCTGTCACGACTGGCGGCGACCACGGCGGTGGGCTGACGCATGGCCACTTCAGCGGCAAAGCTCGGGCCACTGAGTGCGACCACCGGTCGGCCCGGCAGCTCCTCGGCCACGATGTCGGTCATCAGCGCGAACGTCTCTCGCTCGATACCCTTGGTGGCCACGATCAGGATCGCGTCCTCGCGCACCGCATGCGCCGCGCTGCGGATCACCGCGCGCAACACATGTGATGGCGCGACGAACGTGATCGTGGCGGCATCGGACACGGCGGCCGCGAGCTCATCGGTCGCCTGCAGCGATGACGCCAACGCGGTTCCCTTCAGGAAGCGACTGTTGCAGTGATTGGTGTTGACGTCCGCCACCACGTCGGGCTCGCGCGCCCAGAGGGTGGTGCGGTGTCCATTGCGTGCCACCAGGTCGGCGAGTGCCGTGCCCCACGCCCCCGCCCCGACGATGACCGAATGGTTCATGCGACCGGTCCGGCGTGTGATCCGGACGCCGCCGTCTTGGCGGCCTTGCCACGCTTGCCGAAACGGTGCTCGGTACCGGCGCGCAGGCGGCCGATATTGGCGCGATGCGTCCAGAAGACGAACGCCGCCACCAGCGACACAGTCAGCAGCAGCGGCAAGCCGCCGGTGCCGCGCAGTGCCACCGCCAGCACCAGCACCACGGCCGACACCAGCGAGCCGAGCGACACATACCCGGAGAGTGCGACCACCGCAGCGAAGCTGAGCATCGAGAAGAGCATCGCCATCGGTGCCAATGCCAGGAACACGCCCGACGCCGTCGCCACGCCCTTGCCGCCACCCTTGCCGAGCAGGAATACCGGCTTCACGTGCCCTGCGATCGCCGCCACACCATATGCGATGCGCCAGCCGATTTCCGTGGTGCCGAAGGCCGACGGCAGCAGGGCCACCGGTAGAAATCCCTTCAGGCAATCGGCGATGTACACCGTCAGTCCGATCTTCCAGCCCAGCGTGCGGAAGACGTTGGTCGCACCCAGGTTACCGCTGCCGACGGTGCGCAGGTCCACTCCCTTCGCCTTGCCCGCGAGGAAGGCCGACGGAATCGACCCGGCGAGGTACGCGAGGATCAGCCCGACCGCAGGATGCATCAGTCGCCCTTCCGCTTCATGAGGATGCGCAACGGATTGCCGGTGAAGCCGTAGGCCGCGCGGAAGCCGTTGTGCAGGTAGCGCACGTAATGCTCCTGCACCAACTCGGGATGATTGCCCCACACGCCAATGGCCGGCGGTGCGGTTTCCACCTGCGTCGCGTACTTGAGCTTCACTTCACGTCCGGCCGCCTGCGGCGGCTGACGGCGCGCCACCAGTTCTTCCAGCGTCTGGTTGATCTCCGACGTCGAGATGCGCTTCTGTCGTTCGGCCTCGACCTGCAGGATGAGGTCGAGGATCTTGGTCACCCGCTGGCCGGTGAGCGCCGAGGTGAAGAGGAAGGGCACGAACTTGAGGTACGGCACCTTTTCGCCGGCATCGCGCTGGAAGTGTGCTGCGGACTTGTCGCCCTTCTCCTCCTTCGCGTCCCACTTGTTGACCACCACGATCAATCCACGCCCCGATTCCTCGAACGCCAGCGATGCGATCTTGAGATCCTGGTTCTCGAGGCCCAGCGTGGCGTCCAGCACCAGCACGCAGATCTCGGCACGCTCGATGGCGCGACGGGTGCGCAGCGTGGAGTAGAACTCGATGCCGTCATCGACGCGCGTCGGTCGGCGCAGGCCCGCCGTATCGACGAAGATCAGGCGGCGGCCATGGTACATCATCGGGCTGTCGATCGCGTCGCGGGTGGTGCCCGCGACCTCCGTCACCACCAGGCGCTCCTCGCCCAGCAGCCGGTTCACGATCGACGACTTGCCGACGTTCGGGCGACCGATCACGGCCACGCGCAATGCATCGGGTTCCTCTTCCATCCCTTCCGGCATCTGCTCCACGACGGCATCCAGCAGGTCACCGATACCGGCGCTGTTCTGCGCCGAGACGGCGAACGGATCGCC
>JANMON010000362.1:0-4034 GCA_031369265.1 Gemmatimonadaceae bacterium | reverse complement strand
CATCCTCTTCCCACCCAACCTCGATGCGACGAAGCGGTATCCCGTGCTGTTCGGCCCCGTGTATTCCAACACCGTCCGCAATCGCTGGGCGGGCCTCTACGCCACGCTGCAGCAGTACCTGGCCATCGAGAAGGGGTACATCGTGGTGCAGGTGGACGTGCGCGGCAGCACCGGCTACGGCCGCGATTTCCGCGAGAAGTTTCTGATGGACTGGGGCGGCCAGGACCTCGAGGATCTCGAGAGCGCGGTGGACTACATGAAGTCATTGCCCTTCGTGGACGGGCAGCGGCTAGGCATCTGGGGCAGCAGCTACGGTGGCACCCTGACAGTGTATTCCCTGCTGAAGAAGCCCGGCCTCTTCCAGGCCGGCGTGGCCGGCGCCCCCGCCACCGATCCACACTTCTTCGGTAGCGACGACGTCGCCATCGCCCGTCGCCCGCAGACGCACCCGGAGACGTTCACCCGCGGTGCGCTGCAGTACGCGGGCAACCTGCGCGATCACCTGCTGATCATCCACGGCATGGAGGACGACGTGGTGCCCTTCGCCACCTCGGTCGCCCTTGCCGAGGAGTTCATGCGCCTCGGCAAGGACTTCGATCTGGCGTTCGCGCCAGCAGCCACACATGGCTGGACGCAGCGCCCCTACTACGCGCGCTACCTGCTCACGCGCCTCGTCGATCACTTCGATCGCTACCTCGGCGCCCGTCCGCGATGAACCGGCGCCGGATTCATGACGTCAGCTCGCGCCGACCTTCGAGGCCAGGCGCACCAGCACCGCATCACCGAATGCAGACGTCGAGCTCGGCGTCTCGCCTGGCGCGACGCAGTCGGCCGTGCGCACGCCATCACTGAGCGCGTCGGAGACCGCAGCCTCCACCGCGGCCGCCTCATCGCGAAGGCCCAGCGAATGCCGCAGCAGCAGCGCCGCACTGAGGATCGCGCCGGCTGGATTGGCGATGCCCTTCCCTGCGATGTCCGGTGCTGAACCATGAATCGGTTCGTAGAGTCCGCGTCGCAGCCCGGTGGTGCTGGCATCGCCCAGTGAGGCCGAGGGCAGTACGCCTATCGAACCCGCCAGCACCGCCGCCTCGTCGGTGAGGATGTCCCCGAACAGGTTCTCCGTCACCACCACGTCGAAGCGTGACGGCGACGTGATCAGGTGCATCGCAAACGAATCCACCAGCGTATGCTCGAGCGCCACGTCGGGGAACTCCTCGCGCATCACCCGTGTCGTGATCTCACGCCAGAGCCGCGAGGTCGCCAGCACGTTGGCCTTGTCCACCGAAAGCAGTCGTCCACGACGCCCGCGTGCGATACCTGCCGCCATGCGCACCACACGCTCCACCTCCTCCGCCGTGTAGACGCACAGGTCCGACGCACGCGTGGAGTGGCCGCCAGCATCGCGGTCGTGTGTCTTGGCGCCAAAGTACAACCCACCGGTCAACTCGCGCACGAAGACGATGTCCACGTTCGCCAACAGCTCCGGCTTGAGCGGCGCGGCCGCGGCCAGTGCAGGATGTACCGTCACCGGACGGATGTTGGCGTACACGCCGAGCAGCGCGCGCAGGCCAAGCAGTCCCTGCTCGGGTCGCACGGTGGCAGAGGGATCGCTCCACTTCGGGCCACCAACGGCACCGAGCAGCACCGCATCGGCCGAACTCACCGCATGGCGCGTGGCCACCGGCAGTGGTTCACCCGTCTCGTCGATCGCGATCCCGCCGATCAGCGACTCACGGAAGGTGAACTCGTGATCACCTCGCGCGGCCACCGCCTGCAGCACGCGCACCGCCTCTGCCGTAACCTCGCTGCCGACGCCATCACCCGGCAGGGTTGCGATCACCGCCCGCATGCTGCCTCCCATTCCACGATCGTCGGCAGCTCCGCCAGCAGGGCCCCCAGTTCGTCCAGCCCATCCAGCAGGCAGCGCTTGCTGAACGCATCGATGGCGAACGATTCCGCGCTGCCGTCGGGCAGCGTCACCTGCTGACCGTCGAGATCCACCGTGATCCGCGCGGAGGTGTTCGTGCGAAGCATGTCATGCACGCGCCGCAGCACCGCCTCGTCGAGCGCTATGGTCAGCACGCCGTTCTTGTGGGCGTTCGAGCGGAAGATATCGGCGAACGACGAGGCGATGATGGCGCGGAATCCCCAGTCATTGAGTGCCCACGGCGCATGCTCACGGCTCGAGCCGCAGCCGAAGTTACGGCCACCGACGAGGATCGCGGCACCGGCCGACGACGGCAGGTTGAGCTCGAACTCCGGTCGTTGGCTGCGTTCAGCGTCGTAGCGCCAGTCGGCGAACAGGTGCGTGCCCAGGCCACTGCGCGTGGTCGTGGTCAGGAAGCGCGCGGGGATGATCTGGTCGGTGTCGATGTCGTCGCGCGCCACCAGCACGGCGTGCGAGGACAGCGGTGCCCATGGCTGGCTCACAGCAGGCTCCGTGGATCGGCCACCACGCCGGCCACCGCCGACGCCGCCGCCGTGAGTGGTGACGCGAGCAGCGTGCGCGCGCCCTTGCCCTGCCTGCCCTCGAAGTTCCGGTTACTCGTGCTGACCGCATACTGCCCGCTGCCGACGGTGTCGCCGTTCATCGCGATGCACATCGAGCAGCCGCTCTCACGCCACTCGGCACCAGCAGCGCGGAAGATGTCGGCCAGCCCTTCGCGCTCAGCGTCGCGCTTGACGCGTTGCGACCCCGGAACCACCAGCATCCGTGTGTTGGCCGCCACATGCCGGCCCTTCATCACGCCAGCGGCCGCGCGCAGGTCGTCCATGCGACCATTGGTGCAGCTGCCCACGAAGACCACATCCACCGGCTGGCCCAGCAGGCTCTGGCCGGGCGTCAGGCCCATGTAGGCGAAGGCGCGTTCATTGGCGGTGTCGGCGATCCCGGTCGCCACCGGCACGTGTCCATCGACCGGGATCGCCATGCCGGGATTGGTGCCCCAGGTGATCATCGGCGCGATCTCCGAGGCGTCCAGCACCACGCTGCGATCGAAGGTGGCCCCTTCGTCGGTGGCCAGTTCGTACCAGCGGCCCATCGAGTCACGCCACGCATCACCACTCGGCGCCTGCTCGCGGCCCGCCAGCCAGGCGAAGGTGGTCATGTCCGGTGCGATCATCCCGGCCCGTGCGCCGGCCTCGATGCTCATGTTGCAGACTGTCATGCGCCCTTCCATGTCCAGAGCACGGATTGCCTCACCACGATACTCGATCACGTGACCGGTGCCACCACCGACACCGATCTTCGCGATCACCGCGAGGATGATGTCCTTGGCCGTCACGCCCGGACGGAGCTTGCCGTCCACGCGCACCTCCATCGTCTTCGGCCGCGACTGCAGCAGGCACTGTGTGGCCAGCACGTGGCCCACTTCACTGGTGCCGATGCCGAAGGCCAGCGCACCGAACGCACCGTGGGTGCTGGTGTGGCTGTCGCCGCAGACGATGGTCATCCCCGGCTGCGTGCGACCGAGTTCCGGTCCGATGACGTGCACGATGCCGCGACGCTCATCACCCATGCCGTACAGCGGGACGTCGTGCTCGGCGCAGTTGGCGGCCAGCGCATCCAGCTGCCGGCCCGCCTGCGGATCGATCACGTTCAGCTTGCCCCGCACCGACAGTGTTGGCGTGCTGTGATCCATCGTGGCGATGGTGCGATCCGGGCGGCGCACCTTGAGCCCACGCTCCCGCAACACCGTGAACGCCTGGGGCGACGTCACCTCGTGCACCAGGTGCAGGTCCACGTACAGCACCGACGGCGCATCACCTACTCCTTCGCGCACCGCATGCGACGTCCACACCTTCTCGAAGAGCGTGCGCGGCGCACTCATGCCGCGACCTCGGCCATGGTGCGTGTTCGGGTGCGGATCAGGCCATTCACCGCCGCCACGTACGCCTCGGCGGTGGCGACGATGATGTCGGTGTGCACACCGAAACCGCTGGCCGTGTAGCGAGGGGCGCTGTCGGGGTGCGGCTCGGCGCCTTCCTCGCTACCCTCCGCGCGCTCACGCAGCCGGATCGACACGCCGCCCACC
>JANMON010000356.1:0-20095 GCA_031369265.1 Gemmatimonadaceae bacterium | reverse complement strand
GCGAAGACGTAGAACAGGTACTTCCGCGTCTCCTCACTGCGACGGCCGGCGAAACTCATGTCGTGCACCAGCACCATCTCACCACCCGCCGCACCCTCACCCGCCAGCGGACGCACCGAGACCAGCAGTGGTCCGCGCGGGCTGTCGAGCAGGTGCGTGGCGGGATCGCCGGTGGTGAATCGCGTCAGGCTGTCGCACGCCAGTTCCTTCGGCAGCGACGACGTGGCGATCGGCTTCGACGACGGTGCGGCGCAGAAGCCCATCGCGAACAGCCGCTCATCCTGCGTGATCTTGCCGAACAGCTGGCGCACGCGCGTCTGGTTTCCGGCCAGCAGGTGTTCCTGCACCGCGTCCTCCACCGTGGTGGCGACGAGGTTGGCGCGGATGTCGAGGTCGCGCGTGAACCAGCGGATGGTGAGCGTGTCCACCAGCGGCACCACGCCGTAGGCAACGCCCGCCAGCACGATCAGCAGCGGGATGATGAAACGAAGCGACAAACGCATGATCGCTCCTGGAACTCAGTACCTGTAGATCGCGGCCACGCCGGACTGCACCGGCAGCTGGTCACCGGGCACGACGAACACACGTCCACCACGGCGGCGCGCCATGGCGGCGAGGTCGTCCAGCACGTCATCGACGTCGGGGCGCGAGCGATCGGCGAGGATCACCTTGCCGGTCTCGAAGTCCACGTGACCGGGCACGACGCGATCACCATCGATGAGGAGGGTCGCCACGCGACCGGTGGCCACGGCTTCGGCCACCGTCTCCAGCGATTCACCACCCAAACCCTTCGCGCGTGCGGCGCCGAAGTGATCCAGCTCGGTCTGCACTCGCGCCACGTAAAACGGTTCCACCACCTGCCAGGCGCGCTTGCGCAGCTCATCGTGGGTGACCGCATCCGGGCTCACGTCGATGCCGGCATCGAGCAGGTTGGTGTTGTGGCTGATGCGATGGAAGGTGTCGCGATGCTCCGGCAACGTGGCCAGGATCAGCGGTAGCGCGGACGCCTTGGTGTGGTGTTCGATGATCGCCCGGTCCACGATGCGGAAGTAACGCTCATCGTCCTTGTCCACTTCATCGGCGCGTCCACCGGCGCCATGATGGATACCGGTACCCTTCGCGCCACCCACACCGAAGGTGCCGATGTTCGACCGGGCATCGGTGAGTTCAGTACCCAGCGCGTCCTCGAGACTGCGCGGGACACCCGGCGCCAGCGTGATCTCATCCAGCGAATCACGATCCCCTTCGAAGAGGCGCACCGACTTCCGCCCAAGGCCCAGGATCTGGTAGCGCTGGCTGGACTGCACCAGCTTCGTCAGCGGCTTGAGATGAAAGGTCTCCGACACCACGGCCTGAGCCTCCACCGGTCGCTGCAGGCGATAGACGCGGAAGAAGTCACGCGCACCGAGCACCGCCAATCCCTCGCGGGTCGTGTTCCAGAATTCGAGGTCGTCGGCCAGCTCCCTGAACGGCGCGAGCAACGCTTCCACGTCAGACGCGGCGTAGTGCTGCTGCAACGAGGACTGCGCTACCTTGACCAGGTTCCTGAAGCGGATCGCGTCCTGCTGGTTCTCCGGGTGTCGCCGGTGCGTCGGCTGGTACAGTGAGATGCAGGGAGGCGTGGCGGAATCGAGTGCGCCGCTCGCGTCATCCTTCTCGAATGCTTCCATGGTGCGATTCTCCGGGTGCGTGCGCCGAAGGTACGGCGATCACGAGTGCCACTCCGCGCGAAGCACGATGCGAGGACCTGTGCATCGCCTGCGCGAGAGGTCGACATTGCCGCGCGAGTGTGTTGTCGCGTCCGGGCGACAATCATGCACCGCGCGCGCGGACTGGCGCCAACCCGTTGGCAACCAGCCCCGACGGTGTGCTCGCTGCCGCCAGCGTTCCTGCCCACCCATCAGGAACGATGCAACAGCGCCAGCAATGATCTTTTGGATCATAGCTGGCGCCATTGGTATTGCAGGGCACGGCACCGGCGCTTTCAGCGCGTCGGCTGACCGGCCGGTGAGGCAAATTCCATCGGATCGTTACGTATTCGTACTGATCGCAGACGCACCACGCTTGATCAGGCCCCAGACGATCATCACGACCGCCACCAGCACCAACAGGTGGATCAATCCCGACACGACGTGAAAGCCCAGCCACAACACGGCCCAGATGGCAAGCAGGAGCACGCCGACTGTGACGAGTGGATTCATGTTGATTCTCCGATGCTGCAGGGTGGATCGGCGCGCACGCGATTGCGGCTCGCCGGTACTCCAGCTGTTGTACAGTTCAAGAAGCGTTCCGCGAGTGGCAAGCACAGCCGCTCGAGACGCTCGAATGTCACCGTGTCAGTGTGGGGCGTGCGCTCACTTGGTGCCCTTCACCCCCGCCAGCACCGACTTCGGCAGCCGAGCCACGACACTCACCCACGGTGGCACGATGTCCGGGATGTCGTACTGCACCGCGAATCCCATCACGATCGCCGCCTCGCTGGCGGTCAGCTTCTGCTCCTTCTCGAGCCAGCGCGCCATGTCCGACGTCGCGCGCCGCATCGCCTCGTCGAGTGATCCGGCGACACCGATGCTCATCAGGTGTGACGCCGATTCAGCGCGCGTGATGTCCTCAAAACGATAGCGACGAATGTCCACCGTGAACTGCACGTCCATGCTGGTTTCCATCGCATCGCCGGTGAGTTCACCATCGCCTTGCGCCGCGTGACCATCGCCGAGGTAGAGCCACGCCCCTTCGGTCTGCACCGGGAGATAGACGGTGGTGCCTTCACGGAGCTGCGCGTACTCCATGTTGCCACCCCAGCGCCCCGAATCACGTGAGCTCGGCACCACACCGTCACCCGGCGCCACCGCCACGACGCCAAGGAATGGCGTGAGTGGGATGGTGAGGTCACGCAGTGCCGCCGATGGCTTGGCCAGGCGCGCCACACCCGCCGCGGTGTCGAGCACCCACTTGTTGTCGTCCTCACTGAACTTGCGCTGTGCGGCATACGATGGCTCGATGGCGTTGTCCATCAACGACGTGCCACTGAAGGCCCAGCCGCGATTGAGTCGCACCCGCAGCAGCTTCACCACCAGCACGTCACCGGGCTGCGCACCCTCGATGAAAAACGGTCCGGTGAGCGGATTGCCGCCGCGCGTGCGCTTGTTGTCACGGTCGCCAAAGGCACCGGTGCCCCACCCCGCCGCATCCACGGTGCTGGTGCGCACCGTATCGCCCGGGTACAGACGCAGCGCTGGCGTGGCCGACGTGCCGAGCTCGCGATACCAGGTGGCCGGCGTGTAGGTGAACGATCGCGCGACCGCCGGAGCGCGGTAGCGGCTCGCACTCCAGCGGCTGGAGTCGCTGATGCCCAGCCAGCCGCGCAGCGTGTCGCCCTGCAGCACGCCCCGCCAGCGGAACTCGCCCACACCGAATTGCAGTCGTTGCCCGGTGAGCGTGGCGGCGAACGCCTGGCCATAGACGCTGCCGCGGAGCGTGTCGCCATCGGCGGTGAGCGTGACACGTTGTGGCGTGTCGTCGCCCGCCATGCGGAAGATCCACTCGCCGGCAGCGCGTTCCGTGCCGCGCGACAGCGACTGTGCCGCGGTAGTGCGTGACATGACGGCAGTGAGCAGCACGACCGCGATGGCGCGGCGGAGGGTGACCAGACGCATCGACGGGATCGGGATCGAGGGGAGGGCTGCAGCGGGCGAGCGTGACGGGGCATGGTGCAATTCGCTGGAATCTGCCAGCCGGATGCAGCGAACACGACTGCGCCGCACTTGCGCCAGACGGCACGACGTCTGCGGTATTGAGCATTGCACATCCACTCCACCACGCAGAGGCACCATGCACACGTACGAACCGCACGCACTCGGCCTGCACGCCGAGGCGGCCAAGAGCGATGTCCCGGGCATGGAGATCATCCATGACAGCGATGATGCGCGCTTGGTCGTCTTCCGACTCGAGCCGGGGCAGAAGCTGTCGGACCACACCAGCCCGTCAACGGTGATCCTGACCGTGCTCGAGGGCAGTGGCTTCGTGCGCGGTGGTGACAGCGAGCGGAAACTGCAGACCGGCGAGCTGGTGGTGTTCCCGCCACGCGAGGTGCACGGCATGCACGCGGTGGACGAACACTTCGTGCTGCTGGCCGTCATGGCGCCACGCCCCGCCACCCGCTGATCAGAGAATCAGGCGCTGGCCCAGACCGCTGGTGCGTTCGGTGCGCTGCTGCACCGCCGCGCGCAGCGACGCTTCGCTGCCGATGATGGTGACGGTGCGTTTTGCTCGTGTGACGCCGGTGTAGAGCAGCTCGCGGCTCATCACGCGGCTCTCCTCGTTCGGCAGCACCAGCACCACGTCGTCGAACTCGGAACCCTGCGACTTGTGCACGGTCATCGCCCACGCCGTCTCCACCGCCGGCAGGCGTCCGGGAGCGATGGCGCGGGTGGTGCCATCGAGGCTCCGGAAATACACCGCCGTGCGTCCCTCGCTGCGCCAGACCACGCCGATGTCGCCATTGAAGACGCGCGTCGAGTAGTCGTTGGCGGTCACCAGCACCGGACGGCCATGATACCAGGTGTCGTTCACCGCGCGACCGCGTCGTGAGAGCCAGCGCTCCACCGCCTCGTTCAACCCGCGCACACCGCGCCGCCCTTCACGCTCGGGCGAGAGCAGCCGGAACGCCTCCAGCGCATCCAGCATCGCCTCCACCGATTCGGCAGCCAGGCACCGTTCCAGCTGCGGAACCACCGGGGCCAGCAGCACATCGGCCGTCGCGGCGGGGGGCGCGATGCGCACCGACGTCTCGGCGGTGTCGTGCCCAATGCGCCAGACAGCACCCGCATCACCGTCCAGGATGCCCGACGCAGCGGCACCGATGCCCTCGCCATCGGAGAAACGCCAGCTGCGCGTGAGACGCGTCACCGCACGATGCAGCGGGGCTGCGGCTGGCGCGGACTCCGCCGCGCGACAGAGCACGCCCAGCACATCACCCGCCTCGACGCTCGACAGCTGGTGGTGATCGCCCACCAGCATGAGTCGCGCACCAGCGCGCAGCGCGGCCAGCAACGAATCGAGCAGCAGCACGTCCACCATGCTCGCCTCGTCCACGATCACCAGGTCGTACGGCAGCGGATTGCCGGCGTTGCGGCGGAAGGTGTCGGTCTCGCCATTGTAGCTGAGCAGCCGGTGCAGCGTGCGCGCCTCCAGGTCCATCAGCGCGCGGCGCGTCGTCTCGTCGGCCGCGGCCACCGCGTCGGTGGCGTGCAACCGCTGCCGGATGGATTCAGTGAGTCGCGCCGCCGCCTTGCCGGTGGGTGCTGCCAGCGCCACGCGCAGATCCGGCTGGGCCGTGACCATGCCCACCAGCGACGTGGCCACACGCGTGGTCTTACCGGTGCCAGGGCCACCGGTGACGATCGAAAACGCTGGCACGCCATCGACCAGCGGTGCTGCCAGCAGGTCACGGATCCGCACTGCGATGCGCTCCTCGGCGGCGAAGTAGCGATGGAACTGCAGCAGGCCATCGCGCAGCACCAGCGGTGTCACCAGCTGCCCGTTGCCGAGCACCGGCGAGGTGACGAGCAGCTCCGTCCACCACGATTCCTCGCGCAGCGGCAACGTCTCGAGCAGCGCGTGTCCCGCGCCGGCCTGCAGGTCGCCCGCCTGCCGTGCCAGCTGTCGCAACGAAAGCGCACTGTGCCCCTCACGACGCGCGCGGCTGAGCAGCACTGTGGCGATCGCGATGGCGACACGGTGCGAGTCGTCACCAACGCTGCGCCGCACCAGCATCGCCGCCAGCTGAGCATCCAGCGGATCGACGGCCGGCAATTCACGGAGCATCACCAACGCATCGGCGGTCACGGTCATGTGCGCCGTCCCACGGCCGCGTCGAGCGCATCGAGCAGCGCAGGCGACGGGTGATCGATGAACCAGCCATGTGACGCGCCAGCGCCGATGCCACGCAGGAATGCGTACGCCACCCCACCCCAGTGCTGCGCGGGGTCGTAGCCAGGCTGCCGCGTGCGCAGGAACCGGTGCATGGCCAGCAGGTAGAGGTGGTACTGCAGCGTGTAATGCGCCTCCATCATCACGTCACCCAGCACGGCTGGTTCGTACCGTGCGTCGGCCGCACCAAGCTGGTTCGACTTCCAGTCCACGATCCACCACTTGCCATCGCGCGCGAATGCAAGGTCGATCACGCCACCGAGGTACCCGGGCATGGCGTTCTCGCGCAGCGTGCGCAGCATGGGGGCGTAGGCCTGTGCGTGTGCCGACCCATGGGTGGCGAGTGCATCGGCGATCCGTCGCGCCGACGTGGTGCCGACGGACAGGTCGAATCGCCACTCGCGCAGCGTGTCGCCGCGCGGAATGTCGGCCAGCGCGAAGCCAGCGCCGGGGATCGTCGCGGTGCACGTCCGCTGCAGCATCTCCATCACGTCTGCCAATCGCGAATCGGCAGTGTCGGCGGCACCGGTGAGGCCGTGCGCTGCCAGCGACGACTGCACCAGCGCGAGCGCCTGCGTGTCATCGGTGCGCGCGAAGTCGAGGCGCTCGAAGATGTCGTGCAAGGCGATGCCGGCCTGCGTGCCGCCAGGGAATGCCCGGAATCCCGTTGCCACCGCAGCGACCTCGGGTAGCACCGCCGGATCCGAGACGTCGCGCGCGTGGCCGTCCGGGGCATCCGCCACCAGCCCGGTGAAGCTGCTGAGGCGCCAGCTGTCGAGCTGCGTGGCACCGAGCGACAGTGTGCGCGGCGCGAACTCCAGCAGCGGCTGCTCGACGAGGTGTGCTGCCTGGCGCGCCGTGTCGAGCGAGAGGTCGTGCAGTGTCATGCGCTCGCCCGACGCCTGCACCAGCGCCTGCAGCCCCTCGCGCATCGTGCTGCCCTCAGGCTGCCGCAACAGGTAGCCGAGGGCGGAGTTGCTGGCCGCGTCATCCTTTCCGATGTCGCCGAACGCGATGTAGCAGCGGTGCACGGCACGCGTCAGCGCCACGTACACCAGGCGCAGTGCCTCGGCTTCCTCCTCGAGCTGCATCGCCGCGGCGCGCGTGGCGTGTTCCGCTGACCCGATGTCCATCACGAAGGCGTCGCCGTCGCGCGCACTGACCGGTGTGAGGCCGAACGGCCCCGCGCGCAGCGTGGTCTCATCATGGAGCGTGGGGCAGAACACCACGTCGAACTCCAGCCCCTTGGCCTTGTGCATGCTGAGCAGCTGCACCGCCTCGCTGTCGGTCTCCAGCCGCTGCATGCGACGTTCGGGGGTGTTCTGCACGCTCAGCTCGCGCGCCACCCACTCGCCCACGGTCTCTGCCACCACCCCGTCGTTGACCGCGGCGTCATGCAGCAGCTCGATCACGTGGCGCACGTTGGTCAGCCGGCGCTCGCCATCGGGCAATGCGAGCAGCCGCCCGGTGGTATCGCGATCGGCCAGCAGCGCGCCGAGCGCCGCCGAAACACCGCGCGAGCGCCAGAGATCACGCAGCACGGCGAACTGCGTCGTGATGCGGCTCCACTCCTGCTCCCCACCATCACCCACCGAGGTGGCGATCTGCGCGGCGGTGAAGCCCCAGATGCGCGTGGCGAGGGCAGCCGACACCGCCCGATGATCGTAGGGCGAGGCGATGCCGGCGGCGATTCGCGCCAGTTCTTCCGCTTCATCAGAGCTGAGCACGTCATCGGCACCGCCAATGACCGAGGGAACACCTGCCGCGTCGAGTGCCTGCTTCACCTGCCGCGACTGCGCGTTGGTGCGGAGCAGCACGGCGATGCAGCGGTGCGGCAGGCCCGCAGCGGTGAGCCGTACGATTTCGTTCACCACCGCGCGCAGGATGGTGTGCAGAGCCAGCTCCTTGGCGACGAACTTCCCGTTGCCGAGGGTCTTGTCCACCCACCACCAGACCATCGCTCCGTTGCCGTCATCGCGCAGCCCGGGCAGTGGCTTGGGCGTGGTGGCGGCGGAGACGATCGGAAAGTCGATGCGATCCTCGTCGTAGAGGAACGGCTTCGGTGCCCGAGTGAACAACAATTCCACCGCCTTCACACAGGCGCCGGTGCTGCGATAGTTCTTCGTCAGCGTGTAGCGTCGTTCCGCGCCGTCGGCCGCGGCCAGGTAGGCGCCGATGTCGGCGCCACGAAACCCGTAGATCGACTGCTTCGGGTCACCGATCAGGAACAGCGGACAGCCGTGAAAGGCGTTGCTGAAGATCGGGAACTGGGTGTTGTCGGTGTCCTGGAACTCGTCGATCAGCGCGGCGCGATACCGGCTGCGTATGCGCTGCGCCAACCTGCCGTGCGGCCCCTCGGCCACCAGCACCGTCGACAGCCGGCGCAGCAGGTCGTCGAAGCCGAGCAGGTTGCGACGGCCCTTCTCGCGAGTGAACGCCTCGTCCACCGTCAGCACGAAGTCGGCCACGATGGCCTGCGATGCGTCGTACGGATCGAAGGCCAGCGACGTCCCGGGCTGGCGACGGAACCGCCGCGAATAACTCGCCACCATCGCACCGATGTCGGCCTCGGCACCGACCATCGTTCCGGCGGCCAGACCGTCCACCAGCAGGCGGCGGCGCGTCCAGTCCATCGCGGCCCGCAGCAGTGGCTCGGTTTCGTCCTCCACGAACGTGGTTCGGAATGGCATGCGCGTTTCCAGCGCACTCTCGGCCAGCATCCGCTGGCAGAAGCCGTGGATGGTGGAGACGCCCAGTTCGTCGAGGTTGCCGAGTGCCGAGCGGATGATCGCGCCGCCGGCGGCACTGTGCTGCTCGCGCAAGGTGAACAGGTCGTCGTTGGCCGCGGTGCGCGCCGGTGGATCATCGCTCCACACCGCGTCGGCTTCACGCAGCATGTGCCGGATGCGCGTCACCAGTTCCTGCGTGGCCTTGTCGGTGAAGGTGACCACGAGGATCTCCGACAGCGACGCCACCCGCTGTTCGAGCAGCAGGCGCAACACCAGGCGCGTGATGGCAAAGGTCTTCCCGGTGCCGGCGCTGGCTTCGATGAGCGTGATGCCATCGTCCAGCGGCACCATCAGCGCATCGAACTGTTGGGGTGCGACACGCGTCATGCGTCACCTCCCGCCGGCAGTCGCGGTGCGAAGAGGGTGGTGGCCAGCGCCTCGAACTCGGTCCACCGATCGACCATTGGCTCCTGCCCGCGAAAACAGAGTGCGACGTGTTCGTCGGTGTGATCGCCGCCGGGCTGCCCGAAGCCACCCTCCGATTCATAGGCTTTGACGGCCTCACGCTGCGGATGCTTCGGCGCGCTCCCCTTGCGCAGCTTCTGGTTACCGAGCTGTGCGTCGCGCCACTTCACCGCGGCCTGCGGGAAGATCGGCAGCGGAGCCAGGCGGCCGCGGCGCGCCTCACGCACCAGCGCCGCCAGCAGCGTGAACGCGTCAGTCACGGCGCCGAGTCGGTCGTACTCCCTGGCCTTCTTGTCGAAGCCAAGGAGCACGGTGTGCTGTGGCACCATCTCACCACCCAACTGGGCGGCGGCACACATCACCACATGTTCCACCCAGGCGCGCACCTCGTGCGGTGCGCGGAACTTGCCGGCGCGGACGACGTAGCGCGTGTCTCCACGCACACCGTCCAGGGTGCCGATCACGCGCCAGTCCTCGGCGGCCACGCTCACCGCCACGAGGCGCGGCGTGTCCGGCGGCAGGTGTTGCAGCACCGCGTCCACGCTTTCTCGCAGCACCGCGTTCCATGCCTCGCCGAGTCGTGCTGGCGGCAACTCACCCGCACCCTGCAGCCGGCGCCGGTCGCGCGCGGGATCGGCATCACCACGCAATCCCGCCGCCAACAACCGCGTCTTCACGCCGCCCTGCTCCATCTTGTCCAGCATCAGCAGCTCGTCGTCCCCGGCGTCGGCGTCGGACGATGCCAGCGTGAAGCCCAGTGCCTGTCGGCAGAAGTAGCGGCTGGCATTGCACCAGCAATCGGCCAGCTCGGCGATCGTGAGTTCGAAGGTGTGTGTCGACGCCCGCTCGCTGCGCATGACCGGCGCGGTGACGAACGGCAGGTCGGCGCCGCGATCCTGCCGGGTGGCGCTGGCGGTGCGGGCGTGTGCGGACGAGAAGGTGAAGAGGCGTGGGTCGGCTGCGAACTCGAAGTAGCGCGGCGAGAACGGTTGCAGCGGATGTTCCAGCAGCACCGACGGGCGCGCGCCTCCGCTGCTGCGCCGGTCGAGATGGTCGAGCAGTTCGTCGATCACCACCGACGCGGCGCAGGGCGCATTGTCGCTCACGGCCCGCCCACTGTAGGCGAGGATCAACCGGTCACCGGCGGCCAGCACCAGGTCCAGGAACAGCTGCCGATCATCGCTGCGCAGGTCACGATCACCGGCACGCGGCTCCACGTCCAGCATGTCGAACGCGGCCCGACGATCGCGACGGGGAAACACGCCCTCGTCCAGTCCGGCCACTGCGATCACGCGGAATGGCAGGCTGCGCATGGGCTTCAGGGCCGCGATGGTCATGCCGCCGGTCAGGAAGCCGCTCCCGAACCCATCCCCTTCCAGCTCACCATCGATCCAGTCACGCACCACACCGAAGCTCACGTCGCCGGCATACCCCGCCGCCAGCGCCTGTGTGCGCAGGCGGTCGAGCAGGCGCGTGACGCCCGAGATGGCGTCGCCGTCGCGCACTCCAGGTGCGCCGAACAACAGCGTGACTGCCTCCTCGAGCGCGTCGGCCCAACGCTCCAGCGTGCGCAGGTCACTCCATCCAGCGATCAGCGTCGCCACCGCATCCACCCACTGCGCCAGTCGCGCCAGGCCGGCGCCATCGCCCACCGTGTCGCCACTCTGCGGCAGCAGTTCCAGCACCAGGTCGGGGTGCGGCCCGGTGGTCATGCCCAGCAGCAGGCGGTCGAGCGCGGCGCGCCACGACGCCTCCTCGTAGGCCGGCAGGCCAAGCGCCGCGCGCGACGCGGCATCGTAGCCCCAGCGGGTGTTGGCGCGATGCATGAGCGTGGCCAGCGCATCCACCTGCGCGTCGGTCAGCCCCGCCGCCTCGTGCACCAGTGGCTGCGCCAGCAACTCGAATACTTCGCTGTGCGTGAAGCGTCCGCCCTGCAGTGCCAGCAGGAGCGACAACGCGGTGGCCGCCGGATCGTCACCGCGCGCCGGCCGATCGGCGATGCGATAGGGAATCCGCGGCGTGCCGGGTTCGTTCACGCCGAAGACGGCGTCCACCAGCGGCGCCCAGGTCGCGGCATCGGGCACCAGCAATAGCAGGTCGTGCGGACGGAGTGCGGGATCGGCCTGCAGCGCGTCCAGCAGCTGGTCACGAATGATCTCCAGCTGCCGCATCTCGCCATGGGCGCTGTGCACGCGCAGCGAGCCATCGGTGACCGACGGCACCAGTCTCGCCGCGCCATCCTCACCGGCTTCCAACTCGCGCTGCAGCGTGCCGAGGAGCGTCGCGGGACACGCGTCAGGGTCGGCCAGCAGCGTGTGTTCGGCGCCGTGTGCGAGGAGCGCATGGATGAACTCGCGTCCCTGGCCGCCGAACGCTGCGGCCAGGGGATGCGACGTCGGAGCCGTCAGCGTGGCGGTGTAGACGCACACCGGCAGGTGTCGCGCCAGTGCCGCCAGCACGTCCACGAACAACGGTGGCAGCGTGCTGATGCCGAACACCGTCACGCGAGTCGGAAGGCCACGCGGCGTGGCGCCATCCAGCACCTCGATCAGGTGACGCAGGCGGGCGCCAGCGTGCGCCGGTGCCGGGCCCGCGTCCTGGCAGAGTGCACGCCAGAGGGCCGCCTGCCAGCGCGCATGCTCCGAGTCCGGCGTGTCGGTGCCACGCTCCCACGCCGCGAGCAGGTCGGCGCGATAGAGCTGGTAATCGTCGAAACGGTCAGCGATGCGTGACGCGAGACCGAAGCGAGCCCGGTCGTCGGTCACACCCAGGTACGACCGCAGCGGCTCGTACACCGCCCCGTCAGGTAGCTCGCGCAACCGCGCCTCGATACGCCAGGCGAGTGTGTCGCGACTGAAGGCTTCCTCGGCGTCGCGCGTGGTGCGTGACGGATCCACGCGGCGCGCCAGGTCGTGAATGAATCCGGCCGGGAACGGCAGTACCAGCGATCCGACGCATCCCAGGCGATCGGCCATCTGCAGCGTCACCCACCGTCGCATGCCCTGGCTCTGCACCACGACCGTCTCCTGCTCCAGCGGCGACAACGGCGTGGCCCGCACCACCTCGGTGCAGTGGGCGATCAGCGGGGTCAGTCGGCTGGCAGTGAAGAGCTGGATCGAACCCGGCATCGCGTCCCGAGAGAAAAGCGGCCAACGGGACGCACATGCGGTCCCACGGCTACCAATCTACGGCGCGGGTCTGACACTCGGCGGAGTACCGTCGGTGATACATCGACGTGGTGGCAGGAGTCGGTGAGTTCCCCAGCCGGCGTGCGGTCACGGCTTGGGCGGACCGAGCGGGCTGGCGGCGCAGCCGTCGCGCTGCGTGGTGTAGGCCAGTGCGCCAAGCTTCCACTCACCGCCGGCGCGGACGACGGTGAAGACATCGGTGCCACAGTGCGAAAACTTGCCATCGATGTGGAAGTCGTACGGCGCTGCCACTTCCGCGAGCGTACTGCCGAAGAAGCGCACGCTCGGCGACCACATCCGCTCGAGGAGCCTCTCGGTTCCGCGCGGGAGGCTGACGTAGAAGGCACTGTCCCGCTGGATGCGTGGCATGGCGGAGGCCGTCGCCGGATCGCGCATCGACACGAACTGCACGCCAGGCAGCATCACGGTCCGGGCCAGCGCGGTGTCCTTGGAGGAGATCGCGCGCAGCAGCGTTTCGGCCACCCGCACCACGGCCGCGGAGTCGCTGGCCGCAGGCGCCGCCTGCGCCGACAGCGGCTGCGCCAGCAGCAGGGTGACGGACAGGGTTGGCCACGACATCCGCATGCGCGTTCTCCAAAAGCCGATCAACATGGGTCCACGAACCGACGCGTCGTGGCGATTGAGTGCTGGTGTGGTGCGTGGGACCGGCGGTGCTTCAATTGCCCTTTTCATTGCAGCCGCTGGTGATCGCACCGCGCGCCGATTTCGGCTCACCGATTTCCTGGTAGAACTCGTTCAGGAAAGTGAGCGTGGTACGCAACCGGCGCGGGTCCATGCCCGGGATCGCATTGTACATGGCCTCGATGCGCGGACGGGCGGTGGTGAAGCGCGTGAATACCGGCTGCCAGTCGGTTACGGGCTTGCAGGGACCGCGATAGAGCCGCGTGGTGGTGGTGCGGATGTTGAGCCGTGCATCGGGGAAGGCGTACCGCGCATTCACCGCCCCGCCCCAGTCGAAGTCGTAGGCCACCGGGAACAGCGTGCCGATGGAATCGCGCATCAGCGCGATGTTGTGCAGCCCGGAGATGGACCAGTCGGTGTTGGCCGCGAAGTACTCGAAGAGCGAGGTGATGGCCAGCTGCTGGTCATCCAGGTCGTGGAACATCGCGCCCTTGCTGTCGTCCACCGTCAGGCCGAACTTCTTCGCCACCTCCTTGTCGTCCTCCACGAAGAACGCCCACGACACCACGTCGTTCATCTTCGACTCGGAGTCGTGATACGTGATCTTCGCCAGCCGGGTGCGGAAGTGCCGCGGGCTGAGGATCTGGTAGGCGCGGTACAGCGCATACTCGCCCAGGATGTACTGCTCGAACTCCGGATTCCCCGGGCGGCAGTTGGTGGTGATCTTCATGTTCGAGTTGCCCTGGAACAGCGTCTCGCGGGCATCGGTGCGCTTGAACTCGAGCTTCAGCGGCGGGAACTCACAGTTGCGCGCCTGCCGGCGGAAGTGCCCGCGCGCGCGCAACGTGACCGGGAAGGTCTTCGACGTGCCATCGGGCAGCTTGTACGTGAGCTGCGCCGCGTGCGGCTGGAACTTCGTGCTGTCGCGGTCGCGGATCACGGTGCGCAGGTCGGTCACCAGCGTCACCTCCAGCGGCACCGTGTCGCGGAAGATGCCCTGCGCCGCCACCGGTGTCTCCAGCAGCACGGCACACACGCACATCACCAAGGCTCGCATCATTTCTTCATCTCCACGGTGCGGACGCCACCATCGGGAAGCTGCTTCAACATGTGGTGCACGACGCCGGGCGTCACGTTCTCGTGCATCGCGATGCCGTACTCCACGATCTTCAGCCCATCGGGCGACTTCGCCTTGCCCATGTACTTCCACTTCGAGAACAGGGTGTCGAACACGCGCTCGCACGCCAGCCGGGTGCCATCCACGTCGGTGGTGTGCAGGCGCAGCATGTGGGTGTAGTCGGGACGCTCGTCCTCGGCGGCATCGGGGGCGTTGCGCTTGCGGCGGCGCCAGGCGCGGTCGGCGAGCGCTTCCAACTGCTCCGGTGCGAGGTCGGCGAGGATCTCGTCATCCAGCTTGGCCACGAACGTCCCGGTGCGATTGGCGTTCTGCAGCACCTTCTGCAGCCGCTGCCCCGCCTGGCGACCTTCCATCGCCGGCGCGCGGCCGAAATCGGTGATCCAGAGCCCGATGATCAGGAGGTTGTACATCACCGAGATCGCAAACCCCACCGGCGGCTCCACCGCCGAGGCGAGGCCGATGCCGGTGACGACGAAGATGTTCACCGCATCCTTGCTGTCCTCGAGGGTGGTGCGGAATCGCACCGCGGCCACGATGCCGCCCAGCGAGAAGGCCAGCGCGAGCGAATGCTTCACCAGCACCACGATGCCGGCCACGATCACCGGCAGGATCAGGAAGGTCTGCACCACCGACTGCTGGTACCCCTTCTTGTGCCGCGTGTAGGTGTAGATCCAGGTCACCGGGAGTGCGGTGGCGAAGGCGGCCAGCATGGCGATGATCGTCGGAATCAGCGCCGGTCCGCTTTCCTGGACCCGCCCTCCGGCACCACCACTGGTCGCGATCCGCCCCAGTTCATCCTCACCAAGGACCCCGAAATCCCTCGGCATCATGTCCCGCACGAGGTACCAGAGTCCGGCGGTGATGACGTACCACACCACGGTGCGCAGAATCACCCGCAACAGCGGGCGGTTGTCTTGCTCGGTCATCAGCGGGACGAGTCAGGGGGGGATAGGCGAAGGTGCCGTCCCGGCCTGCGAAGGGCAACGGGGTCGCGGGCAAGTCGTTCCTTCGCGGCGCCCGTGGTGTACCGTTCAGGTACATGCCCCGCCGACTCCTCGCGACCGCGCTGGCGGTCTCCGTCCTCGCCGGCGCGGCCGCCTGCGCACAGGCCCAGCCGCCGCAGTCCGTCACGCCGCCGGCCCGCAGCGCGCCGCCGGCGGCGCGACCGACGCTGATCGTCTTCATCACCATCGACCAGCTGCGTGGCGACTACCTGCAGCGCTTCGGCCCGCAGCTAGTCGGTGGCCTGCACCGCTTCGACGCGGCCGGCGCACATTTCACGCGCGCCTACCAGGATCACGCCAACACCGAGACGGCACCCGGCCACGCGGCTGCCATGTCGGGCCGTTTCCCTGTGCACACCGGCATTGCCGCCAACTCCGCCGGCGTCAACGATCCCACCGCACCACTGATCGGCGCCAGCGACATCGGTGCGTCGCCACGCCGTTTCCAGGGCACGACGCTGCTGGATTGGATGCGGGCGGCGGATCGCCGGACGCGATTCCTCTCCGTCTCGCGCAAGGATCGCGGCGCCATCCTGCCCATCGGCCGCGCACGTGGCGACGTGTACTGGTACGCCACCAACGGCACCTTCACGCAGAGCGCGTACTACGGTGCCGCGCTGCCGAAGTGGGTGCGCGACTTCAACCAGAAGCAGCACGCCGCCGAATACGCCGGCTGGATCTGGGCTCCGCTGCTCGCCGACTCGGCGTACGCCGAGGCTGACAGTGTGCCGGTCGAGTCCATCGGCCAGCAGTACGTGTTCCCGCATGCAGTGCCGAGCGACCCGGTGATGGCCGCCGCCAACTTGCTCGGCTTTCCGGTGATGGACGAGTTGACGCTGCGGTTCGCACTCGAAGGCGTGCGCGAGCTGCAGCTGGGCGCCGATGCGAATCGCACCGACCTGCTCAACATCTCCCTGTCCACGACCGACGCGGTGGGCCACCGCTTCGGCCCTGATTCGAAGGAATTGCACGACCAGATCCTGCGCGTGGACCGGTTCCTCGGCACCTTCATCGACTCGCTGTTCGCGATGCGCGACTCGACGCGTGTGATCCTCACGCTGACGGGCGACCATGGCATGTCGCCGTTCCCCGGTGTGCTCTCGAAGGTGACGCCGAACCCGGGCGCCCGGTACGTGGACATCGAGCCGGTGTTCGATTCGGCGTTCGTGCAGCTGGCCGGCATGGGCATCGACACCAACCAGGTGGCGGTGAGCGATGGGGCGCTGCTGATCGGCGACACGACCTCATTCCGCAAGGCGAAGGTGTCGGTGGATTCAGTCGCGCGCTCGATCGCCGCCCGCGTGCGTGCCGTGCCTGGCGTGAACCGGGTGGACATGCTGAGCGATCTGGCGCGTGCCGACACCACCACGGACCTGATCGGCCTGCGCTGGCTGCGCATGTTCGCGCCCGGCGGCGTGGTGCGCTTCGTCACCACGCTCGACGAGTTCAACTATCCCGCCGGCATCCGCAACGCCAGCCACGGTACGCCCTGGGATCAGGATGCCTGGGTGCCGGTGATTTTCTGGGGGACCCCGTTCCAACCGGGCAAGTACGACACCCGCGCCCGCGTGGTGGACATGGCCCCCACCCTCGCCGACGTCCTCGGCATCAAGCCGCTCGAGAAGCTGGACGGCATCGTGCTGAAGCAGGCCGAGCGGCCACGCTGACCGAATTCGCAGAGGCAACTGCCTGACACAGAGGCGCAGGGGACGACGACAGACACGGGTGCTGGACATCGGTCGCGCCGCCGGTGAGTCTCCGTGCGTAAATCCGCCCGCGCGGCTCCGTCCATTCCGCCTGCCACCCCGCGAATCATGCGCATCCGCCGCTGGTTTTCCGTAGTCGTTGCAGTCAGCATTGCACTGCCACTCCGGGCACAGGATGCGCCGCCGCAGTTCGAGCCGGCGAGGTACACCGCGCACTCGGCCGACATCGCGATGCGAGACGGCGTCACGCTGCACACCGAGTGGCTCATGCCTGCCGCGGCGACGATGCCGCTGCCGATCCTCTTCCGTCGCACGCCGTACGGCGTGCCGAATGCGACGCCGGAGATGCTGGCCGGTGGGCTCAAGGAGCTGGCCGAGGAGGGGTACATCTTCGTGATGCAGGACATCCGCGGGCGCTACCGCTCGCAGGGTGGGTTCGTGATGCAGCGTCCGCTGCGGGATTCCGGCAGCACGGCGATCGACGAGTCCACCGATGCCTACGACACCATCGAGTGGCTGGTGACGCACGTGCCGAACAACAACGGCCGCGTCGGCATGCTCGGCGTCTCGTACGACGGCTGGACGGCGGCGATGGCGATGCTGGACCCGCATCCGGCGCTGAAGGCCGTCAGTGAGCAGGCGTCACCGGCCGACATGTTCATCGGCGACGACTTCCATCACAACGGGGCGTTCCGGCTCAGCTACGGCTTCGAGTACGCGTACCTCACCGAGGCCTCGAAGGAGAACAGCGAGTTCCGCTTCACGCCGGCGGACACCTACGACTGGTACCTCGGCGTCGGGCCGCTGCGGAACATCCAGGCGAAGGTGATGCGTGACACCGTGCTGCCGACGTGGCGCGACTTCACGCAGCACCCGAACTATGACGCGTTCTGGAAGAAGCAGTCGATGCACCGATCGCTGACGCGCGTGAGCGTGCCGACGCTGAACGTCGCCGGTTGGTGGGACCAGGAAGATTTCTATGGGCCCGTGACGATCTACCGCACGCTCGAGAAGCGCGACTCGCTGCGCCGCAACACGCTGGTGGTGGGCCCGTGGATCCACGGCTCGTGGGGACGCGGGACGGGACAGGCGCTCGACTCGATCGACTTCGGTACGCCGACGGCGACGTACTTCCGTCAGGAGGTGCAGGCGCCGTTCTTCGCGCACTACCTGAAGGATCGCGGCACCGCGCCGGTGAAGGAGGCGCTGGTCTTTGAATCGGGCAGCAATCGCTGGCGCCAGTACGATGCGTGGCCGGCTCCGGGCGTCGTCACGCGCTCACTGTACTTCCAGACGGGCGGTCGCCTCTCGTTCACGAAGCCGGTGGCGCGCGGTGCCGCGGCCGCCGATCGCTTCACCAGCGATCCCGCCGACCCGGTGCCGTACCGCAAGCGGCCGATCGAGGCGACGTATGCCAGCACGGGATCGCAGTGGTACACGTGGCTGCTGCAGGACCAGCGCTTCCTCGACGGCCGCAAGGACGTCCTGCGCTGGACCACCGCCCCACTGACCGAGGATGTGGTGGTCGCTGGCGACATCATGGCGAAGCTGTTCGTCAGCACCACCGGCCAGGATGCGGACTGGGTGGTGAAGCTGATCGACGTCTACCCCGACACGCCCGCCATCCCGGCCAGGGTGCGCGGCTACCAGCTGATGGTCGCCAACGACGTGTTCCGCAGCCGCTTTCGCGAGTCCTTCGAGGAGCCGAAGCCGATGGTGCCGAACACGATCACGCCGGTCACCGTGGACCTGCACACGCAGGCCTACCGCTTCCTCAAGGGGCACCGGATCATGGTGCAGGTGCAGAGCACCTGGTTCCCCCTCATCGACCGCAACCCGCAGACGTGGGTGCCGAATATCTTCGAGGCGACCGAAGCCGACTTCCAGCGGCAGACGCACGCCGTCTGGCGCTCGGCCAGCAGTCCGTCTCGCGTGGAGCTGCAGGTGCTGCCGTGAGGTGACGCGCGGCCCGCATCACGCGAATGCACTATCCCGCGCAGGCCTGCTACGAAGCCTGCGCCGTGCGCGCGAGACCGAGGCGGCGCGTCAGCGACATGAAGCGCTCGTGCGAGCGCAGCGACAGGAAGCCGGGATCGACGGCGAGCGCCGTGATCCACGGGTCCAACTGCGCCGCGGCGCGCTCGAGCCAGCCGATCGCCTCGTCGGTCTCGGCGAGCGCGTGCCAGGCCATCGCGACGTGAAACGGCGCAGCGCCGTGCGTCTCTTCGATCAGCTGCCGCAGCATCGCCCGTGCGTCCGCCGGACGCCCGGCAGCGGCCAGCGTCTTCGCCAGGTTCGCCATGCCGCGCGGCCCGGCAGTGGGAGCGGCCGCGTGCGCGTGCACCAGCGCCTCGTCATGCCGCCCGACGTGCAGCAGCGATGTCGACATGTGCACGTGGCCGAACGGATTCCCCGGCGCGAGGTCGATCGATTCCTGCGCATACCGCATCGCGTCGTCGTGCTGGTTCATGCTCTGGTACACGCGCGCCATCGTCCCGATCGCCTCGACCGCCAGCGGATCGACGGCCACGGCCTGACGCAGCTCCGTCAGCGCCTCGTCGAACCGGCCGAGGTGCTGCAGAGTCAGGCCGAGCATGTGACGCGCGTCGACATGGCCCGGATCGAGCGCGATCGCGGTACGAAACTCCCGGATCGCGGCCTGCAGGTCGACGTCGAAACAGAGCAGCACCTGGCCCAGTGCCCAGTGCGCATCGGGCAGCTGGTCATCCAGCGCGACCGCCTCACGCGCGAGGGCGCGCGCACGCTGCACCTTCTCGTCGGCGGGAAAGCCGGCGATCACGAACTGCAGCGCGAACGAGTCGGAGAGCCACGCGCGCGCCATCGCATAGTCGGGGTCGCGCGCGATCGCCTGCTCGAAGAACGTCACCGCCCGCACGAGGGCGTCGGGGGTGAATTGCCGCCGGATCGCCTTCCCCTTCAGGAACAGTTCGTAGGCCACCATGTCCGAGGTGCCCGGCCTGACCAGTGGTCCACGGCCGGCCACGAGGTGGACCTGCAGCGCCTGCACCACCGCCTGCGCGATTTCCTCCTGCACCGCGAACACGTCGGAGATCGTGCGGTCGAAGACCTGGCCCCACACGACCGTACCACCGAGGTTCACCAGCTGCACGCGCACCTTGAGGCGGTCACCTGCGCGCCGCACGCTCCCTTCGAGCACGTTGTCGACACCGAGGCGCCGGCCGATCTCCTGCACGGTCAGCCCCTGTCCCTTGATCGAGAAGGCCGAAGTCCGCCCGCACACCGAGAGTTCGCGCACGGTGCTGAGGGCGCC
>JANMON010000291.1:0-6746 GCA_031369265.1 Gemmatimonadaceae bacterium | reverse complement strand
AGCAACGACAGCCAATACGACCGCCGATAGTCGCATCCGGTCGCACGGATGGCCGCGAGGTGTTCACGTATCTGTGCGATGCCCCGCTCGTCGCCGCGCTGTGCCACTGCCCAGCCGTGCAGCATGCCGCCCCACGCCCGGTAGTACGGAAATCGGTACTCGGTGCTCACGGCGATGGTGGATGCCGCCATCGACTCGACCGCGTCGACGGCTCCAGCGAACTGCTGCAGCATGGCGCCGTACGCCAGCGCGATGGCGCGGCTGAACGGGTCGGCGCGCTCCTCCGAGCGCTCCTGCGCCTGCTGGCTTCGCGCGCGCGCTTCGTCGAAGCGGCTCAGGTGCCAGAGTACGTGGCTCGCGACGCTGGGGCTGAAGACGCCGTAGTCCACGCCGAGCAGACGGGCATTGGCCGCGTGCGCCCGGGGATCGTGACGGTCTGCTGCCCATTCGAGCGACTCGCACGCCCGCGCGAACTCCCCCGTGTGGCAGAGGATCTCTCCCAGGAGGTGATGCGTCGGAACGAGGAGTTCGGGATCGCGCTGCGCGAGCGCAAGGTGCAGCGCTTCCTCCGCGATCGCCAACGACTCGGGCAGGCCGGAGCCGCGCACGATGCGGAACGTCGCGACATCCCACAAGACGCGCAGCCGTTCCCGCTCCGTTCCGATCCGCGCGCTGAGCGTGCGGGCGCGCGCCGTCATCGCGCCGAGCTCTGGGGCGGCCCACCCTCGGCTCTCCTGCAGCGGTGGCCCGAGTGCGATCTGGAGCGCGAGCTCGCGCCGGTCCCGTTCGGGTGACTCGGGGAGCGTCGCCAGCAGCGCCAACGCGCGGTACAGGTGATCGATGGCCTCCTCGGACGCGTGCATCCGCTTCGCCACCTCGGCTGCCCGCTCGTGGTACTGGATCGCTTCCTCGCGCTTCCCACCCTCGTCGAGGTGCTGCGCGATCGCGGCCGCTGCCTCGCTCGTCTCGGTCGCCGTCTCCATCAGCGCGCGTGCGATGCGCTGGTGGAGGAGTCGGCGGCGCGCGGAGCTCACTCCGGCGTAGGCCACCTCGCGGATGTTCGCGTGACCGAAGTCGTACACGCCGTCGGCCCGCTCACGCACGAGTCGGCGCGCGAGCAGCTCCTCGAGCGCTGCGGCCACACCCTCTTCGTCGATCGCGCTTGCCTCCGAGAGGAGATCGACACGGAACTCGCGACCGATGACGGCGGCAACGCCGACGATGGTGCGACACGGCGCGGAGAGCTGCGCCAACCGCGCCTCGATGGTGGCGAGGACGCGCTCGGGGAGCGGCTGCCGCGTGCCTGACGATGCGGCGCGACTGCCGGACGCCGCGGCCGACGGTAGGGCGCCATCCCGCCTGACGGCGATGGCCCGCATCGACTCCACGATGTACAGCGGGTGACCCTCCGTCTCGACATGGAGGGCACGGGCCTCGGCGGGATCGAGCGTCGCGCCCGCGATGGCGGCGCCGAGGGTCGCGGTGTCGGCGGGATCGAGCGGCTCGAGCAGGAGCTCGTGCAGCCGCCCGTCGCGACGCAGGTCGAGCAACACGTCGTCGAGCCGCTTCTCGAGTGGCACCTCGCCGAGTCTGAGCGTGGCGACCACCAGCACGCGCAGCGGCCCGGGGCCACGCAGGAGATAGCGGATCCACTCGAGGGTGTCACGGTCGGCCCACTGGATGTCGTCGAGGACGAGTAGCAGCGGGTGCGGCGCGTCCGCGATCGCGCGGACCGTCGCCTCGAAGAAGCGGCGCCTGGCCTCGATGCGGGGGACGTCGCGCCGCGATCCCACGTCCGGGCCTCCGTTCGCGACTTCCGGCAACAGCTCCGCGAGTTCCGCGCGCCAGACCTCGGGGAGCGTCATCACGCGCTCGCGCAGTGATGGGGTGCGCAGCCAGTCGGCGAGTGGGGCGTAGGGGAGTCGCCCGACGGTTCCGTAGCAGCGCGCCGTCGCCGTGGCCGCGTCGCTGCCGTCAGTCCACCGGACGAACTCCTCGACGAGACAGGTCTTTCCGATCCCGGCGACGCCGGAGATGAGGAGGCACCGCGGCAGTCCACTCTTTGCCGCATGCCATTCGCGCATCAGCTCCCCCCATTCCACCGTGCGTCCCACGAGCGACGGCGCGACGATCGCCGCCGATGCGGCGACGAGAGTTGCCCGTGACCCATCGTCGGTCGCGTTCGGTGCCTCGTCGCGTGCGCCACTGGCGACGCGGCGTAATCGGTCGGCGACCGCGACGATCTCGGGATCCGGAACCGCTTCGAACTCGTCGTGCAGCACCTGCGCGTGCCGCTGGGCCTCCCGGAGCGCGCCGGCTCGGTCACCCCCCCGTTCGAGCGCGCGCATCAGCCGGAGCGTGGCGCGGGCATCGTACGGCTCCTCCGCCACCAGGGCGCGCCACCGCTCCGCCGCGGTGCGCCATTCCCGTCGCTCCTCCGCCGACTCGGCGAGGCGCTCGAGACTTCGGGTGTAGACCCGGCGCAACCGCTCTCGCTCTCCCGTTACCCAGTGCTCGAACTCCGACGCCTCGGGGAGGTGGAAGCCGTCGAGAAAGGGGCCGGTGTAGAGGGCGACGGCGCGCTCGAGCTCGCCCGCTGCCACTGCGTCCTCGAAGGCATCCACGTCGCACGCCAAGGCAACTGGATCGAGGCGTAGATCGCTCTGATCCGAGATGACGGCGGTCTCACCGATCGTTCGGCGCAGCGCGTGCACTCCCTGATTCAGCAGGTTGCGCGCATGGTCGATGTCGCGCTCGGGCCAGAGCCAGGCGACGAGCCGGTCGCGGCTGTGCCGACGGGACCGAGTCCCCGCCAGCAGCGCGAGGAGGGCGAGCCGATGCCGCTGCGTCGCCGGCCCCGTGAGCCTGCTCCCGTTCATCGAGAGGGAGAGGCCGCCCAGGAGCCGGAGGAGGAGCATCGCGCGGACACGACGGCAGGGAGGAGTAAATCGGCGGCAAAGGGCGGGTAAAGCCCTTTCTGAGATCATATCCGTGCGATTCCTGCCCCGCAACGCGGGACTGACCATCCTGCTCTTCCACCATCGATCGAGAGGTCCCATGAAGTCACTCCGCATCCTCACCCGCGCCCTGCTCGCGAGCACCCTCGCTGTCGGCTGCACCGACGGCCGCTTTCCCACCGATTCAAGCGCACCCAAGGCGATCGCGCCCGACGTGTCGAGCCGAGTCGCGATATCGTCGGCACCACGGCAGCTGGTGACGGGGCTGCAGGAGCTGCAGGGCAGCGCCGTCGGGCCGGGCGGTGCGCTGTACGTCACCGCGCCGCTGACCGGCAGCATCTGGCGCGTCGACCCGGCGACCGGCGTCAAGACACTCTTCGCAACCGGGCTGCCGGCCCGCTTCAACGATCCGTACTACATCGGCAGCGGCGTTGTGGATGTCGCCTTCGTCGGCAGCACGGCGTACGCGCTGGTGACCGGCGTGGGGCCGGACTTCATCGAGGGGAGCAACGCCGTCGTCGGCATCTATCGGATCGACGGACCGAACAGCGGCACCGTCATCGCCGACATCGGCGCCTTCTCCATCGCCAATCCGCCGACGACGGAGTATTTTGTTCCATCCGGCTTCCAATACGCGATCGAACCGTATCGCGGTGGCTTCCTGGTCAGTGATGGACACCACAATCGCGTGTTGCGCGTGACGCTCGACGGGACGATCTCCGAATTCCGGACATTCGCCAACGTCGTCCCCATCGGGCTCGCGGTCTCCGGCGAGTCGATCTACGTCGCGCTGGCGGGTCCCATCCCGCACATGCCCCAGGACGGCCAGGTCGTCACCTTCACTCCCGGGTCGACGTCCAACGCGCTGGTTGCCAGCGGCGCGCGGCTGCTCGTGGACGTGGCGCTCGGCCGCGGTCGCTCGCTGTTCGCGCTCGCGCAGGGTGACTGGAATGGCCCGTACGAAGGAGCGCCCGCAGATCCGAACACCGGCTCACTCGTGCGGGTGGCGGCGGGCCGCACCTTCGACGTCGTGGCGACGGGGCTGGACCGGCCCACCTCGCTCGAGATCATCGGCGACACTGCCTACATCACCACCCTCGGCGGCGAGGTGTGGACGGTCGGCGGGATCGATGCGGCGCCATTCGGCTGGGCCGCAGGGGGGCGCTGAGCGCGACGGCAGGGACTCGGGGACGGTTCCGGGGGGCAGGGTCTCAGGGACAGCGCTCGTTCGGGGCGGTTCTGGCGCGTGGGCTCGCCGTGAACTCCTGAATTGTTGAACTGCTTAACTGTTGAACGGCGTCGACGGTCAATACACGGAGATTCGCAGAGAACCCGGACGAGCGACCAGAACGACGAAGCACCAGCCCGCATGTCGGTGCTGGTGCTTTGGTTTTGCGCGTCCAAAGGCTGTGACCTGCGCAGTCTGAGCTGTCCCCATTTCCGTAGACACCAGTCTCAGGTGTCGTGGGTGGAACATGGCACGGATTTCACGGAAGTTCAGCGCTGTGTTCAAGCCGGACGGGGTACGGTCAGTGACCGTGCGGCGTGTCGATGGTTGAGGCGGCGCGGGACTTCAAGATTCGCGCGGATCGGCTCCGGTTCTGAATTCGTATCGCGACGGGTGATGCGGCGACGGCAGCGAGCGGTGGGACCTGCTCCGGCAGCACCTGCTGACGCACAAGCACTGATCACACAGGCGAGGTTCATTCGCATCGCGGCAGCAGTCTCGACAGATGAACAGCATGGAAGTGCACACTCCATGCTCACCTCCGCGTGATTGCGCGCCAGCTCAATGCCCGGGGTCGCTCGGTATGCATGGCGCGAAGCGCAACATCGCACAATCGTAGACCCCCGATGGAAACTCCCGTCGCGGATATCTCCCAGGAGGCACGCGCATGAGCCCAATCACTGCTTCACCGACCTCCGTGACATCGATCGAGAATGCGAATACGGTGCGGAAGGTTATCGACGAAATCTGGAATCGTGGCCAGATGGCGATGGCCGACATGTTTTTCACGGCCGACTACATCGACCACGATCCGGCCACGACGAGCACGATGCGTGGTCCCGAGGCCGTCAAGCAGAACGCCACCATGTATCGCACGGCGTTTCCCGACCTCCACCTGAACGTTGAAGAGACCATCAGCGATGGCGATCATGTGGCCACGCGCTGGACGTCGACGGGGACACACACAGGCGACCTGCAGGGCATTGCACCAACGGGCAAGAGCACAACGTCCACGGGCATCACGATCGCCCGTTTCGTGGATGGAAAGATCGCCGAGGAATGGGCGAACTGGGACACACTCGGCCTGATGCGTCAGCTCGGCGTCGTCAAGTAGACGATCGCGGTGTACAATGGCGGGCGACGGTGGATGTTCGACCCGTCGCCCGCCCTGATCGCAGGTGCGCCGCTGCCACGACATCGGCGATGCACGGCAGACACTGCCGGTGTTCACGCTGATGCCGTTGCGCTGCTCAACGCCGCTCGCGCGTAAGCTGCGTGCGTGACGCCACCGACATCGCATGTTCAATCAGCAGGGCAGTCGGCGTTGCATCCCGGAACGGGTCGACGACCATTCCGTTTGCATGCGTGCACCGCACGGTCGCAGAGCACGACGCCCACATCCGAAATCAGGTAGAGGTGGTGCGTCCCAGGCGCCGTCGGCGCCAACGCCGCCTCGGACGTTTCGCCGGGCCAGAGCTGCCGATGCGAGGGGCCCAAGACCGACCGGGCGGCCGACACTTCCGTTTCGGTAAGCGCCTCGTGTATCTCGCGAACGCGCTGACCAACCAGCGCATCGGGATGGAGGAGAGGCGGACCATGGCCTCTGGTCGATCAACTCCCAGACGGTCCTGCTGGCCACGTTCGACGAACGGGATTACATCATCATGAGCTAACGCACGTGTAGATGATGTTGCTGGACCAAAGTGTCAATCATGATCCCGACCGTTCAGTCGATTGCGAGCCGAACGCGCCGCCTCATCTCCTCCCGAATGCGCGGGTAGACGACCACGTGGCGAGACAGACTCCGCCTGCGTCTTCTACAGTGTTGCAAAGGGCCGGCGCAACGCCAGTGCTAGCGAGGCAAATTGGCTCCACCCTCGCGCTGATCGTATACCACCACGCTGTGGAGCACGGCGCGACTAGCCGGAGCTACTGAGATAATCGTCAGAGATCGGCCATTTGTCGATCGCACGGCGCGATAGGCGAACACGGCGCGTCCTTGGAACGAGAACGTCGCATCCGCGATCGATGCGCTTACCTTGGTCAGCCGGACTTGGTCGACGTCCGGGATGCCCGTTGTCGGACCGGGCTGTCCGTCATACGCTGCGGAGAAACCGCCAACGATTCGTCTTCCACCGACACGGACGCTTTCAATACGACAATTCACGACGGACCCGAGGCGCGCACAGTCGAAGGTTTCGCGCTCTCGAGCTTCGGCGCCGCCGCCGTAATGCGTCCTCGCAACGTTCAGAATCCATCGGCCCGAAAGGGGGTCGATCGCGGATTGCAGAACCGTACGCGGCGCTCCGACACAAAAGCAGAGCGCAGCAACGCGGACTGCACGGCGCTCGCCGCAACCGGGCCTGATTCGACTCAAGTGTTCCCAAGTACTCATCGGAGAAATCCACCGGGTGAGTTCACCTAGAAAATATGACTGGGCTGGCCCCCCGGTTTCGCGTGGGTTAGCTCCAGAGTGCTACCTGCCGGAGCCAGAGCCACCGGCGACGAGCCTACGTGTCGCCCCTTGCGGAGGACCAACCCATGTCAGTGTCGTCTCGAAC
>JANMON010000258.1:0-2284 GCA_031369265.1 Gemmatimonadaceae bacterium | reverse complement strand
CGCCTACTGGGACATCTCCGCGGACGACATCGCGCGCGTTGAACGGACGGGGCAGGTGCAGCGGACGCTCACGCTTCGAGCGAGCGCGGCGGGCGTGGTCACGGAGAAGGCAGTGACCGAGGGACAGCGGATCATGGCCGGCGATGCACTCTTTCGCGTCGCCGATCTGAGCACGGTCTGGATCGAAGCCGAAGTGTACGAGCAGGACCTCCGCAGTCTCCGGGTCGGTCAGGTCGTCGATGCGGAGTTGGATGCGTACCCCGGAGAGCGATGGACTGGACGCATCGCATACATCTATCCCACCCTGACCCCGGAGACACGGACGGCGCGGGTGCGCGTGCAGGTGAGCAATTCGGGGATGCGGTTGAAGCCCGGCATGTACGCCACCGTCAACATCACAGGGACGGCGCGTGCGGCCGTGCTGACGGTGCCTCGCGGCGCAGTCCTCGCGACAGGCGAGCGTCAGCTGGTGTTTGTACGCCGCACTGACGGTCAGCTGGAGCCCCGCAGCGTCACGCTCGGGGCGTCAACGGCGGAGCGCATTCAGGTGATGCGCGGGCTACAGCTCGGCGATACCGTGGTGGCCTCGGCGACCTTTCTGGTGGATGCGGAGTCCAACCTGGGTACGGCGCTCGGTGGCATGGGTGACATGCCGGGGATGGAGATGACGATCCCGCCGACGGCGGCGCCGAAGACGTCACCAAAGCCGCCGGCGAGGCCGACACGTTCGCCAGCGCGCGCGACCCCGTCGGACACAGCGGGCGCCCACGCCGTTCACCGGCCGAGGTGACGCGATGCTGAATCGACTCATCGAGTGGTCGGCGCAGAATCGCCTGATCGTCGGCATCATGGCGCTGGCGCTCTCGCTCGGCGGCATCTGGGCCATCCGGAACACGCCACTGGAGGCGTTGCCCGACCTCAGCGACGTGCAGGTGATCGTACAGACGGAATACGGGGAGCAGGCACCGAAAATCGTCGAAGACCAGGTGACCTATCCCCTCGCCGCCGAGATGCTGAAGGTCCCCGGCGCAAGCACGGTACGAGGGTATTCGTTCTTCGGAGTCTCCTTCGTCTACGTTATCTTCGAGGACGGAACGGACCTGTACTGGGCGCGGTCGCGCGTGCTCGAGTACCTCAACGGCATCAAGGGGCGGCTGCCTGCCAACGTCTCGCCGACCCTGGGTCCTGATGCCACGGGCCTCGGCTGGATTTATCAGTACGCCCTCGAAGACACGACCGGTCGCCTCGACCTCGCACAGCTCCGCGGCGTGCAGGATTGGTATCTCCGGTACGCGCTCACTGCAGTGCCCGGCGTGGCCGAGGTGGCGAGTGTCGGAGGCTTCGAGAAGCAGTATCAGGTGGATATTGATCCGGCACGGCTTCTGGCCTACGGCGTTCCGCTGACACGAGTCATGAGCGCCATCCAGGCGGCGAACAGTGACGTTGGCGCGATGGTCATGGAGCTGTCAGAGCGTGAGTACATGGTGCGCGGTCTCGGCTACCTCCGCGACATTGGCGACATCGAGAACGTCGTGGTTGGTGCGACGAAGGCCGGCACGCCGATCCGTGTGCGTGAACTCGGACGCGTCTCCGTCGGTCCGGCGGTGCGCCGTGGGATCACCGACCTCGATGGGCGTGGCGATGCGGTCGGTGGGATCGTCGTGATGCGTTTCGGTGAGAATGCGCTGGCCACCATCGATCGCGTCAAGGCAAAGCTGGGTGATGCACAGGCGGGACTCCCACCGGGGGTCGTCATCCGTCCGGTCTATGATCGCAGCGCGCTCATTCAGGAATCCATCGGGACCGTACGCGAGACGCTGCTGGAGGAGGCCATCATCGTGGCCGTCATCTGCGTCGTGTTCCTGCTGCATGTGCGCTCCGCACTGGTGGCCGTCATCACGCTGCCGATCAGTGTGTTGATCGCCTTCATCGGCCTTCGCGCCTTCGACATCGGCGCGGACATCATGTCACTCGGCGGGATCGCCATCGCGATTGGTGAGATGATCGACGCCGCCATCGTCATGGTGGAGAACATGCACAAGCACCTCGAGCGTCGGGTGCCAGCGGGTGCGACGTTCATCGACACCGCCACACTGACGACGCGCGAGCGCATGGACATCGTGCTGACCTCGGCCAAGGAGGTTGGTCCGTCGCTGTTCTACTCGCTGCTGATCATCACAGTCTCCTTCATCCCTGTCTTCACCCTCGAGGGTCAGGAGGGGCGGCTCTTCAAGCCGTTGGCGCTGACGAAGACGTTTGCGATGGCCGCCGCCAGTCTGCTCAG
>JANMON010000236.1:0-8475 GCA_031369265.1 Gemmatimonadaceae bacterium | reverse complement strand
TCGCGTGTCGAATCCGTCAGCGGCGGCACCGTGCGACCCGAGGCCCGCAGCAGCGAGTCGCGCACCGCGTAGCGCGCGTCGCGAATGCCCTTCAGGATCGAGTCGCGGTAATCGCGATACAGGCTGTCGCCCACGAAACGGGTGCGGGACGCCAGCGGCGTGGTGTCCGCCACCAGCGCCGGTGTCAGGCCTTGCGCACGCAGCAGCGAATCGGTGACCTGCATCCGGCGCTGGCGCGTCATGCGCGCATCGGACATCTCGTCGGTCTCGATGTCTTCGCAGGCCGGTGCGCACACCTGCATGCTGGTGGCCATGCGCCTGGCATCGGTCAGCGGCGGCAACGCCGGCAACGGCGCCGTGCCATCCACGTCATCGTACTTGTAGCTCTCCTCGACCTTGATCGGGATGCGCATGAACATCGCCTGCGACATGCCCTCGGCACGATTCACGCGCGGCAGCCAGTACTTCCCTTCGTAGAGCGCATATTCGATCGTCACCAGGTTGATGTCGAACCGGAGCGGATTCACCAGGCCGCGCACCCACGCCGGTGGCGCATCTTCCCTGGCTTCCTTCACCCGCCTCGGACCCTCGGGCGTCGTATCGCGTCTGGCCTCGTCCACATCGCGCTGCATGTCGGCCAGTGCCTCGTTCCAGATCTCGAGCGGCGCCGAGAGGCGGTAGGCGGCGCGCACCAGCGCACCGCTGCGGGCGTCGAACCAGAAAGAGCCGACGAAACTGCGCCACTCCGGCTTCCGCGCGATGACCTTCAATTCACGCAACGTGATCGCATCGCCACTGGGCAGGCGTATGCGCAACGAGTCACCGATCTGGTAGCGGTAGTACGCCTCGCTGCCGCGGGCCAGCGGGTGGACGAACCCTTCCGTCTCGTCCACGTCGGCACGCACCACACCGGCATCGCTGCCCGGCATCCAGAGCGCCTCGCGACCAGGGAAGTACGGCACCGGCACCAGCGAGGCCGCCACGCCGCTGACGTTCACATTCTTCGACATCGGCACCGTGGTGCGCGACGCCAGTGGCTCGATCCACATGCCCTGCCCTCGACGCCACTTCACGTTCGACACGTTCTCGGTGCGGAACAACAGCCGGTTCCGCGTCAACACCGACGTGCCGAGGTTGACCGTGATCCGCGCCTGTGTGCGGGCGTCGTAGCCACGCAGCGCCGAGTCCTGCGCCACGCGGGCACGTCGCGCGAGCAGGAAAAGCGCGCGGGTCGCGGTGTCGGGGAAGGCGCTGGTCTCCAGCGCAGTCGTCACCGGGCGACGGCGCACCGGTTCGGGCGCAGGCGCCGCCGTGGGAGCGGGCTGCTGGAGCAGCAGGATCAGTGCGGGGAGGAGCATATCGTGTTGGGAGAGAACGTCCGCGACGAGAGCCCGTACGGCGGTTTGCCCGGGCGAGTTCCACCGATAAACAAGCAGTTGCGTGAAGCGCATTCATGGGAGGGCCGATACTGGAGGGTGAGCGCATGGTCCGGCGCGGTCTTCTTGCCCTTCCGCAGCATGTTTGAGCATTCCCTTCCCGGCGCCGAAGGCCGGCTGTCCCGCAACGACCCATCCGGCCTCGAACGCCGCCTGACGTCGATCCTTCAGGCCTCGCCGGCCCCGACCGTGTGCGTGGCACGCAGTCGTGACGACGGGGGCGACCTGATGGTGGCGGGCAGCTCGCTGCTCGAGCACGTGCGCCAGCGGGTGGCCAGCCTGCAACGGGCCGGCATGCGGCGCGGCGACGCCTTGGCGAGCGACGCCGTGGGCGTCGGGCGGGTGGTAGACGCGCTGGCCACGATTCTGGGCGGATTCGTCTACTGGCCGTGCAGCGATCATCGCCGGATCGCCGAAGGGCCGCTGGTCACCGACTCGGGTGCACCGCTCGTCTGGCGCCCGAACCCGCTGGTCGGCATGACCCTGGCGCCCGGGCTGCCGCACGAGCCGCCGGCGGCGCTGCCGATCCGCCTCTCGGTGCGGATCCGTGACGTGATGGAACCCGCCGGCGTGCAGGTTCGCGCGCTGGCCGAGGCCTCACCGGAAAATCCGCCCTTCGCGATCAACGCGCAGACCATCGGTCGGCTCGGCAGCACCCTGCGCCGCAAGCTGGGCATCCGGCGGCAGAGTGTGCGCTATTGCGCCGCGCCCGTCGAATCGGCCGCGGGCGTATTGCTCGACTTGCTGCCGGGGATCGCAGCGCGCCAGGTGATGGTGGTGCCGAACGAGCTGTCGCCGTCCTCCGTCACGATCGTGCGCGCCATCGGGCGCTATCACCCCGACAGCCTGACGCTCACGTTGGCCCAGGCGGCAGCGCTGGTGGAAACACCGATGGACGACGTGGCAGCACAGGCGCTGAGGCAGGCGAACCTGCTGGTGGCCGACACACACCCGGTGCCGCTGGTGCTCCGGAAGCGGCTGGGTGATCTCGTGCGCCGCCTCGACATCGCATACATCCTGCCGGAGGCGGGCGACGCGTACCTCGTCTGATCGCCTGACAGGGACAGCCTAGAACTCCCAGTTCACGCCGATGCTCGGCAGCAGGCCAAGGCTTTCGTTGGCCTTCGCAGCGCCGAGTCGCGCATCCCAGGCGATCTGCGAGATGTTCTTCCGTGCCGTGGCGTTCTGCACGTCCACGTAGGTCACGAGCTGCGATCGACGAAACACGAAGCGACGATCGAGGCGCAGGTCGAGCGCGAAGAAAGTCGGCAGGCGCGGGCCAGCGTTGTAACGCGTGAAATCCAGGCGACCGTCAGCACCGAACGGCGTGGTGGGCAAGCCGGTTGCCGAGCGTACGCGCCCGCTGACCTCCCAGCGCGCATTCGGCCGCCAGCCGAGCAGCGCGTTCAGCACCAGTGGTGCATCGAAGGCGCCGACGGCTGTGCTGCCGTCGAGGCTACGGAATCGGGTGCGATTGTAGCTCGCGCTGACCAATCCATACACCGGCACATCGCTCAGTCGCTTCTGCAGCAGCACCTCGGCACCGCGCACTGAACCCGTCGCGGTACCCACCAGCGGCTCGAGGCCGTACGGGATGTCGTTCGTCACATCGTCGAAGCCACTTGGCTGCAACACGGCTCGCGGCCGGAAGACACGACCGGGATAGTCGCGATACGCCTTGGCATAGCCCTCGACCTGCAGCTTGAGGTCGGGGCGCAGCAGGCGTTGCCATCCGAGCACCACCTGATCCGCGCGCAGCGGCTGCAACGTGCGCACGTTCTGCGCATCACCCACCAGCCAGATCGGCTGCGGCGCCTGGTAATACTGGCCTGCAGCGACGGTCACCGTGTTCACCGCATCGAGGCTCCACGCCAACGCACCACGCGGTGCCACGCGGATTTCGTCGCGCAGGAAGGCGTACCAATCCGCGCGCACGCCGAGCGTGAGGCGCAGCTTGTCGGTCAGCTGCCGGCTGCCTTGCAGGTACCCGGCCTGACGAAACGCCGAAAACGCAGTGTCCACGCGCAAGACACGCGACGCGCCGGCCTGGTCGAGGCGTGCCGCACCGGGCAGCGTCACGTCATACCGCAATGTGCCGGCGTACTTCGCGATCAGGCCGGCGCTGAGTTCAGTTTTCGACGACAGCTGCAGGGTCACATCGGTGCGCAGCGATGTCTCGCCCTCGGTGCTGCGGGCAGCGAAGATCGGCTGTGGCGGATTCGACGAGTCGCGCTGTGCCGCGTCGAAGCGGCTCCAGGTACGCCCCAACGTGGTCGTCATGACGCCACGCGAGAGCAGTCGCGTCCACGTCAGGCCGGAGAGATACTGGTCCTGTGACGACCCGAGCACCGTGGAGTTCTCGAAGCGGTCATCGGAGTCGTCATTCCTGAAGGTGATGCGATCGCGTGCCCCGACCAGCAGGAACGCAATCTCGTCGCGTGCCGACGGGCGCTGCACGGCCTTCAGCGTGAGGTCGGTGTACGATGGGATGAACGGAAATCCCGCCGCGTTGAAGACGAAATCGAGGTAGCTGCGCCGCACGCTGAGCAGCAGCGAGCCGTCGGTCGGCAGCGGGCCTTCGACGATGGCACCGAATCCAGTGGCCGAGAGGTTCAGCGTTGTGGCGCGCCGCTCGCGATTGCCTTCGCGCAGCGCGATCGTGGTGGCGCTCGAGGTGCGGTCGCCGTACCGCACACCGAAGCCGCCGGCACTGAGCGCGGCATCCTTCACCAGCTCGATCGGGATCAGCGACACCGGTCCACCGGTGGAGCCCTGCGTGCCGAAGTGATTCACGTTCGGCACCTCGATGTTGTCCACCACGAACAGGTTCTCGAACGGCGCCCCACCGCGCACCACCAGGTCGTTGCGGCCGGCGGTGGTGACACCCACGCCCGGCAGGATCGACAGCGCGCGAATCACGTCTTCCTGCGTGCCCGGGGTGCGTCGCACCTCTTCGGCCGTGAAGCGCTGCGTGCTGACCGGCGATTCGCGCGACGGCTCGAAGTAGCTGGGCACCACCTCCACGGTGGACAGCTGCACCACACGAGGCTGCAGGTCAATCACCAGCGTCGCCGGCTTGCCCGCACTGACCACCACATCGCTGCGCACCACCGGCGCGAAGCCGATGGCGCGGATCTCGAGCCGCACCACGCCCACCGGCGCACGGAGCAGGAATCGACCGTCGGCGCCACTCACCACGGCCAGCTCGGTGCCTCCTACGCGGATCGAGGCGTTGGCGATCGGCTGCTGGGTGGGACCGGCGCGCACACGCCCGTCCACCAGCCCGGTGGCGACCGGTTGGGCAGACGACAGCGCCGGCCACAGCCATGGCACGACGAGACGCAGCAGCAGGCGAGGAGACATGACGGGCATACTACCGGGGGATTCGCGCATCCGATGGTGACGGATGCACGCGCCACCCCCTCACCCGTCGCGCGGCACCACCATCACTCCACAGTCCGCGTGGCGCACGACGGACGTCGTCACGCTTCCCAGCACCATGCGCTCCATCAGGCTGCGCGTATGCCGACCGAGCACGATCGCATCGGCGTGCAGCCGATCGGCGCAGGCCACCAGTTCCGTGCCCACCACGCCGGCCAGCGGCATGCTGTCGATCTCCATCGTCTCCGGCAGCGACAGTTGCGCGATCATGCGCGCGAAGGCGTCGTTCAGCCGATCCAGCACATGCGGCGGCCAGTCGGCAAGCATGGCGGGGAGTGGATCGGCCACCGCGTCCACGTGCGACAGCGTGAGATGTCCGTGCGGTCCCACCAGCCGCGCCGCGGCACGGGCGGCGGCAATGCTGCAGGCATCGAAGTCGGTGCCGACGATCACGTGCTGCGGTGCCGACATCTTCTGCGCAGGGACGGCCAGCACCGGCACCTTCGCGTCGCGGACGGCGTGCAGCGCCGTCTCGGTGCCGAAGATCCGATCCAGCATCGCGTGTCGGCCGAGGCCGAGCACGATCAGCTCGACCTGGCGCGCGTCGGCCTGACGGAAGATGCCAGTCAAAGGCTCACTCCGGTCCACCAGCACATCGGCGGGGGCGCGGAGACCGAGGCGCGTGAACTGCTCGCGCACGGCCTGCAGTCGCTGCGTGAGCAGTTCCTCTTCCACGGCCGGTTGCGATGACGGCGCGAGGGCCAGGTCGGTCAGTGGCAGCGGATACGGCGTCGGCTCCAGCACGCTCAGCACGCTCAACTGCGTGCGATGCCGGTCGGCAATGGCGGCCGCGACGCGCACGGCACCATCGGCGGCGTGGGTGGCGTCGGTGGCCAGCAGGGCGCGGGCGAACGGCACGGCCGGAGCGACCCCCAGCGACGCCGACTGCGAGGAGTAATCGGACATGCGCTCGACTCCCGCCCCGCAGGGCCGGCGCGCCAAGGATTGCCGATCGGGAATCGACCGGCAGGGACCAGACGGACGCCGGTGCGCGACGACGCCCTCGAGCCAGAATCTCAGGCCTGATCGCGCGGCGGTCTGTCAGCGTTTCACTGACGAAGGGAGCCGAACACTGATCGGCAACGCAAAGGAGCCCGGCACCGCAGCCTGTCCGAGGCGCTGGTGCCGGGCTCCGCGCGTCGCGCGGAACCGGGTGTTACTTGGTTTCCTTGAACAGGACGTGCTTCTTCACGACCGGATCGTACTTCTTCATCTCGATCCGCTCGGGATGCAGACGTGCGTTCTTGGTCTTGTGGTACGTGTACGGTGATTCAGTGCTGCGCAGCTTGATGTTGATGCGCTTGCCCTTGGCGGCCATGATGCTCCTCGCGGGGTACTTGTAGCCCACAAAGGTATCACGGCCCAGTTCGTGATCCTAGGGGTGACTCCAAGCAAATTTGGAGTCGTCGAGCTGCCTCTCCTTGGCCGGCGGCGCGCCGAGACCGGTGCCGCTACACTGTCCGGTCCGATGACACAGACTCCGCCTTCCCTCCTCTCGGCGCCCGCTCCGGCCACCGGGGATTTCGACTTTTCGGTGCTGGACGCAGGGGTCGACCGCATCCTGGATCTCTTCCGTCGGCTGCATGACGAGGGGGCGCTGCCACCGGTGCTCAGCCAGGTGGCACCAGGCACCGTGGCCAGCCAGCTGGCAGCCACCGCCCCGACGTCCGGCGAGTCGCTGGACCTGATCCTGGCCGACGTGGAGCGAGTGATCGTGCCGGGCATCACGCACTGGCACCACCCGGCCTTCATGGCGTACTTCGCCAACTCCTCCAGCGTCCCGTCGGTGCTGGGCGAACTGCTGATGTCGGGGCTGAACGCGAACGCGATGCTGTGGGTGACGAGCCCCGCGGCCACGGAACTGGAGCAGCGCGTGCTGGCCTGGCTCTGGACCGCGATGGGCCTGCCCGACGCCGATCGCTGGTTCGGTATCATCACCGACACCGCGTCGATGTCCACGCTGCTGGCACTGGCCGCGGCACGCGAGGCGGCGGGCTTCGACGTGCGACGGAAGGGCATGGCGGGCCGTGCGGACATGCCGGTGCTGCGCGTCTACCTCAGCGAACACACCCACTCGTCGGCCGACAAGGCCTGCATCACACTCGGCATCGGCACCGACAACGTGGTGAAGATCCCGGTGGACGAGGCCTTTCGAATGCGCGCAGACGCTCTGGACGCCGCAATCCGCGCCGATCGTGCCGCCGGGATGTTTCCGCTCGCCGTCGTGGCCACCGTCGGTACCACCAGCACCTCCAGCATCGACCCAGTGCCGGCCATCGCCGACATCTGCCAGCGCGAGAAGGTCTGGCTGCACGTGGACGCCGCCTACGCCGGCGTGATGGGCATCGCACCGGAATACCGCTGGGCACTGGACGGCGTCGAGCGGGCCGACAGCGTGCTGACCAATCCGCACAAGTGGCTCTTCACCACCATGGACTGCAGCACCTTCTGGACGAAACACCAGGACGTGCTGCGCAACGCCTTCTCGCTGGTGGCGGAGTACCTGGTCACCGCCCGTGATGCGCAGGTGGTGAACTACATGGACTACGGCGTGCAACTGGGCCGTCGATTCCGTGCGCTCAAGCTGTGGATGGTGATGCGCGCCTTCGGCACCGATGGCCTGGCGTCACGCCTGCGCGATCATTGCGCGATGGCGCGCGAGTTCGCGGCCGAAGTGGACGCGCACACCGACTGGGTGCTCAGTGCGCCGGTACCGTTCTCGCTGGTCTGCTTTCGGTACGCGCCGGCTGGGATGAGTGACGCCGATGCCGATGCATGCAACGCGCGCATCCTCGCCGCCGTGAACGCCACCGGCCGGGTGTACCTGTCACATACCAAGCTGCATGGCCGGCACGTGTTGCGTCTCGCGATCGGCAACATCCTGACGCAACGCGAGCATGTCGCGCTGGCCTGGGACGAGTTGCAGCGTGCAGCAGGCGCGTGATGACGGCCGGACACGTTCAACCTCATGAACTCGCGACACGGATGATCACATGCACATCGGATTGATCGGCGGCATTGGACCTGCAGCGACGATCGTGTACTACCAGCGGCTCACGACACGGATGCGCGAGATGGGGGTGCCGCTGGAACTGACCATCGTCCAGGCCGACGTGCAGGAGCTGATCCGCAACAACCTTGCGGATCGGCGTGACGAGCAGGCGAATGCGTACGCCCCGCTGCTGCACCGCCTGAAGGCGGCAGGGGCCGACTGTGCCGCCATCACGTCACTCGGAGGGCACTTCTGCTTCGACGAGACGGTCCGGATTTCGCCCTTGCCGCTGGTGTCGGCCGTCGCGCCGCTGGATGAATACTTCGTGAGCCAGGGTCTCACGCGAGTCGGATTGCTCGGCACCCGCGTGGTGATGCGGACGCGCCTCTACGGACAGTTGCGTCGCACGGAGGCGGTGGCGTGTGATGACGACATCGAACGCCTGGGGCAGACCTACACCGACATCGCGCTCAGCGGCGCCTGCACCGAGGAGCAGCGTGCCCTGATGTTCGAGGCCGGACATCGCATGGTGCGCGAGCAGCGCGCCGACGCTATCGTGTTGGCGGGCACCGATCTCGGACTCGCCTTCGACGGCCACGCTCCCGG